>JAJFKF010000148.1 GCA_021773365.1 Gammaproteobacteria bacterium | reverse complement strand
TCGCGGACGCGGCGCGGATCGTGCGCTGGCATCAGCCCTCAGTTCAGTCACGTTCGGGGCAATCTGCGCAAGGAGCGCGTCGACGTTGATTCGACGCTCCAGGTCCAGATCGGCCAGGGCGCGTTCGACTGCCACCACCTCCAGAAACTCCTCCATATGGCGGCGTGACTGGTACAGCCACTCGCAGAAGGCCTGATGTTGCTCAGGGCCCGCTGTCTGCAGTGTCTCCAGCCACTCCGAGGCCTGGTCGGTGATGAGTCGGTCAATCTGTTTCTGGATGCGCATGTGTCTGTCTTATCGTCCGTAGTCGGCACGTTTGAGAATGGTCTTCAGGCGGCTGCGCGCTTCCCACACGTAAAGAGTCACGGTGTTCACGCTGAGGCCAGTCTGTTCCGCCACCTGCTGGTAGGACAGTCCATCACGTTTAGTCAGGAGAATAACTGCCTGATGCGCCGGCGGCAGCTGCGCCAGGGCCCGGTTGAGTTCCTGGGCGATACCCATGCGGTGGGCCATGTCGTCGGGCTGGGCATTCTCCAGTCTGTCACCGGCTTCATCGACAGCGACGGAGTCATAGGTCACGGGGTTGTTTTCCTCGCGGAGTCTGGCCTGGCTCACCACATGGGAGGCGATGGTGTAGAGGTAAGCTTGGGGATTTTTCACCTGTTCTATGTCCTGCACCCGCAGGAACCGCTCGAACACTATCTGCAGCAGGTCGGGCACGGCGCTGCCATGCCGGATGCGGCGCAGCAGGTACCGGTGCAGATCCGGGGCATACCTGCGGAAGGCTGCCTCGGCGCCCTGTTGCGGTGATGAGATAGTGCGGATGGCTGGCATATGCGTTGGAAAATTCTCGCCCTCTACCCTGAGAAGAGCAAATCCGGGGGGAAAACCTTAGGTAACTTTTCGACCTAAGCTTCGACGGCTCGCAGGGCTCTAACCGTTTAGACAGGTCATTCACGGGGCGCGAACGATGCAAACCATCAAGAAGCTGATTGCGGCGACGGCGCTGCTGGCCATTTGTGGCAGTGCGATAGCGCAGGAAAACGGACAGATCAGGGTGGACATCCAGCCCCAGCCGCTGCGCGCGGCTTTGCAGGATTTCGGCGCGCAGGCAGGATTGCAGGTGATATTCAAGGCCGAGGACGTGGCGAAGGACGGTGTGACGAGTCCTCATGTAGTGGGGCAGTTGTCAGCGCGGGAGGCGCTGGAGAGGCTGCTGGTGAACACCGGGCTGAAGTTCGAGTTCGTGAATCCCAAGACCGTGAGGATCGTTGGCAGGAAGACGCAGGTGGGTGTCGTCAGTGAGGGCGTCGATCTGCGCCTGGTCCGGCTTCAGGGTGTGCAACCCGATGCACCGGTCCAGGCTGAGCAGAATTCTTCAAACGAAATAGAGGTGGTCGACCGCAGGATCGATGGCCTGAACAACGCCGGTCCGCTGCAGACCGGCGCGGAGGCGCCGCTGTACCACAACGTCATCACCCGTGAGGACATCGAGCGGCTGGGTGTGACCAGCATGGAAGAGCTGTTCCGTTTCATTCCGCAAACCACCTCCGCCGAGACGTACGCGCAGGGGGCGGTGGGCAGCCAGCTCCAGACCCAGGAGCGTACGCCCACCATCAGTCTGCGCGGCTTTTCTTCCTCGCAAACTGTCGTTCTCGTGAATGGCCGTGCACTGCCGCGCACCAGCCCGACCACCAGCGGTGGAGCGGATATCAGCCGCATCCCGCTGGCGGCGATCGAGCGCATCGAGATCCTGCCCTATGCCGGATCCGCCATCTATGGTGCAGGCGCCATCGGCGGCGTCGTGAACGTCATTCTGCGCAAGGATTACTCCGGCCAGGACCTGACCGTCTATGTGGGTGAGTCTCAGGATGGTGGCGCCAGCGAGCAGCGCCTGACCTACGTCGATGGGCGCAGCTTCAACGAAGGCAACACCCGACTCACACTGAGCCTCAATTTGCAGCGCCGCGCCGCACTCCAGCTGGGTGATCGCGACTACCTGGATCGCGCCATTGCGAAGTATGGTCCAGACTCCACGGTCCGCGACGTCACCTCGGGCGTCCTGGTGTTCGAGTCGCAGATGATTCCGGCCCTGGCGCAGGCTCCAGCCACTATTGTCATGCAGTCCCCAGTCGGTGACCTGGGTATTCCCGGCCGCCCGGGCGTGCGTTATGCCACTGTACCCGTAGGGACCTCACCGGCGCAGAGTCTCACGCTGACCCCGGCGTCGTTTGTCGCCACCGCGGGAAACGCTTCGACGGGACCCAGCCGCTGGGACCGTCTGATTCTTTCCGAGCCCCGGGACAACTACAGCCTCAATGCGCAGATCGAACACACCCTGATTCCGCGCCGCCTGGAGGCCTACGGCGAGTTCACGGTCAGTCTGAACCAGACCAGACACTCCGCGCCGGAGGCTATAACTTCCAACTTCACCCTGACCGCCGCCGATCCCCTTAATCCTTTCGGCAACTCCAGGACGGGCTGGCTGGCCGCGCCGTCATCGTGCACTTCGATACGCCGGACTTGCCGGATGCCAGTTTCGATCGCGAAACCCAGTCCGGCCGCGCCGTGGTGGGATTCAAGGGCGCCCTCAACGACAAGTGGGACTGGTCGGCCGACGGCGTGATCGACTACACCGATTCCGACACTCATGTCACGTACCGGGCGTCAGGCAACAGCGGAGTAACGGGACTCCTCACTCTCAATATTCCTGACAATCCGAACATTCCGGGGAGCCCGGCGCCTGCTGCGGTTCGTCGCGCGATCTATCCGTTGCTGGCGGATCACGAGGTGTATCCCATCACCGCCGACACCGCGGACGCCTATTTTGGCGGCGGCCGACGCACGCCCACCAAGTCGCTGCAGAAAGAGGCCAATGTGCGCCTGACCGGAGATGTGTACTCGCTGCCGGCCGGTCCGGTGCGGACTTCTCTGGTGGGCAAGTTCCGTCATTTCGAGCGGGATTCGGGCTTCTACACGCTGTTTACCCCTGATTTTTACCTGCTGGCGAACGGCTCGCCTTCGGCCACCGGCCCAGTCGCGCAAAGTCCCATCAACAGCAGGCGTGAAACGCTGCAGGGCGCGGTGGAGCTGGTGGTGCCGATATTCGGCAAGTCCTGGCAGCCAGTGCCCTTCATTCAGGGGCTGGACCTGAACCTCAGCTATTCCAGTGAAAAGAACAGCACTGAGGGCGTCAACCAGTCAAACCAACAGCCCTTCGAGTTCCAGGGCGAGGCGGCCGAGACCTATGTTGCGGCGCTGAAGCTGCAGATCGTGCCCGACATTGCCCTGCGTGGCTCTTTCACCGAGGGCTTTTACCCGCCCGACTGGAACGATCTGAGTGACACATTGAGCCCGCAGAACATTTCGAACTTCTTCATGTTGATTTTTGGATGGGTGGACCCATTGCGTGGCAATCGTCCCCTCGTGCTCGATTACCCTGCCGGGGTGACGAACTACAATGGCGGCAACCCCGGGACGCTGCCTGAATCGGCCCAGTCCTCCAACATCGGCATGATCCTCAAGCCCCGCTTCGCGCCAGGATTGACCATGACCCTGGACTACTGGCGTACCAAGAAGACCGGCGCCATCGTGCGCACCAACCTCATCCAGGTGCTCGACCGGATCAGCGACTACGAGGGTTCCATCGTGCGCGCGGCGCCGACGGCCACGGACACCGCCAACGGCTGGGCCGGACTCATTACCGAGTTCTATACCGGCCCGATCAATATTTCTGTCCTCGAGACCGACGGCGCGGACATCAACATCCGGTACGACTACGACGCAGGTGAGTCCGGCAACTTCCTGTTCAACACCAATGCATCCTTCACCAACCATTTTCAGACCCAGGCCCTTCCTAGTTCCAGTCTGGTCGAAACGGCGGGCGCCGGCGGCCCGAACCGCTGGCGCGGATACGCATCGGCTGGCTGGCAGCGTGCCGGACTCGGCGTCACGCTGACGGGACGATATGTCGGCAAGTATTCAACCAATACCACTACACCCACCTCGGCGTTCCCCTCCGCTTCGGGCTTCGATGGCCCGTACATACCGGCGTTCACCATTTACGACCTGCAGTTCCAGTACGCGATTCAGAGCGTCCGGGGCGGCATGCTGCAGGGAGTGCTGGATGGCAGTCAGTGGACCCTGGGCATCAACAATGTCTTCGATACGACTCCAACTATGGTCAGTGATGGCCAGGGCTTCTACAACCGGCAGGTCGACCCCCGTCAGCGCTTTGCTTATCTGCAGTACCGGAAGAGCTTCTGAGGCGCAGTATTCCCCGAGCTGAGGTCCCGCGGCTCAGCCCGGGCCCATCGGCCGCACGCCGACCGTATGAATTCCTGAACTGGAGAGACATGTGAAAATTCTATCCCTGTCGGTTGCCGCTCTGTTCCTGGCAGGCGTCGCGAACCTGAGCGCCGCGCCGCAAACGCGCACCGAGATCGCGGCGCAGCTTACCGAAGCAGTCAAGGCCCTGGCAGGCCGTGCGCGTGGCGAAGGCGAACGTGCGGCTGCGGAGCCTGGTCAAGCCGCTGCGGCCAGGGCACACCTGGAGCGTGCGGTTAAGTTGTACCAGGAGCAACCCGACGACGACGCAGCGTTCGCGGGTCTGTCATATGTGTTCCACTTCTGCGCCCGTCCGTCTGCCGATGCGCGTGCCGCCTGTGAAGCTGCGTTGCCCGAAGCGCGGCAAACCATCCTTAACCACTGGCTGGACAAACAACAGGCCATCGCTCTGCTGATGGGCAGCAACGACTCTGAGCTGATGGATGCTGCCTTTGAGAAGGGCGGGCGAAACCGGCTGCTGATCGCCGAGATCGCAGCGCCCTACTGGGTTACCCGTTTCCAGGATCCGGGTGCTTCGGCGGCGGAGCGCAAGTACGCGTATGACAGGGTGATGAAGTACGGCGCCGCCATGGCCGCCGATGAAACCGCCATCGATGTCTCGGGAAAAACAGGGGTGCAGATGGTGCGCTGGAAGGGCGAGGGTCTGATCAACACGGTGCAGAACATGCTCCCCGGAAAACCGATGCCAGACTTTGGATTTACCGATCTCAGCCGCAGGCCGGTTTCGCTGGCCGACTACAAGGGCAAGGTGGTGTTGCTGGATTTCTGGGCAACCTGGTGCAAGCCCTGCGTCGCGAGCATGCCCGCCATCAAACAGTTTCGCGCGGAGTTGCAGTCGCAGGGAAAACCCTTCGAGGTGATTTCGGTGGATGCCGGAGACACGCCTGAAAAGGTGATCGAGTTCCAGAAGAACTCGGTGGACATGCCCTGGGTGCAGTGGCACCAGGAAACCTTCACCAGGGAGTACTTCAATATCGGTATAAAAGGGTTGCCCACGTATTTCGTGCTGGATGCCGAGGGGCGCATTTTCTTCCGCGGCAACCACTTCGACGATGCGATGAAGCAGCGTGTCCGCACGGCAGTGGAGCAGCACGATCCCGGCCAGCGCAGATGGATCCCCTGATACACAAGCCAACTCGTGGCGCGGGCCTCCCTGCGCTGGAACCAGCAGCCAAGTCGGCGCACAATCGCCCCACTCAACGGGAGGACGGGCAATGCGTACATCCATTCTGGGCATGATCTTGATTCTGGCTGGTTGCGCTTCGGGCGGCGGCTATGGGAACAGCGGCGGCCTGCCGTCGAGGATCCCGCAGGAGCTGCACACGCTCTACATCGAAACGATGGAGCCCGACAATGCGCTGCATCGGGTCCTGCGTCAGGAACTCATGAGCAAGGGCGTGCGCGTGCAGGATATGCGCACCCAGACCGACGCCATTCTCCGGGTTTCCCGTGAGAGAATCGAGCGCCGCGCAAGCGGGGCGAGCTCCAGCAATCGCGCATACCGACTCATCTACAGTGCCACCTACGTGGCCACTTTCGAAGGCCGGGAACTGTTCTTTCCCGAGACCCTGGATGTCTACCGCGACTATACGGCCTCCAGCAGCTCAAATACCGGCGGAATGCGCAACGCCGAGGAGGACGCCATCGTGGAGAATCTCGCCAGCGATCTGGCGCGAAAAATGGTGCGAAAACTGACGACTCTGCGTTGACGGCATGCGGCGCGGAGGCCTGATCCGGCCGCTCACGCCCCCGGCGTCCGTGGCGCCGCTGCCGTAGCGCTGTGGTGGCAAGGCCGGTCGTGATGACATCGCAGAAAAAAAGGTCCGCAACATCACCTCACGAGTGGATATTGCGCTGTCACCGTGAATAATCCGCAGCCATGCCGCTGCTCATCACTTCCAACCTCGTGATCCCGGACACCGACCTGGACTTCTCGTTCGTGAGGGCCTCGGGCCCCGGGGGCCAGAATGTCAACAAGGTGGCCACCGCCGCGCAGCTGCGTTTCGACCTTGCGGGCACCCAGGCGCTCGATGAGCGGGTGAAGGCGCGACTGCGGGTACTGGCCGGCAGACGCCTCACCGACGAAGGCGCACTCCTCATCCTGGCCCGGAACCACAGAACTCAGGAAGGCAACCGCCGCGAGGCGCTGCAGCGACTGCAGGACCTGATCGAGCGGGCGCTGGTGGCACCCAAACCCCGACGACCCACCAGACCCACCCGCGCCTCAAAGGAGCGCCGCCTGGCCGGCAAGGTCCACCGCCAGCACACCAAACGCCTGCGCGGCCCCGTGCGCCGGGACGATTGATCCACGGAACCAGAACGCCACTGGCACCGCAACGAAGCACCGGCTGGGGTGGGCTTTCCGGGGATGTGAAAAACCATGGATGGTTTTTCCCAAGGCCCCCATGGATGGGGTCTTGCTGCCGGTCCCCGGAAAGCCCACC
>JAJFKF010000147.1 GCA_021773365.1 Gammaproteobacteria bacterium | reverse complement strand
AATTCGTAGTAGTTGTTGTAGGTGGTGACTTCCTCGTAGCTGTTGGGCTCTGCGGACAGACTTAATCTCCCGTTGCGCGTGTATTTCAAAGACTTGCCGGTGGTCGCGGCGCGAACGCCGGGGAAGGCGAGGGCGGCGCCGATGCCCATCGCCGCGGCAATCAGGCGCCGACGGTCAAGGTACATTTCCTGCGGCGTGATTTCCGAGGGCAGCAGATTCGGGACGCGTCGGTGGAGCATGGTATTGATCCTCTCGGGCACTGATCTGATGCTGGTACATCAGGAGACATTTGGCAACCGCTGGTTGCTCGCGGGCCCTGGCTGAGCGTACCCTGAATTCCGGTGGCCAATCAGAATTGGCTTGCTGGACTCAATTAGTATCCATCAACGTATCGAGGACACAGCCATGTCAGTAGCAAGAGTTACGGAAATAATCGCCTCGTCTCCCAATAGCTTCAAAGCAGCTATCGAGATCGGCCTGAAGCGTGCCACCAAGACGCTCAAGAACGTGCAGTCTGCATGGATCGCAAGCCAGGAAGTAATGCTGAAAAACGACAAGGTTGTGACCTATCGGGTGCGGATGAAGGTAACTTTCATTCTCAACTGATTGCGGCAGATCCTCGGCATCGTTTGTGCCCGCAGGATGGAAAGGGCGTCAGGGCCAGCCAATATTCACGCCGCTTGCAGAGGCCTGTCGAACCGCAGACCCTGATGCGTTGACCAGGCAGGCGCGATCGCAGGCGCGCATATGCGGCAGATCTGCAGAGCTGTTGCCGTAGGCTGTCAGCGTGGCATCTGGATTGCGCTGCCGCAGCATCTGCACGCAGCGCAGTTTTTCTTCGTCGCGGCGGTTTGGCGTCGTCAGTTTGCCGTCCAGGTACACTCCGTCCCAGCGTACGCCAGTGCAGATGGTCTCGTTCATGCCCAGCGCCCGCGCAATGGCGGGTACGTACAGATCCGGACTTGCCGACATCAGTATCAGGTGATCGCCGGTACTGCGATGGGCTTCAAGTTGCCGGCGCGCCTCGGCATGCGTTGCGCGCGCCAGTAGCCGTGGGACCCAGCGCTTGTTCCAGCGCGCCATTTCCTCGCGCGATACGCCACTGAGCGTGGCCTGGATCAGCGCCTGTTTGAGCCGTCCGCGATCGCGGTGGACCAGAAAACCCGCCAGATGCCAGGGCATGAGCAGAAACCCGAGGAGCCGGCGCGGGTGACGCAGGCAGAACCCGAAGATGTAGGCCACCAGGGTGTCACGCCGGGTGATGGTGCCATCCAGGTCGAACAGGGCAATCTGCATTGCGGTATTAGAGCAGAGTCCCTGCCACAATTCGCCCCGATTGCATCCCTGAGTCGCCATAGTCGGCAGTCACACTCCCGGCCGAATCGAACAACGATGAACAGAAGGGGTGCACCATGAATCCGGCGACGAACACCACTGACACCGGGGCTGCGATCCGGACAAGGCTGATCAATCCGCTGCTTGCCAAGGTGCTGACAATCGGTCTGCTGACCGTGTTGCTGCTGATTCCACTGAGCCAGGTGCGCAGTGTGCTCGGCGAACGCATTCAATTGCGCCACAGCGCCATCAGCAAGGTGGCCAACGGCTGGGGTGGCAACCAGTTGCTCGGCGGACCAGTACTCAACGTACCCTATGAAATCGTCAGTGGCGAGGGCGACCGGGCGGTACGTACCCTCCATACGCACCGGATTCTGGCCAGCGAGGTGCGCATGCACGGGCAGCTGCAGCCGCAGATGCGCTATGTCGGCATCTATTCAGTGCCGGTTTATACGTTGCAACTGCAGATCGATGGCCTGTTCGATCCCGGGTCGGTACGTGAACTTGCCGCGCTGATGAATGCGCCCGGTCACACGGTGCACTGGGAACGGGCCTCGCTTTTCCTGGCCATTGATGATCCGAAGGGCATCCGCAAGGTCGATCGTGCGCGCTGGGGGGATGCGGAGCTCAAGCTGGAGCCTGGCCGCTATGAAACCCTGGCAGGTGTCAGCGCTGATGTTCACCTGGATGTGCTGCGACAGGACAAGGAGCAGCCGTTCTCATTCCGGCTGGATGTGGCCGGGACCGAAAGTCTGCGGCTGCTGCCGATGGCAGGAACTACCGAGGTGGTGCTGAAATCCACGTGGCCGGATCCGTCCTTCAGCGGTACCTATGCGCCTGCCGACTATGCGGTGGAAGACACGGGATTTGCTGCCAGCTGGCAGGTGCTTGAGTTGAATCGCCAGTTTCCGCAGCAATGGCATGACCAGGCGGTATCTGCACAGACGCTGCGCGAGGCCGGTTTCGGAGTGGATCTGTTTCAGCCGGTTGACACCTACCAGCGCAATGAACGGGCTACGAAGTACGCGGTGTTGTTCATCGCGTTGACGTTCATGAGTGTATTTCTGTGGGAAATCCTGGCGGGGGTACGCATCCATGCGATGCAGTACCTGCTGGTTGGATTGGCGTTGTCGGTGTTCTACCTGCTGGTGCTGGCCTTGAGTGAACATCTGCCGTTCGGGTTGGGATATCTCACGGGGGCGGTGGCTTTGACGGCATTGATCGGCGTGTATCTGGGCGGGGCAATGCGCAGCCGGCGTGCCGGGATAGTGGCTGGAGGAATGATTGCGGTGGTCTACGGACTGCTCTACCTGCTGGTGCTGTCAGAGCAGTACGCGTTGCTGCTGGGCGCCATCGTGTTGTTTGGTGTGCTGGCGGCCATCATGCTCCTGACACGGCGGTATGACTGGCATGCATTCGGGCGCGTGGCGAGGCCGCCTGCCTAAGCCGCCTTGCTGTCACCCGCCAGCTGCCGCAGTACGTAATGCAGGATGCCGCCGTGCTGGATGTACTCGATTTCCTTCGGTGTATCGAGGCGTACATCAGCCGTGAACTGGATTTTGCTGCCGTCTGCGGCAGTCGCGGTGACTTCAACCGTCCTGGCCTGGCCGTTGTCCAGGCCGGGAATATCAAAGGTTTCCTGCCCGGTAAGGCCAAGCTTTGCGGCATCCTCGCCGGCCTTGAACTGCAGCGGCACCACGCCCATGCCGATGAGGTTGGAGCGGTGGATACGTTCGTAGCTGCTGGCAATAACGGCGCGCACGCCGAGCAGGCGTGTGCCCTTGGCGGCCCAGTCGCGGCTGGAGCCGGTGCCGTATTCCTCGCCTGCAAGCACCACCAGCGGCGTTTTCTCCGACTGGTATTTCATGGCGGCATCGTAGATGGACATCTGCTCGCCGGAGGGAATGTGAACGGTCACACCGCCTTCGGTACCCGGCGCCAGGAGATTGCGCAGGCGGATGTTGGCGAAGGTGCCGCGCATCATCACTTCATGGTTGCCGCGGCGTGAGCCGTAGGAGTTGAAGTCTTTGTGCGCCACACCGTGCTCGAGCAGGTAGCGGCCCGCCGGTGAATCCTTCTTGATGGAACCAGCCGGTGAGATGTGATCGGTGGTGACGGAATTGCCCAGCAACGCCAGCACGCGGGCGCCGGCGATGTCGGGCAGTCCTTCGGGTCTGGCGCTCATGCCGGTGAAATACGGCGGGTTCTTCACATAGGTGGAATCCGGCCAGTTGTAGATGGCGCCGCTCGGAGTATTGATGGCGTTCCAGGCCTCGTCGCCCTGGAAAACATCACTGTAGGAACGGTTGAACATCGCGGAGTTGATATTCCTGCCGATCATTGTGGCGATTTCCGCTGGCTGCGGCCAGATATCCTTCAGGTACACCGGTTTGCCGTTGCTGTCGTGGCCGAGCGGATCCTTCTGCAGGTCGACGTCCATGCTGCCGGCCAGCGCATAGGCCACCACCAGGGGTGGAGAGGCCAGGTAGTTCATCTTTACATCCGGGTGGATGCGACCCTCGAAGTTGCGGTTGCCGGACAGCACGGCGGTGCAGGCCAGTTCGTTTGTCTGGATGGCTTGTGAAATATCCGGATGCAGCGGGCCGCTGTTGCCGATACAGGTGGTGCAGCCGTAACCCACGAGATTGAAACCCAGCCCTTCCAGGTCGTCGAGCAGGTCGCAGGCCTTCAGATAGTCAGTGACGACTTTTGAGCCTGGCGCCAGCGAGGTCTTGACCCAGGGCTTGCGCGTCAGGCCTTTGGCCAGCGCGTTTCGGGCCAGCAGGCCCGCGCCGATCATCACGGCCGGATTGGAGGTGTTGGTGCAGGAGGTAATGGCGGCGATCACCACCGCGCCGTGATCGAGCTTGAAGGCCGGAGCGTTTTCCAGCTGCACTGATACCGGTCGGCTCACCCGGCCTGCGGAACCATGCGCAGCGGACAGGGGATCGTAGGGCGCATCAGCCGCCTCGTCGTGTCCCACCGCCGGCGAGTCGCTGGCAGGGAATGACTCGGCACTGGCCACATCGGAAGCGCCGACGACGCCGAGAGGTTTGCTGTGTCCCGGTATGCCGGGCTGGGAGTGATTGCCTTCGCGCCCTTTTGCTGCGACCAGGTAGGTTGGCAGTGCGTCGCGGAAGGCGGCCTTGGCGATAGTCAGGGGCACGCGGTCCTGCGGGCGTTTCGGGCCGGCGAGCGAGGGCACGACGATCGCCATGTCCAGCTCCAGAACATCGGTGTATTCCGCCGCCTTCGCACCGTCATCGCGCCACAGGCCCTGCGCCCTGGCATACGCTTCCACCAGCGCACATTGCGTCTCGCTACGGCCGGAGAGCTGCAGATAGCGGATGGTTTCCCCATCGATGGGAAAGATGGCGCAGGTGGAGCCGAACTCCGGAGACATGTTGCCGATAGTGGCGCGGTCGGCCAGCGGCAGGTGCTTCAGGCCATCGCCGAAGAATTCCACGAACTTGCCCACCACGCCTTTTTTCCGCAGCATTTCTGTAATCGTGAGGACCAGGTCCGTGGCGGTGGCGCCCTCGGGCAGCTTGCCGGTGAGCTTGAAACCGATGACCTGCGGGATGAGCATGGATATCGGCTGGCCCAGCATGGCCGCTTCCGCCTCGATGCCTCCCACACCCCAGCCCAGCACGCCGAGGCCGTTGACCATGGTGGTGTGTGAATCGGTGCCCACCAGCGTATCGGGGTAGGCCACGCCATTGGCGTCGAAGACCACCCGCGCCAGGTGTTCGATATTAACCTGATGCACGATGCCGGTATTCGGCGGTACGACCTTGAAGTTGTCGAAGGCTCTCTGCCCCCAGCGCAGGAACTGGTAGCGCTCAAGGTTGCGTTCGAACTCGATGGCATTGTTTTTCTGCAGGGAATCGGCGGTGCCGAAAAAATCCACCTGCACGGAATGATCAATGACCAGTTCTGCGGGTGAGAGCGGGTTGATCTTCTGTGGATCACCGCCCAGCTGCGTCATGGCATCGCGCATGGCTGCCAGGTCCACCACGGCCGGTACACCGGTGAAATCCTGCATGATGACCCGCGCGGGCGTGAAGGCGATCTCGGTGTCCGGTTCGGCCTTCGGGTTCCAGTTGAGCACGGCGTCGATGTGCTGGCGGGTGATGTTCACACCGTCCTCGTGGCGCAGCAGGTTC
The DNA here is from genome assembly GCA_021773365.1 of Gammaproteobacteria bacterium. Taxonomy (GTDB): domain Bacteria; phylum Pseudomonadota; class Gammaproteobacteria; order Steroidobacterales; family Steroidobacteraceae; genus JAJFKF01. The sequence goes on along the minus strand of JAJFKF010000147.1, from coordinate 1,366 downwards.
TCCAGCAGGATGCGCAGCGAGAAGGGCAGGCGAGCGGGGTTGCGCTCCTTGAGGCCGGCGAGACTGAAAATGTCGTACTTGTGCGCGCCCACCTGCAAAGAGGTGCGCGTGTTGAAACTGTCGCTCATCTGAATCTCCCGGCGAGGCGGCGTGGGACTGAAAGCCGGTCGAATTATAGACTGTTCCGGCTGATCACGGCACCTCCAAGACACACTTCGCCGTCGTAGAACACCGCGTACTGGCCCGGCGTTACCGCTCGCTGGGGCGTGGTGAAATGAACCTGCACCACGCCATCGCGCAGTATCACCGTGCAGGCCTGATCAGGCTGCCGGTAGCGGGTTTTGACGGTGCATTCGAATCGCTGCGCAGTTGGTGGCACCAGCCAGTGCACCGCCTCGGTTTCGAGACTGCTGCTGAACAGCAGGGGATGGTCATGGCCCTGTACGGCGATCAGTGCATTGCGGGCGTGATCCTTGCCGGCGACGTACCAGGGCTCCTCGTTCGCATCCCTGCGTCCGCCGATGTGCAGGCCCTGACGCTGGCCCAGCGTGTAGTACATCAATCCCTGGTGAGTGCCCACCTGCTCGCCGGTGGGCGTCTCGATCGGGCCGGGTACTGGCGGCAGGTACTGCGCCAGGAAGGCCTGGAACGGTCGCTCGCCGATGAAGCAGATGCCGGTGCTGTCCGGTTTGTCGAATACGGGCAGCGCGGCCGCATGGGCGCGCTGGCGTACTTCATCCTTTGTAAGTTTGCCGAGGGGGAACAGGACTTGCCCGAGCACAGCCGGATCGATGGCATGCAGGAAGTAGCTCTGGTCCTTGCCGGCGTCGCGGCCCTTGCACAGGCGGTGATTGCCGTCGTGGCGCCCGATGCGCGCGTAGTGACCGGTTGCGAACTGCGTTGCGCCCAGACGACGGGCGTACTCCAGGCATGCGCCGAACTTGATGAAGCGATTGCACAACACATCAGGATTGGGTGTTTGTCCGGCGCGATAGCGGCGCAGGAAGTCCTCGAAGACCTCATCGCGATACTGCTGAACAAAATCAATCCGGTGCAGCGGTATCCGCAGATGACTGGCTACGCGCTGGGCGTCCTGCAGGTCCTGGGCGGCGGTGCAGTAGCCCTGCTCGTCGTCCTCCCAGTTGCGCATGAACAGCGCCTCGACGCGGTGTCCGGCCTCCTTTAGCAGGAGAGCGGCGAGGGCGGAGTCGACGCCGCCGGATAGTGCCACGATGATGAGTTGTGGTGCGTTCATGGGGTGTGGTGCCAGGCGGTGACTGCACCGGCGGGGAGGGGCTTTTGGGGACCGGCAGCAAGACCCCATCCTGGGGGCCTTGGGAAAAACCATCCATGGTTTTTCACATCC
>JAJFKF010000146.1 GCA_021773365.1 Gammaproteobacteria bacterium | reverse complement strand
ATGGCGGGGGAGCGGGCGGCGGCTGGCACAGCCGGCGACGGTCAGATTGAGCGCGCGGCCGTGGCCGCGGCTGAGGCCTTCCGCGACTACTCGCGCCGGTCCGCCGATGAACGCGCGAGTTTTCTGTGCGGCATTGCCGATGGTATCGAGCAGTTGGGTGATGCCCTGCTTGAGTGCGTGGTGGGTGAGACCGCGTTGCCGGCGGCTCGCGTTGCCAATGAGCGTGCGCGCACCTGCATGCAGCTGCGCATGTTTGCTGATGCGGTGAGCCTGGGTGACTGGTCGGAAGAGCGTATCGAACCGGCTGATTTGACGCGCCAGCCACCGCGACCGCGGCTGCGTTCGGTGCTGCGACCGCTGGGTCCGGTTGCTGTATTCGGCGCCAGCAATTTTCCTCTGGCATTCTCTGTCGCCGGCGGCGATACCGCGGCGGCGCTGGCAGTGGGATGTCCGGTGATCGTCAAGACACACCCGGCGCATCCGCGCACCTCAGAGCTGGTCGGCGGCGCCATTCATGCAGCCGTATCGAAGTGTGGGTTGCCGCCCGGTGTCTTTTCACTGCTGTCCGACGGCTGTTACGAGGCCGGGGTTGCGCTCGTGCAGCATCCTGCCGTCAAGGCTGGAGCGTTTACCGGTTCCGGGCAAGGCGGCATGGCCCTGTGGCGTGCCGCGCAGGCGCGGCCAGATCCGATTCCATTCTTTGCCGAGATGGGCAGCGTCAATCCGGTGTTTCTGTTCAGCGATGCCATAGGCGCAGGTGCCGATTCGCTGGCGACCGGTCTGCATACATCGATGACGCTTGGAGTGGGGCAGTTCTGTACCCAGCCCGGGCTGATCTTTATCGTTGATGACGAATCCGGGCGTGACTTCCTGCAGAAACTGGCCGCACTGGTGTCGGCAACGCCACCCGGCACCATGCTGACTGCGCCTATATGTGCGACGTATCGGCGTTCTGCGGGCGAGCGCCGTGCGATCGAGGGCGTGCGTGTGCTGGCCGAGGTGACATCTCCGGGCATGCAGGCGGGCGCGACGCTCTTCGCTACCGATGTGCAAACGTACCTTTCCCGGCCGGCGTTGGCCGAAGAGGTATTTGGCCCTTCAAGCCTGGTGGTGCTCTGCAAGACAGAGGCGGACTTCGAGCGCTGTGCCCTGCGGCTTCCCGGTCAGCTGACGGCAACGGTATGGACGCTGGCAGCCATACAGGGCGCGTGTGCCGATCTGCTGTGGCAGCTGGAGCAGAAGGCCGGTCGCCTGGTGCTCAATGGCTTCCCCACGGGTGTGGAGGTGAACGCGGCGATGATGCACGGCGGGCCGTTTCCCGCAACCACCGACAGTCGTTTCACCTCGGTCGGCACGCGGTCGCTGCTGCGCTTCGTCCGCCCCGTCGCCTATCAGGGCGAATTTTCCTAAAGTACCCACATGGATCACTCACTGGCCAGAACAGTCAGCAGCCAGCTCACCACGCGGCTGCGCGACCGCATTCTCAGCGGTGCTTATGCGCCCGGCAGTCAGTTGCTGCAGGATTCCATCGCTGCGGAGTACGGCGTCAGCAAGATTCCGGTGCGCGAGGCACTGGTGTATCTGCAGGGTGAGGGTCTGGTCGATATTTTCTCGCACCGTGGTTTCCAGGTGCGACCGCTGTCGATTGCCGAACTGGAGGAAGTCTTCCGCCTGCGGCTGCAACTGGAACCGGTCGCGGTGGCTGCGGGCGCGCGCAAGGCATCGGCCGAAGACCGGCAGGCTGCAAAGGCGGCATTGGCTGACCTGAATGCGGCGCTTGCGGCGGGACAGCTTGCCGACTCCGGTGCGCTGAACCGTGCCTTCCACCTGGCGCTGGTCGTGCCACGCCTGCAGCCCCTCACGGGCGATATCCTCAGTCGCCTGCATACCCTGGCGCAGCGCTATGTCAGGATCCATCTTTCGCCACGCGGACGCAGCAAACGCGCGACGAAGGAACATACGGCGCTGTTCAAGGCATGGCAGGTGAAGGAGTCGAGGGAAGCGGGCCGGTTGATCCGGTTGCACATCGAGGAGACGCGCGAGGAACTGACAGAGTACCTGCAAGGCGGCGCTTCCGGCGCCGGGGGCGAATCCGCGCCCCGGTGACAGCGGGGCAGCAAGCCGTCGCACCCGGTTCGGTGGTCATCCTGCGGCGCCAGGGGCGGCGCGCACCAGGGTCAGCATCTCAGCGCGCCGCAGGAAAATCCGGTACGCAGGAACCGAACAACGCCACGATCCTTTCGATCCGCTGCCGTTGCGCCTCATCAGTACCGGTTCGCCATTCATGGGCGAGGAGGGCGTCGCGGAAGCGGCCCAGGGAGTCATACAGCTGCAGTGCTTCCGGAACCTCTCGGCCGAGCATGCGGTAGAAGTCCGCGTGCGATGTGCCGTCGTCGAGACGCCGGCGCACCGCCTCGCTTTCGTGGTAAATCGGTTGCAGATCGAAGGCGGCTTCCGGCAGCGCCAGCAGGCGTCGCAGGGCCTGGCGTTGATGTGAACTGACGATCTCCACGCGTCCGAGCATGACGCGGGTGATGTCCGCAGGGACAGAGATGGCAAGGGGCAGGTGCGCGTCTGTCCAGGAGTGAGGCAAGACAAAGAATACCCGCAGGCCTTCGCTGTCGAAATAGGACAGCTTCCAGGTGGCCAGCATGGCCTGCGCCTCGTCCTGAAAGAGGCCCTCCGACATCAGAGCCTGCGCGAGCTCGCGCCGCAGGGCATCGAGATCGCTCGCGGAGGTCGTTCCGGCAGCTGGGATGGATTCGGTGATGCTCGCAGTGGTGGCGCTGACCCGGCGATAGCGTACGCGGCCGTCCGGTTCCACGCGGACTATCCATATCGGCGGCAGTTGTGTCAGGAATTTCTGTCCGTCGCGCAGGGAGATTGCCAGTGTTTCACCCTGCTGGCGTATGACAATGGGCGCGTCGATATGCCCGACACCACGATAGAACAGATATTTCTCGGCTTCCTGCCGCTCCTTGTCGAATACCACGGTGGCCTGCACCTGGCGTGGGGCCAGCCAGACCTGCTCCCCGGTCTGAGGGATCATTGATGCCGCATCCGCGGTCAGCTGCAACCGGCTCCACCGCAGCGAGCCGCGGGTCGTCTGTTTGAGCGGGCCGGGGAAACTGGATCGTTCGGCGGCGGCAAAGGGGAAGAACTCAGTCAGCCATCCGCCATTGAACGACACGCTGACATCGAGCGCCTGCTCTTCGGGGAATGAAGGCTGCGGGTAGAAATACAGCACGGGCGTTTCCAGCCGCAGGGTGACATCGGGATGGCAGCGCGGCGCGCCCTGTGACCACGTCGCCGGGATGGACTGCGGAGTGAAGATGGGCAGGTCGCCGAGCCGATGAACAAACTTCGGTACCGGTTCGTCATCGACATTGATTCCCGCGATGGTAGTGCCGTTGGCATCCTGGAACGAAGTGAACGTTCCCCATTCATGCACAACAAGATCCGCCGCACCGGCAACGGTGGCGGCGCCCGTCAGGGCGATTGCCAAGATTACCTTCATCTCGTGCCTGCTCCCTTGCCAAGACTTCCGGAAGTAACATACACCCGCCGCGGGTCCGTGGGAACTGGATCGGCATCAGGCCGCGATTTCAGGGTTGGCCTGGACTCGCCGGATCAGGGAAGGCCTGAGGGTGTGAGGTTACCCCGGTTGCCGTTCAGCGCCTGCTCTGGGCGTCCGGGCACTCCCGTGCGATCTGGCGCATGATCTCGCGGAATACCTCAGTGTCCATGCGCAGACAGTCATCGACGAACTTGGCGCGCCGCTCGCGATACTGCTTGGCGGTGCGTTCGTAGGATTCGGACTTCTCCGTGCCCTCATCGCGTTTTTCTTCGTAGTAGCGGATGGTCTCGTCCATGCGGTCCAGTTGCTTGCGGACGTAGCGGTCGAACACCCGCTCGCCGCAGTGGCAGTTCACCTTTTGCCCGCCCGGCATGGTCTTCTGCATTTCGCACAGACTCTTGAACTGAAAGCGGTCCGGGGTCCTGGCGGGATTGGCGAGCACAGGGACGGCGATCAGCAGGGCCGCAAGGGCGAGCGTGCGATTCAGCATGGTCTTCTCCTGTATCCGGCCCTTTCAGGGCCGTTTCCGGCAGGGATGAGCATCGGAATTTGGGCTGCCTGGCGAGCTTAAGCCATGCGCTGCTGGCGGTTCAAGGCAGAGGGTCGTGAAAGCCTGTAGACGAATGAGACAGCATTTCCCCCCGGAATGGGCAAATAAACCTGTAGTGGGTGTTTTCCCGCTGGTAATCACTGTAGGGTCCTGTAGATGGATGAGACGCTGCAGCAATGGTTCATTCGCGAGATCGTTCCGCACGAGCCGGCGCTGGTGCGTTTGATGTCGCGTCTATGGCCCGATCGCCACGAGGTCGCGGACCTGCGTCAGGAAATCTATATACGCGTGTACGAGGCCGCCGCGCGCAGTCGTCCGACCAACCCCAAGTCATTTCTGTTTGCCACCGCGCGTCATCTGGTGGTGGACCGGGTGCGTCGCAACAAAGTGGTCTCCGTAGAGCTGAAGGGAGATCTGGAAGGCCTGAACCTCCTGATTGATGAAGTTTCTCCGGAACAGAACGTTGGTGCCCGGCAGGAGTTGCGCCGCCTGGCGGGCGCCTTCGAACTGCTGCCGGCACAGTGTCGTGACGTGATGTGGCTGCGCAAGGTCGAGAATCTTTCGCAGAAGGAAGTTGCGCTGCGTCTGGGAATGAAAGAGAAGGCGGTGGAGAAACGTCTGGCGCGCGGTGTGCGGCTGCTGGCCGAGAGTTTCTATGCCGTTGCCGATGGCGATGCGCGCGGCACGGGCGCGCTGGTCCGCAAGGAGGAGTCCGGCCATGGGTGAGCGCGAATGTATCGAGGAACAGGCTGCAGAATGGATCGCGCGGCGCGATAGCGCGCACTGGAACGATGCGCAGGAGACACAGCTGAAGCAGTGGCTGGAATCCTCCAGCGCCCATGCTGTGGCATTCGCACGGCTGCAGGCCATGTGGCAGCAGGCCAATCGTCTAAGGGCGATCGGCGCGGGTGTACCACCCGGCGTGATGCCCAGGCCCGGCGAGCTGCGTTCATCGCCGTATTTTGACGCCACCAATCCCGATGCGCCCAATGTGGGGCGGGGCAGCAGCGGCATGCCCGCTTCGCCTAGGCGCCGCCTTGCCGGCCGCGCGGCTGGCTGGTCGGCCGTGGCTGCGGCCTCCTGCGCAGTTGCGGCTCTGGTATGGCAACAGGGCCTGTTCGCGCGCACACACTATGTGACGCCCGTGGGTGGCACCGCGGAGGTATCGCTGCCGGACGGCTCGGCGGTCATCCTGAATACCGACAGCGATATTCGCCTGGCCGTCAGCGCCACAGAGCGCCGCATCGATCTGCGCCAGGGTGAGGCCTTTTTCAATGTTGCGCCTGATTCCACCCGGCCGTTCGTTGTAACGGTTGCGGGCAAACGGGTGGTTGCGGTGGGAACGGCATTTTCGGTGCGGCGTCATGGCACGGAGATCGATGTGGTCGTCACCTCGGGGGCCGTGCGTGTCGAACAGGCCAGTGGCGGGCGGCGCGAGCCGCTGGCGCAACTGAAGGCCGGTAGCGTTGCCCGCGCGGGTGATGCGGCCGTGACGGTGCAGCAGCGTTCGCTGCCTGAAGTAGAGGAGCTGCTCAGCTGGCGCTCGGGTTTTATCGTATTTCGCGAGACACGCCTGGCTGATGCCGTGACGGAGTTCAATCGCTACAACGGCCGCAGAATCTACATCGAGGATCCGGCGGTGGCCGATATCCGCATCGGCGGAAAGTTTCGTGCCACCAATATCGAGAGCTTCATCGGCTTGCTGCGCGAGGGCTTTCCCGTCCGCGTACAGGTCCTCGATGAGCGCATCGTGCTGACTGCACGCTGAGTGCATCGGCGCAGCTGCGGGAAGCAGTTGCGGGAAAAAATCGTCGCCTGTCTGGGGATTTCCCCCCGCCGTTCGTCCTGAGGGGTGCGGCCCGATCCTGCGCCGCCCTCGGGAGAGTAGATTGATGTTAAAAACTGCAGTGTTGTGCGCGAGTCTGCTCGCGCTTATGTGCTTATTTTCCTTCAGCGACCGTGCGGTTGCCGAAGCGCCTCAGCGAATCGACATTCCCGCCGGCGATCTGAAGGGGGCGCTGGAACTGCTTGCCCGCCAGGCCAGCGTGGAGCTGGTCTATCAGATCGACCAGGTCAGGGGCCTGAAAACAGCCGGCGTCAGTGGCCTGCTGTCGGTGCAGGAGGCGGCCACCCGGCTGCTGACTGGCACCCGTCTGACGGTGCGCACCGACGCGAACGGCGCCATGCTGATCGCCGTCCCGCGTGCTCATTCCAGTTCCGGGGGTACACAGGAAACGGTTGGCGTCGATGCATCGGCCGCGGCGCCTGCCAGTGCGCTGCAGTTGGCCCAGGCCAGTGCCGACGCCAGTGCTGACGTGCCGGAGAAGAGCAGCGACAAGGATGCGCGCAACGCTCCTGCCTCCACCGGCGAGGCCACCGAGGTGGTGGTCACCGGCGTTCGGGACACCGGTGTCATCAACCAGGGCGTGATACCTCGGCAGGAGAATCAGGCGCTGCGCTACGAGATCATCGATCGGGCGGCCATCGAGCGCTCCGGCGTTTCGACGCTGCCGGAGCTGTTCCGGCAGGTTTCCTCGGTTGCGAACTTCGGTACCGGCACGCAGTCGGCCTATGGTTCGCAGATGGCGACAGCCAATGGTATTGAAGTGGTGAGCGATCAGATCGATCTGCGTGGCCTCGGCTCGAGCAATACGCTGATCATGGTCAACGGCCGACGCATGTATGACGGCGAGGAATCCGGCGCGGATATCGGTCGCATCCCGCTGGCGGCCGTTGAACGCATCGAAATCCTGCCCGGCTCCGGTTCGGCGATCTACGGCGCCAACGCGACTGCCGGCGTAGTGAACATCATTCTGCGCAAGGAGTATTCCGGTACGGAAATGAGTGCCTCAGTTGGCGCGGCCACGAATGGTGGCGCCGAGGAGTATCGGATTGCTGCCTATCACGGCCAGTCCTTCCACGACGGCAAGACCCAGCTGACCATGGCCTTCGATTTCCAGAAGCAGGACGATCTGCTGGCCAGCGATCGTGGCTACTACAACAAGGCACTGGACAAGGTGGCGCCGGAAGATACCTCCAGCTACATCTCGACCATCGTGCAAAGTTTCTATCAGGCGCGCGGGACGGTAACCGCCGGTGGTGCGTTGGGTATTCCCTCCGATCCCACGGCGCGGTTTGCCGCTGTTCCGGTGGGTTCCTCAGGCGTCGGACTGACAACGGCTGATTTCAACGGCACGGCCGCAATGGCCAATGTCGGCACGGATCGGGTGGAGCGTGGCGTGCTGCTGCCGGGCAGGTCGCGCTACAACCTCAACACCACGCTGGAGCGCGAGATATTCGGCGAGAATCTGGGCGTGTATCTCAATGCCCGCTTCGGCTATCTGGATCGTGGCGAACGCGAGTACGTTGGTCTGCTTGGCGCGTTGACCATGCTGGCGACAGATGCGCGCAATCCCTTTGGCCGTTCGGTGCAGGTCTATATGGAGCCCACGGATCTGCCGCTGTCGCGCAGCTCCTCGTTTCAGCGGACGTTCAACGTAGTCACAGGTATCAGGGGGCAACGTGATCTGCTCGGGCGTGATCTGAAGTGGTCGATAGATGGTTCCTGGAGCCAGAATGAATCCTCGGCCGACAACGTCGATTACACGCGTCTGGTACGCGGCGCCGTGCGCGCCGGGCTGTACAATCCGTTGCGCGACATGGATGCAGTCGCGCCGATATCCGCCGCCGAGGCAGAGAACTACTACAGCAGCTTCCGTCGCCGTTCGGTTGCGGAGATTCTGGCCACGAACTGGCGGGCCAATGGCGGGCTCTTCCAGGCCTGGGGTGGCGAAGCGAAGTTTTCGGTTGGCGCGGAACTGAGATTTGAATACCTGGATGACCAGGCGCTGTGGGATTATGGCGACTACGCATCGCTGGTTGCCTCCGGCGCGCGCGCCTCGGGTTTTGTCGATACCAGCCGTCGTGCCTGGGCGCTGTACAGTGAAGTCGTTGTGCCGCTGGTTGGTTCGGCCAACCGTCGTCCTTTGATGCATGCGTTTGATGTCGTGGCCGCGGTGCGCCATGAGCAGTACGACGACTTCGGCTCGGCGGCGCCGCCGATGTTTGCGGTCCGCTATTCGATCACGGAAGACCTGATGCTGCGCGGTTCCTGGAGTCGGGGCTTTCAGCCGCCGACACAAAGCCAGCTGTTCACGCCGGCCGATGCCATCGGTCCGCTGACTTCGATCCTGTTCATCGATCGTGAGCGGCTGGGCCTGCCGCTGGAGCCGTATACCATCATCAGGGGCGGTAATCGTGCCCTGGAACCGGAAACCTCCACCTCCTACGACGCCGGCATTGTCTTCACGCCGCGCTGGCTACCGGCCCTGACGTTCAATGCCAGCTACTTCCGCTATGACAAGAAGGATCTGGTCAGAACGGTGAGCTATCAGGATGCCGTGGACTTTCCCGATCTGTTCCCGGGCCGCATCGCGCGGGGTCCGGCTACGGTGGACGACATGGCCGCCGGTCGTCCCGGTCCGATCACCGAAGTGGACATCAGCTATACCAATATCAGCCGCCAGCTGGTCGACGGCTGGGATTTCAAGGCCACCTATGATCTGGTGACGGAACAATCCGGCACGTTCACGTTCTTCGCGGACGGCACTTACACCAAGAGTTTTCGTGAACAGCTGCGTCCCGGCCTCGATTTCGCCGATAGTGTGGGTGACATCGGTTTCAGTGGCAGTGTGCCCCTGGAGTGGCGCGGCAAGGCGGCCGTGCAGTGGCAGATCGACAGCTGGCTCGCCAGCCTGACCGGACGCTATATCGACAGCTATGTCGGGCGCACCAACGCACTGGGTCTCGATGGGGACGAAATTTCGTCGTCCTTTGAAATGGACCTGCAGCTTGCCTACAGCGTGCCGAGCAGTGGCGCGACGTCAGGTGCCGCTGACTGGCTCGGTGGGACCAAGTTCACGCTCAGTGTGCTGAACCTGTTTGATCGCACGCCGCCATTGCGGACCGAGCGCACCAACCAGTGGTACAGCCTGTTCAACGATCCCCGTCAGCGGTATGTAACGCTGGGCGTCAAGAAAGCATTTTGAACGCCGGATTGCGCATAGGCGGCTGCGTGCTGGCAGCTGTAATCCTCACGGCATGCACGCTGTCGCCCGTCGCGGTGTCCGGTGAGTCGCCGGACACCGCGGGCAAGGCGCTGCAGGAACTGACTGAGCTGGCAGCAGCCCGGCCGCCGGAGCAGACCGGTGGCGGGAGTGAGTCCGCTGCATGGCGGGACCAGCAAAGTGAGCAGGTTGCCGGGCGGGCTGAAGCATTTTACGCCCGCTACCCTGAGGATCCGCGACGGTGGCAGGCGGTTGCCCTGTACCTGCGTGCTTCACTGTACGCCAGCGACGAGAAGATACGGGAGGTACGGATGCAACGGGCCATGCAGTTGGCCGATCAGGCGCTGCAGGCGGCCGATATTGTCGACGGTCCCTGGTCGCAGGCGCTGGAATGGAAATTCTACCGCGTACAGCAGGACAGATCCGGAGCGGATCCGGTGCGCCTGCGCGCATTGCTGGACGAGATGACCCGGCGCCTGCCGCAGTCGGACAGATTGCGCGGACTGGAAGCACAGTACGTCGAGGTGTTGCTGCGCAGGGATGAGCCGGCGGCCGAGGTCTGGCTGGATCATCTTGCAGCCAGCGCGAATGCAGGTGTTGCACGGCAGGCTGCCGGCATGTTGCGGCTGCGTGGACTGAGAAATGAGCCGGTGCAACTGCGCTTCACCGCCATTGACGGTCGTGAAGTGGACCTCGCGGCGATGCGCGGCAAGGTGGTCCTGGTGGATTTCTGGGCCACCTGGTGCGGACCGTGTCTGGCCGAGATGCCGAACGTCAAACGCGTCTATGACGCCTACCATGCGCAGGGCTTCGAGGTCGTCGGCATCGCGCTGGACAAGGCGGCGGATCTGGACAAGGTGAAGGCCGCCATCATCGATCTCGATACGGAGTGGCCGCAGTTTCTCGACATGGACAACGCCCGCAACCGCTTCGCCTCGGAACTTGGAATCACGTCCATCCCTGCGCCATTGCTGTTCGATCGCAACGGCCTGCTGGTCTCGGATCGCGCACGTGGAAAACGTCTGGAGCCCGAGGTTCAGCGCCTGCTCGCTCCCTGACGACGTCACTGCTGCCCCGCGGTCCCTCCCCGGCAGCATCTGCCGGCCTCTGAATGTGACTGCGCTCACGTGATCGCGGCTTTACTCACCTGTGCCCTTTCGCTACAGTCCCGCCTCGTTTTTTCCTTCCCGATCAATTCATTACAAGATCACTACACCATGCGAGTCACCATATTCGGTTCTGGTTACGTTGGACTTGTCACCGGGGCCTGTCTGGCTGAGGCCGGTAATCACGTCATGTGCGTGGACGTGGACGCGGACAAGATTGAGCGGCTGAATCGCGGTGAGGTGCCCATTCACGAGCCGGGGCTGGATGCGTTGATCAAGCGCAATGCCGAGGCAGGGCGCCTGCAGTTCACCACCGACGCGGTCGTGGGCGTCAAGCATGGTCTGTTCCAGGTCATCGCCGTTGGTACCCCGCCGGATGAGGATGGTTCGGCGGATCTGCGCCACGTACTTGCAGTGGCGCGCACGATTGGCCAGCACATTGATGAGTATCGCGTGGTGATTACCAAATCCACCGTGCCGGTGGGGACGGCGGACAAGGTGCGTGCAGCGTTGGGAGAGACGCTGACTGCGCGCGGGCAGGCTGTGGAATTCGATGTGGTTTCCAATCCTGAGTTTCTCAAGGAAGGGGCGGCCATCGCTGATTTCATGAAGCCCGACCGGGTAATCGTCGGCACCGACAATCCGCGCGTCACTGAATTGATGCGCTTGCTGTACGAGCCCTTTACCCGCAATCACGACCGGCTCATCGTCATGGACATCCGCTCCTCGGAGCTGACCAAGTACGCCGCCAATGCGATGCTGGCTACCAAGATCAGTTTCATGAACGAGCTGGCGAATATGGCTGAGCGCTTTGGCGCAGATATCGAGCGGGTGCGCATTGGCATTGGCTCGGATCCGCGTATCGGCTACAGCTTCATCTATCCGGGCGCCGGCTATGGTGGCTCGTGTTTTCCCAAGGATGTGCAGGCGCTGGAACGCTCCGCGGGCAGCATGGACTACGACGCGCAGCTGCTCACTGCGGTGGAGGCGGTCAATCGCCGGCAGAAGGAGGTCCTGTTCCGCAAGATGCAGCGTCACTTTGGAGGCAAGTTGCGCGGACGTACCATTGCGCTCTGGGGGCTGGCGTTCAAGCCCAACACCGATGATATGCGCGAGGCGCCGAGTCGCGTGCTGATGGAGGCGCTATGGGCGGAAGGCGCTAAAGTGCGCGCCTTTGACCCGATCGCGGTGAGCGAGACGCAGCGCATTTATGGTGATCGCGCGGATCTTGTCCTGTGTGAGAGCGCCAATGCCGCGCTGGAGGGCGCCGATGCGCTGGCCATCGTCACCGAGTGGTCGGAGTTTCGCAGTCCGGACTACGAGCACATCAAGTCGCAGCTGAAGCAGCCGGTGATCTTCGACGGACGAAATCTCTACGATCCGTCCTTCCTCACCCGCCTGGGCTTTACCTACTACGGCATTGGTCGGGGTGCGACGCCTCCGGCGTAGCGGTTTTCGCCGCCAGCTGCCGCGGAATTAAGGTCCTACAGCTGAATCGCAACTGAAGCCGGCATTCAGCGTCGGCTCAGGCGCCGCTGGCCATAGTGCGGCCGTGGTCGGGATTCACCCGACGCGATGCGAGGAAACCGATATGAAACATCCCATTGTTCTTGCCCTGGCGTCTGCGGTGGCCGCGTCGCTGTTTGCCGGTTCCGCCGCACTGGCGGACGATGACCGTGGGCGCGACCGCGACGCCCGTCAGCACGAAAGCCGCCATGACGACGGCAAGCGTCATGAACGGCGCCAGGAGCGCCGGGTCGATCGTCGCGACCATGGCCAGGATCGTCGCCAGGGACATCGCAAGGAGCGTCGTCAGGATCGTCACAAGGACTTCCGCAAGGATCTCCGCCATGATCACCGCGATGCCAGGCGTCGTTACGTCCCACCGCGCAGGTTCGATGTCGGTCGCTATCATCGCCCGCAGGGCTACCGCCACCAGGCCTGGCGAACGGGCACACGGCTGCCGCGAGCCTACTATGCACCGCGCTACGTGGTGCACAACTACCGCGACTACCGTCTGTATGCGCCACCGCGAGGGCATCACTGGGTGCGCGTCGATAACAATGTCGTGCTGGCAGCGATAGCTGGCGGAGTGGTCACCGCCGTGGTGCTGGATCTGTTCCGTTAAACCAGGTATCCGGCGCGCCGGCTCAGTCCAGCAGAGTCAGCGCGCCGGCCACCAGTGCCCGCACGCCGGTTAATACGGTAGTGTCAGGTACCGGCGCAAACAAGGATGAGTGCAATGGCGGCAGGGTAGAGGGAGCGTTTTCAACCTGCGCGGCCGGTACCGCACCCAGCCAGAAGATTACGGCCGGCACCCGCTCTGCCGTCATGCTGTAGCGGGAAAAGTCCTCACCGCCCATCACCGGGCCGGTTTCAACCACGCGTTGTTCGCCCAGTTCGGCGCCCAGCGCCGCCATCAGGCGTTGCGTGAGCGCCGGGTCATTGATTGTCGCCGGCGTGTTTTCGCCAAGTACCTTCACTTCGGGCAGCGCACTGTCCGGCATTCCGGCCGCCCGGGCCAGCCCGGTGCTGATGCGCTCAATGGCAGCCAGGATCTGATCGCGCACCGGCTGCGAGTAGCTACGCACGGTCAATTGCAATTTCACCTCGGCTGGAATGATGTTGTGCTTGGTGCCGCCGTGTATGGACCCCACGGTGACCACGGCGGGTTCGTTTGGAGCAATTTCGCGGCTGACAATGGTCTGCAGTGCCAGCACGATCTGGCTGGCCAGTACGATCGGATCCCTGGTGTCATGGGGGTAGGCGCCATGACCGCCAACACCGCGGACGGTGATATCCACGCTGTCAACGCTGGCCAGCGCCGGGCCGGGCGTGAACGCGACAACGCCGGTGGGCAGCGTGGCCGCAACGTGCAGGGCCACGGCGAAGTCCGGACGGGGAAAGCGTTCATACAGCCCGTCGGCCAGCATGGCGCGGGCGCCGGCGCCTCGTTCCTCCGCCGGCTGGCCGATCAGCACCAGCGTGCCGCTCCATTCGCTGCGGCGCCGGTTCAGCTCCCGCGCCGCGCCCACCAGGGAGGTCATGTGCACATCGTGGCCGCAGGCGTGCATGACGCCAACGGTATTGCCCTGATCGTCAACGGCGCTGACCTGGCTGGCGTAGGGCAGCTTCGTCTGTTCGGTTATGGGTAGCGCATCCATGTCCGCCCGCAGCATGACCGTGGGTCCGGGACCATTGGCGAGCACGGCCACCACGCCGGTGCCGCCAACATTTTCAGTGATGGTGAATCCGGCCGTGCGCAGTTCCTGCGCCAGACGTGCAGCGGTGGCGATTTCGTGGAAAGACAGTTCGGGATTGCTGTGAAAATGCCGGTAGAGCTGCTGCAGATAGTCCCGGTCTTCGCTGGCGTGGGTCAGCAGGGGCAGAGGCAGCAGGACAAGTGCCAGGAGGTGTTTCATTGACGGCTCCGTGGGCGGAAAGAGAGGCCGCAGCTTATCACCGCGATGGTGGCCGGAAAGACCGTGGCGCTCCATGACTTAGCTTTTGCAGGCGTGGGCCCCAATAAAACTGGGTTGTCCGTCCGGCGAACGATTTGCTATTAAGGTGGTATGAGGAAAACATCCGGATCTTTTCTGCACGCACTCATCGGTCTGGCGCTGGTCACCCCGCTGCTCGCTGATGAGCCTTATTCTTCCACCTACCAGGTTCCGGCGAGCGCGCCCACGCTCATTCGCGGCGCCACCGTGTTGACAGGTGACGGTGGCCGTATCGATGGGGGCGATGTGCTGATCGTCGACGGGCGCATACAGGCAGTGGGGCGGTCCCTCACCGCTCCGCGGGGCGCACGCGTGCTCGAAGCGCAAGGGCGGTGGGTGACCCCCGGTCTCATTGATGTGCACTCCCACCTCGGTGTCTATCCGAGCCCCGGTGTGGCTGCCCACGCCGACGGCAACGAAATGACCAGCCCCGTGACGGCCAATGTGTGGGCTGAGCACTCGATCTGGCCGCAGGATCCCGGCTTCGAGACCGCCCTGCAGGGTGGAGTCACCACGCTGCAGATATTGCCCGGCTCGGCCAATCTCATTGGCGGGCGTAC
Source organism: Gammaproteobacteria bacterium (assembly GCA_021773365.1). Taxonomy (GTDB): domain Bacteria; phylum Pseudomonadota; class Gammaproteobacteria; order Steroidobacterales; family Steroidobacteraceae; genus JAJFKF01. The sequence goes on along the minus strand of JAJFKF010000146.1, from coordinate 23,060 downwards.
GGTGGTGGTCCGGAACGTGCCCGCCGTGACCTACCAGGGGATGAAATTTCCTGGTGCGCCGCATGGCCTGAAGATGGCCTGTGGCGAGAATCCAAAGCGCGTGTACGGTGATCGCAATCAGGCGCCCTCCACGCGCATGGGCAATGTTGCCGGCTACCGGCAGGCCTTTGCCGATGCACGCGACTATCTGCGCCAGCAGCAAAAATACGAACGGGATCTGGCCGAATACGAGAAACAGCGTGCTGGTAAACAAAAGAACGCCGGGCGCAGGGATGAAGACAAAGAGGTGAAGCAGCCGCCGACCCCGCCGCGGCGCGATCTGAAGCTGGAGACTCTGGCCGGCGTCCTGCAGGGCGACATCATCGTGCATATGCATTGCTACCGCGCCGACGAGATGGCCACCATGCTCGATGTGGCTGACGAGTTCGGCTTTCGCATTACCGCCTTTCACCATGCTGTGGAGGCCTACAAGATTGCCGCACGTCTGGCGAAGGCGGGGGTCTGTGGAGCGCTATGGGCCGACTGGTGGGGCTTCAAGATGGAGGCCTTCGACGGCATCCAGGAGAACATCGCCATGGTCGACTATCCGCCCGGCGGCTGCGCCATCGTGCATTCCGATTCGGCTGAAGGCATACAGCGGCTGAATCAGGAAGCGGCCAAGGCCATGTCACGCGGCGTTCGCATGGGCATGGATATTCCGCCCGAGCGGGCTATCCGCTGGATGACCTCCAACGCCGCCCGCTCGCTGGGCCTGGAGGATCGCGTCGGCACGCTGGCGCCGGGGAAGATGGCCGATGTGGTGATCTGGAATCGCGATCCTTTCAGCGTGTATGCGCTCGCCGATCAGGTCTTTATTGATGGAGCGCTGCGCTATGACCGCGAGCATCCGGCCGCGCAGCCGCAGTCGGATTTTCTGCTCGGACTGGGCGTGAACGAGGTGACACCATGAGGATTCCATTGATTATTTCGGTGCTGCTTGGCACCGTAATGGTGACCGGCGCCGCCCATGGACAACAGATTCTCATCCGCGGCGCCAAGGTTCATACGGCGGATGATCGCGGCACACTGGAGCGCACCGATGTGCTGGTGCGCGACGGCCGCATTGCCGCGATGGGTACTTCGCTTGCGGCGCCCGACGGGGCCCGGATTGTCGATGCCGGCAACCGCCCACTGACACCGGGACTCTTCGCCGGCCTCACCGGACTCGGTGTCACAGAGGTATCGGCAGTGCAATCCACCGGCGACGCCGCGCTCGGTCTCGGCGCACCGGCATGGCGCCAGCGGTGGCGGCCGGAGTTCGATATCACACGGGCTTTCAATCCGCGTTCGACACTGCTGCCGGTTGCCCGGATCGAGGGGCTGACCTGGACGGTGCTGGAGCCGGGAAGCGGCGACAGCATCGTGGACGGGCAGGGGGCGGCAGTCACGCTCGACGGACGCTTCGAGGCGGTTCTGCAGGGCAGCCATTCGCTGTTCATTGACCTGGGCGCGGGTGCGAGCGGACGTTCGGGCGGTAGCCGGGCCGCGCAGTACATGCTGCTGGAACAGGCGGCCGACGAGGTGCGAGGTACCGCCCCCGCGGGTGACAAGGCCCTGCTGCTGCCAGCGGGGCGCAAGGTGCTGCAGACCTATCTCGCCGGCGGACGGGTCGTATTCAGCGTGCAGCGCGCCGCCGACATCCGTCAGGCCCTGGCCTTCGCGCAGCGCCACGGTCTGCAGGCGGTGATCAGCGGTGGTGACGAGGCGTGGGTGGTGGCCGATGAATTGTCGCGGGCCAAGGCGGCAGTGATTCTGGATCCATTGAGCAATCTTCCGGGTGGCTTCGACATCCTTGGTGCGCGTCTGGACAACGCGGCGCTGCTGCACAAGGCCGGAGTGCGCATCGCCTTTTCCACTGGGGATGCCCATATCGCCCGCAAGATTCGCCAGTTGGCTGGTAATGCCGTGGCGCATGGCCTGCCGTGGGATGCGGCGCTGGCGGCCGTCACCTCATCGCCGGCTGAGATCTTCGGCCTTGGCGGCAGTCGCGGCCGCATCGCCGTCGGCCAGGCAGCCGATCTGGTGCTGTGGAGCGGTGATCCGCTGGATGTGACCTCGGCGGCCGATGCGGTGTGGATCGCCGGCCGGCCCGTGCGGATGCAATCCCGCCAGACCATTCTCAGGGATCGCTATTTCGAGAGACTGCAGCAGGAACTGATCGGCACTCCGTGATGCCGACCGTGATGCCGGTCAGGCCCCGCGCGCGATGAACGGCCCGTTGCGAAAATCCGGCTTCGAGTAAAGCAGCGGGGCGCCGGCGGGTGTGGTCACGCGGCCGCCCGCGGCCGCCAGAACCGCATGGCCGGCGGCCGTATCCCATTCCATGGTCGGGCCGAAGCGCGGATACAGATCCGCTTTGCCAGCGGCCAGCAGGCAGAATTTCAGCGATGAGCCCACGGCCACGATCCGTTCGATACCCCGGTCGGCATCGAACTGCTTCAGCCAGGCGTCCGTTGCTGGCGCGCGATGAGAGCGGGATGCCAGCACGGTAAAACCGCTGTCTGGCGCCTGGCGCGCGCGGATGGCCTGCCATGCCCCGGCGCCGCCGTCTTCCGACACAGTGGCGCGCCAGGCCGTCCCAGCGGCTACGTCACCGGCGAACAGCCATCGATGCGCCGGGGCATAGACCACGCCCAGCACGGCGCGTCCTGCGTCCACCAGGGCGATGTTCACGGTGAAGTCGGGGCTGGCGCGGATGAATTCCTGCGTGCCGTCCAGCGGGTCGACCAGAAAGAACCGATTCCCGATCCGGGGCGCATTCCCCGCTGCCATCTCCTCCTCAGCCACCACGGCGGTGTCCGGGAAGGCCTGCAGCAGGTGTCGCAGGATGATAGTCTCCGCGGCCCGATCGGCCGCCGTCACCGGCGAGCGATCCGCTTTCCGGGTCACGGCGAGCCCTTCGCCCTGCAGGCGGAGGATGGCAGCACCGGCTTCCAGTGCGGCCGCAGCCAAGGATTCCAAGGATCGGGACATTTGCGGCAGGATTATAGGGAGCCCGGCCCCCCGCAGGTGGTTATGTGAAACCTTTCACGCGTAGGCTTGGAAGTCTCCCCTAGACTGGATGAATGGAGGGGTGGGATGCCTTTAGTGGCGTACCGCCGTACGCTCATCCATACAAGCAACGAACAGCAACAAGATCAATCGACCCAGGCGACCCAGCGTGCGGATTTTCAATCACTACCTGCATATGCCCATTGTGGTGCTGGCCTTTTTCGAGGGCCTGCTGTATCTGCTTGCGCCCTACCTCGCCGCGATACTGCGATTTGAGGGCGTGATGGCCGAGGTCCGGGCGCTCGGCCCGCTGTGGCCGCGGGCGTTGCTGTTCGCGGGTCTGCTGCAGGTGTGCATGGTAGCCATGGGTCTGTACAGCTCACGGTTGCGCGTCACGGTGACCGGCGTGCTGATGCGCCTGGTAGTGAGCCTGATGGCCACGCTGGGCCTGCTGGCGGTTGTTTTCTATCTGGCGCCGAGCCTGTTCGTCGGACGGGGGGTGTTGTCGCTCTCGGTGGCGATCGCGCTGGCAGGCTCGCTGCTGATACGACTGGTCTTCATACGCATGGTTGACGTGGATGCCTTCAAGCGCAGGGTGCTGGTGTACGGCTGCGGGCGTCGGGCCATGAGCATCTCGCGCCTGCGCCGCCGCAGCGACCGGCGCGGCTTCGTGATTGTGGGATATGTTCAATCGCAGAGCGATGGGGTGTTTGTGCCGGCCGATCTGCTGGTCAAGCCCGATCCCTCATTGCTGGCCTATGCGCGCGAGCAGAAGGTGCATGAGATCGTGGTGGCCATGGACGACCGGCGCCAGTCCTTTCCGGTCCGCGAGCTGCTGGACTGCCGCCTGGCTGGCATGGAGATCAACGACCTGGTGAGCTTCCTGGAGCGGGAAACCGGCAAGGTGCGCCTGGATGTGCTCAACCCCAGCTGGATGATTTTCGGCGACGGTTTCCGTCGCGACCCGCTGCGCCTGTTTTCCGAGCGCGCCTTCGACCTGCTGGTCAGCCTGATCCTGCTGGGCCTGACCTGGCCGGTGATGCTGCTGACGGCCCTGGCCATCAAGCTGGAGGACGGCTGGCGGGCGCCGGTGCTGTATCGACAGAAAAGAGTGGGCCTGGAGAACCGCCCATTTAACGTATTGAAGTTCCGTAGCATGGGCACCGACGCCGAATCCGATGGCCAGGCCCGCTGGGCGACGAAGAACGATGACCGGGCCACCCGCGTGGGGGCCTTCATCCGCAAGGTGCGCATAGATGAGCTGCCCCAGGTGCTCAATGTGCTCAAGGGCGATATGAGCTTCGTCGGACCCCGTCCCGAACGTCCGGAGTTCGTGGATGAGCTGGGGGAGAAGATTCCCTACTACCGGGAGCGGCACTGCGTGAAGCCCGGAATCACCGGCTGGGCCCAATTATGTTATCCGTATGGCTCGTCCGAACACGACGCCGCTGAGAAGCTGCAATATGATCTGTATTACGTTAAGAACCACAGCCTACTCTTTGATCTGATGATTCTTTTGCAGACTGCAGAAGTGGTTCTCTGGGGTAAGGGCGGACGCTGATCCAGCCGATTAGGGCTATTCCTTAGCCCATCTTCCAGCGCCTTCCCATGGATACGCGGCGCGCAATCACCGAAACTGTTCACCGTCGATTCAAGGCGCCCTGTCGCGAAACAGGAACGCCGTGAACACTGAGTGATGTCCGAAACGCGTATGCAGTGTTAACTGTCTCCGTGCCAAGACATTGCGCAGGTTCTCAACCCTGTAGTTAACTTCGACCCCAGGGTTGATAAGGGCAAACCCGCTGAAAGGCGGGGACGCAAAGCCTCCGGTCTTCGGGACTAACGGTCCAAAGATAGCGGGGTTGCCGGTGGAAGCATCACGCAAAGTGGCGCGCCGCTGTCATCCTCGATTTATCGTCCGTCAGACCCCATTCGATCGGAAGCGTTTGCGACCAGGTAAGGGTCGTGGTGGGGCTTGTTTGTATCTGCGCTCAGCCGGCGCAGGTGCGGACCGAAACGAACGGAGATGACAGTGAGCACAATCGAACTGAACAACTTGGGCAAGATTGGTCGGTACTTTGCGGTAGCGCTTGTCGCTCTGTCCCTGGCCGCCTGCGGCGGTGAGGAAACCCAGCGCGCCTCGGACAACTCTCCTGCTCCGTCGAATCCGGCGGGCACACCCGGCCCCAGCGCGCCACCGGCCAACAACGCACCGACCATTTCCGGTTCGCCGCAGGCTTCCGTGCAGGCCGGCAACGCCTACAGCTTTCAGCCCTCGGCCAGCGACGCCGATGGCGACAGCCTGAGCTACAGCATCACCGGCAAGCCCTCCTGGGCGACCTTCAGCATCAGCACCGGCACCCTCAGCGGCACGCCGGACGATGATGATGTTGGTACGACCTCCGGCATCAGCATTTCGGTGAGCGACGGCGAGGCCAGTGCTTCGCTGGCGGCCTTCTCCATTCGCGTGAACGCCGCGCCCTCGCAGCCGCCGCCGCCGCCGGCCAACAGCGCGCCGACCATTTCCGGCTCGCCGCTGACCGCCATCAACATGGGCGTGGCTTACAGCTTCCGTCCCTCATCCTCGGATGACGATGGCGATTCGCTGACCTTCAGCATTGAGAACCAGCCCTCGTGGGCGAACTTCAGCACCTCCAGCGGTCGCCTTTCCGGCACCCCGGATGCGGGCGATGTGCGCAGCTACAACAACATCGTCATCACGGTGAGTGACGGCACGGCCAGCGCCTCGCTGCCGGCTTTCTCGATTGCGGTGAATCAGGTGTCCAATGGCAGCGCGACGGTGTCGTGGACGTCCCCCACCCAGAATACCGACGGATCGGCGCTTACCAACCTGGCGGGCTATCGCATTCTGTACGGCACCAGTTCGAACAACCTCAACCAGAGCGTGCAGGTGTCCAATGCCGGCCTCGGGAGCTACGTCGTCGAGGACCTTACGCAGGGCACCTGGTACTTCATCGTGAAGGCCTATACGTCCACGGGTATCGAGAGCGACGCCTCCAACGTGGCCAGCAAGACCATTTCCTGATCAAGGGTTCGCAGCCGGGGCCAGGGAGGCGGCCCCTGACCTGACATCCCGAAGAGACCTTCGTCCCACCACCCGGGTCGGCAATGCAGGATAATCCCTGCTCCTGCCGACACCGGGTGGATTCGTTTTGCAGCAGTCCCAGATCTCCAATGCCATGACCGTAGACGTGGAGGATTACTTCCACGTTGCCGCGCTGTCGCAAGTCATCCGTCGCGAGGATTGGGACGGCATGGAGTACCGCGCTGAGCAAAGCACACGTAAATTATTGAATTTATTCGAGGAAGTCGGTGTCAAAGCCACCTTCTTCATACTCGGGTGGGTGGCGCGCCGCAGCCCTGAGCTGATCCGGGAGATTCACCGGGCCGGCCATGAGATCGCCTGTCACGGGATGAGTCATCAGCTTGTGTACACCCAGACGCCCGGGACATTCGCCGCCGAGACCCGTGAGTCGAAGGAATTGCTCGAAGATCTCACCGGCGCACCGGTGCTCGGTTACCGGGCCGCAAGCTGGTCGATTACCCGCCAGTCGCTGTGGGCGCTCGACACGATCCACGAGCTGGGCTTCAAGTACGATTCAAGCGTCTTTCCCATCCATCATGACCGCTACGGCATACCAGGGGCGCCGCAACGCCCGGGGCTCATCCCGACCCCGTCGGGCGCGCAGCTGGTCGAGTTTCCCCCTTCAACCGTCTCGCTGGCCGGCATGCGTCTGCCAGTGGCCGGAGGGGGGTACTTCCGGCTGCTGCCGTTCTGGTTGACCCGCTACGGTCTGCGTCGTCTGAATCACCGGGAACGGCAGCCCTTTATCTTTTACCTGCACCCCTGGGAAGTCGATCCGCAGCAGCCCCGCTTTCGCGCCAGCTGGCTGTCGCGGTTTCGTCACTACACCAACCTGGATCGTACCGAGCCGCGACTGCGCGCGTTGTTGCAGGAATTTCCCTGCACTACCGTGGAAAACGTGTTGACGGGGCTTGGGCTGCTCAAGTCATGAGCTGAATGCTCCAGTCATCGCCCGCCGCACAGACGGCGGCGGACCACCCCGGGTCGCAGGGCGGCAGCTGCAGCCGCCAGTGGCCGTCAAGCCTCGCCAGATCGAAGCTGTCCGCCACCGCTCGCATTGGAGATGAGGTGTCCGCGGCTGCAAAACGAATCTGAAAGCTGTCGAGCGGAAATCCAAGGCCCACCCCCTGTGCCTTCAGAACCGCCTCCTTGGCCACCCAGTAGCGGAAGAAGCGGGCATGGCGGAGGTCTGCGGGCATCGCTGCAATGTCCTCATACTCCGGCCCGAAGAAAAAGCGCCGGCCGATGGCGAGCGGTTCGACGCGTGAATCGTGGCGCTCCAGGTCGACCCCCAACTCACGCGCTGCAGTGACTCCCAGCAATGCCCGATCACGGGAATGTGACAGATTGAAGGCGAGGGCCGACCGACCGGCAGGCTGGGTTTCCAGAAAAGGCTTGCCGGCCGCACCCTCGCCGAAGCGCAGTGCCTGCGCATCCATGCCGGTGTAGCGTGCCAGCAGCTGGCGTAGCACCCCATGCGCCAGCACGAAGGCATCGCGGTCGCGCGGATTGATGAAACGAGAGGCCCGCGCTTGTTCAGCGTCGGACAGTAGCTGTCCGCATTGCGCGGTGAACCCGGCGTGACTGTTCAGCGCGAAACACCACAGCTGTATGTGATCCACGCTGGCGTGCAATGCGCCGCGCGCCTCACACAGCAGATGCGGATTGGCTGGCTGTATCACGGGTAGCGGAAGAGGTGCGGGCCGACGGCTTGCCGTCCTCGAGCTTCAGCACCCGGTCGCCGAGATGGAAGTAGCGGTCATCGTGTGTGATAACGACCACGCCCTTGCCGCGGCTGCGCAACTCCGGCAGGAGGCGGGAGTAGAACACTTCCTTGTACTCAGGATCCTGGTCCGCGGCCCATTCGTCGAAAACGTAGAAGGGCCGGTCTTCGAGGTAGGCGGTGATCAGCGCCAGGCGCTTGCGCTGGCCCTGCGAGAGTTCCAGCGTCGAGAAGGCCCGTCCTTTCAGGCTCACCTTGCCGTCGATCTGCAGCAGGCGCAGATAGCGATCGGTAGCGGCCTGCAGATCCGCGGAGGGGATGCCGAACAGCTTGTCGAAGAGATGGAAATCGGCGAATACCGCCGAGAAGTGTTCGCGGTGCCATTCCTGGTTGGTCTTGTCGACCGGCACACCACTATTGAACATCACGCCGCGATCGGGCAGGTACAGACCGGTCAGCATTTTTGCGAAGGTGCTCTTGCCGCTACCGTTGCCGCCGACCACGAACACCAGCTCGCCGCTACGCAGGGTGAAATCAACCGGTCCGAGTGTGAAGGGGCAATCCGCGCCCGCCACCGGTTCGTAGGTGAAGGCAGCTGCGCGCATTTCGATACTGGTCTCATGCGGGCCTGCCTTAATCGCTGGTGCGACAGGCATGGAGGCTGTAGCACTGTCCTGCAGCGTTACGCCCAGTGCCTCGATTTTCTGAAAGGCAATCTGGCCGCGCGCCACCGCCGGCAGGGCACCGATAATAGTCCACAGCGGGCTCATCACATAGAGAATGGCAAGCACGTATCCGGTTAGCGCCTCGACCGAAACCGAAGTTACAGCAGGATAGGCGAACAGCAGTAATCCAATCAGGGCATAAAGCAGGGACTGCACCCAGGCCTCAGCCAGCACGTAGCGGCTGGTGGCGGTGAGATTGGTGCGGCGATACTCCTCGGCTGTGCCGCGCAATTCCTCCTGAATGAATTCCTCGCGGCGCGCACGATGCAGCATCAGCTCCTTGAGGCCGGACATCAGGCTGCGGAAATGCTCCAGGAGTCGCGCGCGCGCCTCGCGTGCTGCCCGCATCACCTTGTAGGTGCGGTCGTGTATCAGCTTGTAAATCAGTGCGCCGGTGAGCGTGACACCGCCTGCCCAGAAGAACATCGGCAGCGACAGCCAGGCCAGATAGATGCCACAGCCGATGACGACGGCGACATTGGTGGCCAGCTTGGGCAGTGATTGCAGGGCCCAGGTCACTGCACTCACATCATCTGTGAGTACCGCCAGCATTTGTCCCGGTCCCTCACGCTCCAGCCGGCGCAACGGCGCACGCAACATTTGCGTACACAGAGTCAGCGACAGGTCGAGTATGAGTCCTTGTGAGAAGCGCACCAGCAGCAGTTGCGAAAACGCTGCCGCAGCGATCTTGCCGACCACCAGCAGCACAAAGCCTGCGGCCAGCTGTGCCGCCATGCCGCCGCGCTGGTACAGCGCATGATTGATCAGCGCCAGCACTGCAATGCTCAGTAACCCCGAAACCACGCCGGCGCCGATCATCAGCGGCACCGCGCTGCGCGAATGACGCAGCAGGAAGGCGAGTAGCCGCCAGTTCTTCAAAGTGACTCCCGCGCGATATAGTCCCGAACATGGGCAGCAAGTGCATCGACGTGTGCCTCGGCGAACAGCTGTCCTGAGTCAATTGCATCGACAAACTGAGTTTCACACCCTTCCAGAGCCAGTTCATCCCACAACCGGCGTGTGTCCTTGGTGTGCGGGTGCAGGAAGCGATTGGTGGCAATGACATGCAGCAGGCGCCCGCGCAGCGGTTTTGGCCGGTAGTGCGCAACGGCATGCCAGGTGGCGCGGGCAACCCGATTGCTGCTGTAGCGACCCGTAAGTCGTGACCACAATGTCGACAGCGGCCATATGAGGCTGCCGGTAAACAGCGGTCTGCGGGCGGAGCTCGGATGCCAGGACTCCAGCAGCATCAGCGTTACTTTCTCCCCCGCCCTGCGCAGTTGCTGTGCCATTTCATAAGCGACCACTCCTCCCGTACAGGCACCAGCGATGATATAGGGACCGTGCGTGCGTATCGAGCGGATTTCCTGGACATAGTGCCTGGCTGCTCCGCGCACCGAAGTGAAGGGCCGTTGTGCATTGTCCAGTCCGCGCGCCTGCAGGCCATAGAACGGCCGCTCGGCGCACAGGCGCTTGGACAGGCGGGCAAACATCAGCACGTTGCCCCCTACGCCGGGGATGGCGAAGACAGGCGTTTCCTTGCCTGCCGGCTGGATGGCCACCAGTGAGCGCCACGATGGCCTCCAGTGCGACTTCTCCAGTATGCGCGCCATCTGCGCGATGGTGGGGGCCTGAAAGAATGTGGCCAGGGGCAGTTCCTGCCCGTACACCTGTTCGATGAATGACACCAGCTGCACGGCCTTGAGGGAGTGGCCTCCGGCGTCGAAGAAGTTGTCGTGAATGCCGACAGATTCATTTTCCAGCACCCGCCGCCAGAGCGCGGTGAGCTGTACCTCGAGCCGACCGTGAGGCTCGGCGGTGACGGTACCCGCAATTCGCTGCGTCGCAGGTTCCGGCAGTGCGTTGACGTCGATCTTGTTGTTGGCCGTCAGAGGCAGGGACTGCAGGAAGACAAAGTGCGTCGGGGTCATGTAGTCCGGTAGCACTGTGCGGATGAAGGTGCGCAATTCCACCGGATCAGGTTGGGCGTGACTGTCGCGGACCGTCGCATAGGCCACGAGCTGTTTCATCCGGGTGTCGTCCTCGCGGGCGGTGACCACTGCCTGGGCAATGGCGGGATGGCGCGCCAGCCGAGCTTCGATTTCACCGAGCTCAATGCGGAAGCCGCGAATCTTGACCTGAAAGTCCAGACGTCCCAGGTGTAACAGCTGCCCATCGCGTGTGAAGCGCACCAGATCGCCAGTGCGATACAAGCGCTCGCCGGGACTGGTGGCGAAGGGATGTGGCACGAATCGCTCGGCGGTCATGTCGGGACGGTTGCGATACCCACGAGCCAGGCCGTGGCCGCCGATGTACAGTTCTCCGGCCACGCCTGCCGGTACGGGCTGCAGTGCCTTGTCGAGCACGTACACCTCTGTGTTGGCGATGGGTCGTCCGATGCTGATCTGTTCGGCGCCTGGTTCAATGCGGTTCAGCGTTGACCAGATGGTGGTCTCAGTTGGTCCATAGAGGTTCCATAACTGTCCGCACCGTTCCAGGAGCTGGTTGGCAAGATCCAGGGGCAAAGCTTCACCGCCGCACAGGATGCGCAGATTGCGGTTGCCGTGCCAGCCAGCGGCAATCAGCATTCGCCAGGTCGCGGGGGTGGCCTGCATCAGCGTCGGGCGGCATTGTTTGATGCGGTCCTTGAGCAACCGACCGTCGGCTGTCTCCCGACGGCTTGCCAGATGCAGTTCCGCGCCGGTGAGCAACGGCAGGTAGATCTCCAGTCCCGCGATGTCGAAGGATAGTGTGGTGACGGCCAGCAGACGATCACCGGTGCTACAGCCGGGACGCGCGCGCATTGAGCAGAGGAAATTTGTGAGCGCACGATGGGGGATTTCGACGCCCTTCGGTTTGCCAGTGGATCCGGAGGTGTACAGCACATAGGCAAGGTCGTCTGGGCCGCTGCACGGTTCCAGGGCCCCAGCAGGCAACGTGGACAACACGTGGGCGGCCTCATCTATGCAAATGGTCCGTCCAGGCAATGCCGGTAACGTTTGCAGCAGGGCGCTATGCGTGACGATCACCTTCAAGGCCGCATCCGTGGCCATGAACTGCAGGCGCTCGCGGGGGAACGCCGGGTCGAGGGGCACGTAAGTGCCGCCGGCCTTCATCACTGCCAGCAGTGCCACTACCATTTCCGGCGAACGTTCCAGGCAGATACCGACCGGTGAGTTGCGACGTACACCGCGTTCCTGCAGATAGCGAGCGAGGCGGTTGGATTGTGCCTGCAACTCCGTGTACGTGAGTGTGCGCTCGGCCATGCTTACGGCGGCGGCGTCGGGCGTACGCAAGGCCTGCTCGGCGATGAGTTCATCAGCGCGTCGATCCGCGGGGTAGGGCGCTGTCGTGCGGTTCCACGCGCGCAGCATGGCGTCACGCTCCGACTCGTCGAGCAGGCTGTAGCTCGACAATGCACGTTCCGGATTGGCCAGCACTGTATCGAGCAGCCGCACATAGCGATGCAGCAGCTCGTGGGCAGTCTCGGTGTTGAACAGGTCAGTGGCGTAGGAAAGATACACACGATTGCGGTGTTCAGTGTCCACCGAAAGTGTCAGGTCGAACTGGGCCGAGCCGCGTTGAAATTCGAAGCGGTCGAAGCTCAGGCCATCCATCTCGATCGTCCCCAGCGGCGCATTCGGGACGTTGAACAGTACCTGCACCAGCGGTGCATGACCGGCATCGCGGGCGCCGCCGAGTTCCTCCACCAGCCGCTCGAAGGGCAAATCCTGATTTGTATAGGCCTCCAGAGCTGTGTCACGCACGCGCGCCAGGAAGGCCGTGAATGTCGGGTCACCGCCAGCGTCGGTTCGCATGACCAGGGTATTGACCAGCGTACCGATGAGATTTTCCGTCGCCAGGCGTGTGCGATTGGCGATGGGCGTGCCCACAGCGACATCATCCTGGCCGCTGTAGCGCATCAACAGAGCCTTGAATACCGCCAGCAGCGTCATGAACGGTGTGGCACCGTGCGCCGCGCTGAATTGTTTCAGTCGGGACATGGTGTCAATGGCGAGCGTGGCGGATACATGCTTGCCGCGAAAGGTCTGTCTTGGTGGACGCGGTCGGTCGGTGGGAAGGGTCAGAACCGGTAGCCCCTGGAGCTTGCGTCGCCAATAGCGCATCTGATCATCAAGGGCATCGCCGCCCAGGTGACGACGCTGCCAGGCAGCGAAGTCGGCGTACTGCACTGGCAATGGCGGTAGCTGGGCCTGCTCCTGACGTACGGCGGCCTGGTACAGGGCGCTGAGTTCGCGCGCCATGAGTACGGCCGACCACTGATCGCCAATTGCATGGTGCACCAGCCAAAGAACGACATGGTCTTGTGCGGACAGACGTACCAGCATGAACCGGAACAGCGGTCCGTGTGCCAGATCGAAGGGTTTCATCGCTGCTTCCTGCAGCAGCTGTGCGGCCTGGGTCTCACGCAATTCGGCCGGACGGGAACTGAGGTCAGTGAATTCTATATTGGCGGTTGCGTCCGCGGTAATGATCTGTACGGGCTCGCCGTTGGCTACCTTGAAGTGTGTGCGGAACGCCTCGTGCCGCCGCACCAGCCCCTGTACCGCCGCCGTCAGCGCGCCGCGGTTCAGGTTGCCCTGCAGTCGCAACGAGAAGGACATGTTGTATGCAGTGGCCTGTGGTTCGAACTGTTGCACGAACCACATACGGCGCTGCGAGAACGAGACAGGCAACGCGGTGTCGCGCGATAAGGCCTCGATCGGCGGTTCCGGCGGCGTTCCCTCGGCAGAGCGTTCGCGGGCAACCGCCTGGGCAAGCTCGGCAATCGTTGGCGATTCGAACAGCGTGCGCAGCGGCAGCTCCACTTGCAGTGTCCTGCGAATTCGAGAGACGACCTGGGTCGCAAGAAGCGAATGGCCACCAAGTGCAAAGAAGCTCTGGTGCACACCTGGCGCGGGAATACGCAGGACCTCACTCCAGATGTCGGCCAGCGCCTGTTCCACCGGCGAGCGCGGAGCCACGGTCGTCTCCTGCGCAGGTGAAAAGTCTGGCTCCGGCAACGCGCGTCGATCGATCTTGCCGTTGGGCAGCAGAGGCAGCTGCGCCAGTGGAACGATAATTTGCGGCACCATGTGCTCAGGTAGTCGTGCGGACAATCGGCGTTTGAGCGTGGCCGGGTCGGTAACCTCGCCTGCCACGTGCGCCAGCAGTCGCTTCTCGCCTGCGGAATCGACATGCACCGAAACAGCGCAATGGTCGACTCCGGGGCAGGCCTTCAGCGCGGCTTCAATCTCCGCCAGCTCTATTCGGAAGCCGTGGATCTTGACCTGTGAGTCGACGCGGCCGATGTACTCAATAACGCCGTCGGCACGGTAGCGTGCCAGGTCGCCTGTGCGATAGAGCCTGGCGCCGGAGCGGAAGGGATCCTCGAGAAAGCGTTCGGCAGTCAGCTGCGGGCGATGCAGGTAACCCCGTGCGAGTCCCGCGCCACCAATATACAATTCTCCAACCGCACCCTGTGGCACCGGCTGGCGTGCGGCGTCGAGTATGTGGCAACGTACATTGGCGATCGGACGCCCGATGGGCACGAAACCAGCGCCAGGTACAGGCGCGTGCAGCTCGAAGTAAGTCGCATCGTCACAGGTTTCGCTGGGACCATAGAAGTTACCCAGCGTGGCATGAGGCAGCACAGCGAAGAATGTCCGTGTAAGCGCCCGGTCCAGTGCTTCGCCGCCACTAATTACATAGCGCAGTTCGTGGCACTCGCGCAGCACTGGCTCTGCCAGCAGCGCCTGCAGGGCCGATGGCACCACCTGCAGCACGGTTATGTGCTGGTCGCGCAAGGTACGCGCCATGTAGTCGCTGTCGAGATGTTCGCCCGGACGTGCGAGTACCACGGGCATGCCGATCTGCAGTGGTAGCAGCAGTTCCCAGACGGAGGCGTCGAAACTGATGGAGGTCTTCTGCAGAACTCGATCGGTGCTGGTCAGGTCCAGCGTCTCGGCCAGCCAATGCAGGTGATTGCTCAGCGCACTGTGTGGCAGAGCCGCAGCCTTTGGTTTGCCAGTCGAGCCGGAGGTGTAGACGATGTAGGCGAGTTGCTGCGGTGAGCAGGCCTGGGCCGGATCCTCTTCCGGCTGCATCTGCAGGGCATTGTTTTCCACGTCAAGACAGAACAGGCGGGTGCTGTCCGCCTGCGGCAGGCGCTCGCGCCAGCGCTGTTGGGTCAAAACCACCGGCGCATGCGCGTCCTCAAGCATGAAGCTCAGTCGCTCGCGCGGATACTCAGGATCAAGCGGCAGATAGGCGCCGCCGGCCTTGTGAATGGCCAGTATGCTGACAATCAGGTCGAATGATCGCTCCAGGCATACCCCGACTGGCGAGTCGGTCGTTACGCCCAGTTCCAGCAGGCGATTGGCGAGCCGGTTGGCCTGCAGGTCCAGTTCGCGGTAGTTGATCTGCTGGCGGTCGAGGATCACCGCTGGCGCCGATGGTGTGCGTTGTGCCTGGGCGGCAAAAAGTTCGTGCAGTGGCGTCAGACGTCCATCCGCATCGCCGTAGGGCCTGACGGTATCGTTCCACTCATGCATGATTTGTCGCTGCTCGTCGGCTGCAAGCAAGGGCAGATGCAAAAGTGTTGCGTCAGGGTTTTCGATCGCGCCGGCAAGCAGGGCAAGGAAGTGCCGCGCCAGCTGCTGCATGGTTTCGGCATCGAACAGTTCGCTGCTGTACTCCAGCGTTCCGCGCAGCGTGCCTTCACTCTCCATCAGTGTCACGGACAACTCGGATTTGGAGGTGCCGCTGTGCAGGGGAATGGTGCTGGCATGAATGCCCGGGAGCGAGAGCTGCAGATCAGCCATGTTTTGCAGGGCGAATGACACCGTCGACAGCGGGCTGTGACTGAGGTCATGCAGGGGTTTCAATGCGGCCACCAGCGTCTCGAATCTCAGGTCCTGGTGTGCATATGCCTCCAGGGCCGTGCGTCGCACCCGGCCCAGAACCTCGCGGAAGGTTGGATTGCCGGCAAGGTCGGTGCGCAATATCAGTGAATTGACGAAGAAGCCGATCAGCCCTTCCAGTTCCACCCGGTCGCGGCCGGCGACCGGCGTGACCACCGCCAGATCATTCTGGCCGCAGTAGCGCCGCAGCAGCGCCTTGAAGGTCGCCAGCAGGGTCATGAACAAAGTGGCGTTCTCGGCGCGTGAGAGATCCTTGAGGGCTGCCAGTGTTGGTGCCGGTACGGTGAAGTATTCGACACCACCGGCATGACTGCGGGTTGCCTGCCGCGGGCGGTCGGTGGGCAAATGCACTTCCTGCAGGTCATGCAATTTGTCGCGCCAATAGGTCAGCTGTTGTGCGGTGCCGGTGCTTTCGGTTTGCTGCCGTTGCCAGACGGCATAGTCGATGAAATCGATTGGCAGTGTCGGCAGTACTGCCGGGGTGCGTGTAACTTCGGAGCCATACAGGATGCCAAGCTCCCGGGCCAGCACACCGAGCGACCATCCGTCTGCGATGATGTGATGCAGCGTCAGCAGCAGCGCATGGTCGTCGTTGGCGATGCGCAGCAGCTTGACCCGTAGTAGCGGTGCGCGGGTCAGCTCGAATGGCTGCTGGGCCGCCTGTTCCAGCACGGCCTGCAATGCCTGATCCGGTGTGGTCGCACTGTCTGTAGCCAGCGCTTCTGCCCGTAGAGTGATCCTGGCCTCCGGCAATACTGTCTGTACGACGGTATCCTCGTGCTCCTCGAATGCGGTGCGCAGGCTCGGATGACGGTCGATGAGGGCTTGTGCACTACGCTCCAGCGCGGCTACATCCAGCGGTCCGCGCAAGCGCAGCGCGTGGACGATGTTGTACAGCGAGCTGGTGCCCAGCAGGCGATCGATGAACCACAGCGCCTCCTGGCCTGAGGCTGCCGGCGCGGCGTCTGTATGCGGGGTTGTCGGTATGGGCGCGCTACGGGAAGAATCCGGGGAGTCGTGTTGCTCACCGACCCGTACGGCCAGCTCGGCCACCGTCGGTGCTTCGAACATCAGTCGTAAATGTGCCTCGCCCGACAGTACGCCGCGAATGCGGGCCATCACCTGTGCCGCCATCAGCGAGTGGCCACCGAGGTCGAAGAAATTCTCGTGTACGCCGAAATCCTCCCGCCGCAGGACTTCCTTCCAGATATCCCATATCGCCTGCTCCATTGGGCCGCGGGGAGAAACGGCGGTGTTGCCTGCAACGCTGTGCTGCGGCGTTGGCAGTGCATTGCGATCGAGCTTGCCGTTGGGCATCAGTGGGAGGGCAGGGAGCACGGTTACGGTCGTAGGCAGCATGTATTCCGGCACAAACTGCTTCAGCTGCGATCGCAGCTGAGCTGCGTTCAGTGTGGCCTGCAGCTGCGGGGCCACGTAGCCGTACAACCGTACTTCCTGGTCTGCTGGACCCGTGCGATGGGCGACCACTGCGGCCTCGCGAACACCGGCGATGCGCAGCAATGCCGCTTCGACTTCCGCGGGCTCTACGCGAAAACCTTGAATCTTGACCTGGCGGTTGCCGCGCCCCATGAATTCCAGCAGACCATCGTCGCGCCAACGGCCTAGATCACCGGTGCGATAGGCGCGCAGGCCCGGTTCGGCATCGATGCTGAACGCACGCGCGGTCAATGGCTCGTCCCGCCAGTATCCCAGCGCCACGTGGGGGCTGCGGATCACGATTTCGCCGGTCAGTTCCGCGGGTGTGCCATCCGGAGCCAGCAGCGCGATCCGGGTAGCGGCCACTGGGCGCCCTATGGGAAAACGTTCACCGGTCGGCGGGTTGCGATGATCGAACTCATACTGTGCCGTTACGCTCGACTCGGTTAATCCATAACCATTGATTAATGGGCAACCGGATGCAAAACGATCGCGGAACAGCTGCCAGTCAATATCGCGTGCTTCCTCGCCGCCCAGCACTACGCAGCGTATGCGCCGGGGTGCTGGCCTGCCGCAGGATTGCAGGGCAGTACGCAGTACTGACGGGGTGGAATGCCAGACGGTGACTTTCTGTTGTTCCAGCCAGTCAAACAGACCGACGAAGCCATCGACAGACAGCTGCGCGATCGCAACCGAGGCGCCGCTGAGCACGGCGGCGAAAATATCCATGACCGCCGCATCCAGGCTGATCGAGGAAAACAGGGTGATCCGGTCCTCAGGCGCCAGCTTCATGCTGGCCGCATATACGGACATGAAGTGCATGACGTTGCGATCGTTCTGGACAACACCCTTGGGTGTGCCAGTGGATCCGGAGGTATAGAGGATGTAAGCCAGTGAGTCCGGGGAGCGCGTGGATCGGGGATTGTCCGGAGTCTGCTCCAATGTGTCGTCAATGTGGATCATGACCGGCAGCGCAATGCCGGTTGTCTCACGGACTGCAGTGGCTGGACGCGAGCTGAGCAACGTCTGTGCGCCGCAGTCGCTGGCAATGGCGCGCAGCCTCGCTGCGGGGTGCGCGCGATCGAGGACCACGTAGTACTTGCCGGCCTTAAGGACTCCCAGGATCGCGGCGATGGCGAGCGGTTCATTGGCAAAATCGAGCAGAACAGCTTCGGATCGGGTATTGCCTTCTGCCAGCAGCAGTCGGGCAATGGTGTTGGCGCGGCCGTTCAGTTCGGCGTACGTCCAGGTTTCGTCGCGCCAGCTCAGGGCCGGGCGATCGGCGTGTGTACGCGCCTGCTGTTCGAAACGCTGCGTTAGCGATTGGCTCAGGGCGCTGCGCGGCAGGTGTGGATGTTCTGGCGCGGATGGCCGCTCGCGGCGGCGGGACTCCGCCGCGGGCAACATCGAAATGCTGGTCAGGGCATCGTGCGGCTGCGCCACAATATTTTCCAACAGCGTGCGCAGATGACACGCCATCCGTTCGATGGTGGCGGCATCAAATAAATCAGTTGCATACTCCAGATAGCCGCCGATGCGACCGTCTTCCTCGCTCAGCTGCAAGGTCAGATCAACCTTCGAAGTCAAATGCTCGCTGGGAATGCAGCGCCACTGAATGCCTGGCAGGGCCAGCACTTCACGTGGAAAATTCCGCATCGAGAACATGACCTGGAACAACGGATGACGTGACAAGTCGCGCCGAGGTTGCAGCTGCGCCACCAGCTGCTCGAAGGGCGTATCCTGATGGGCATAGGCGTTGAGCGTATTCTCGCGCACTGCCTTGAGCAGGTCCGCGAAGCTGCCGCAGTTTGAAGGGCGGCAGCGCAACACCAGCATATTGATGAAGAAGCCAACCAGGTTGTCCAGCTCGCCGCGGCGGCGTCCGGCGGTGGGAGAGCCGACGACTACCTCGGCCTGTCCGCTCCAGCGACTCAGCAACAATTGAAATGCAGCTAGCAGAGTCATGTACAGCGTAGCGCCCTCGCGGTGGCTCAGCTCGTGCAGCGCCTGCGAAAGCGCGGCTGGCAATTCGAAGGGCACGATGGCGCCCTTGAAGCCGGCCTGCGCCGGGCGGGCGCGGTCGGTGGGCAGTTCAATGGCGGGGGGTGCATTGGCCAGATGCGTGCGCCAATACGCCATCTGCGCGCGCAGGTCATCGCTGTCCAGCCGCTGTCGTTGCCAGCGCGCATAGTCGACATAGTCGATGGTCAGGGGTGGCAGGCTGGGTGCGCTGCTGTTGAGCCCGGCGGAGTAGAGCGCGCTCAGGTCCCGCACCAGGATACCAATTGACCAGCCGTCCGCCACGATGTGGTGCACGTCCAGCAGCAGGATGTGTTGCTCTTCACTGTGGCGGAGCAGGCTCACGCGAATGAGCGGGCCGTGGGCGAGATCGAAGGGGCGGGCCGTCTTGGTGGCGATTAGCCGGGCGGTGCAGGCCTTGGGATCAGCTGCGGGTGTTGCCAGCAGATCGTCGACCTCCAGTTGCAGGCGCGCGGTTTCATCGACGACCTGTCGTGGAATGCCGTCGACCTCCACGAAGCGTGTGCGCAGTACCGAATGGCGCTGTAGCAATTGATCGAAGCTGGTCTGCAGAAGGGCGAGGTCGACAGGCCCATCCAGCTGCAGTGCCTGCACAATGTTGTACGCGGCGCTGGAACCGGTCATGCGATCGAGCAGCCACAGGCCCTCCTGTGATGCTGACAGCGGGGCGGGAGCACCCGCCGGGAAACGGGGAATCGGAGTCGGCGCGGTGCGGCATGAACCACTTTCCACGTCCGCCAGCAGCTGCTGTGCGAGGTCGCGCAGACTCGAGTCTCCGAGCAGCTGTGCCGGGGTGGGGGTGATGCCCAGAGAGACTTCGAGATTCTGCAGCAACCGGAATGCGCCCAGAGAATCCAGACCGCATTCGATGGGCGAGGCGTTTGCAGAAATGTCAGCCGCATTGCGGCCGGTGATATCCGCTACCGAAGCGACGATCCAGTGCTGCAGGGCCTCGCGACGGGCGTCCATATCGGGTAGCGCCTGCAGAACCTGTGGCGACAGGGTGAGCCCCGCTGTCGATTCACCGGCAGTGTTCGCGTCCAGGGCGTCGCGGTGGATGATCGGAAGCTGGTCGTCCACGAACAACTGCTTGCAGCTGCGGCGGCGGATCTTGCCGCTGGTGGTGCGTGGAATACTGCCGCCGCGGACGAATGCGATGGTGTGCAGCGGCAGCTCGTGCCCGACTGCGATGGCGCGCCGGATGCGCGCTGCGGCTTCGGGCAGTGTTTCCTGCGCAGTTTGTTTGGTGACCTCAACCAGCAGAACGGCCTGCTCACCAGTGCCGTCGTCGATCGAGAATGCGGCACAGTGCCCAGCACGTACCGCCGGATGTGCCCGCTCCGTCGTCCATTCAATATCCTGCGGATAGTGGTTGCGCCCATGGACGATCAGCAGGTCCTTCAGGCGTCCGGCGACGAACAGCTCGCCGTCACGCAGGAAGCCAAGATCACCGGTACGCAGGTATGTGTCTGTACCGCCGGCCCCCAGCACCTGCCCGAAAGTTTCGGTGCTCGCACTCGCGTTGTTCCAGTAGCCCAGGCAGACCCCAGGGCTACGTACGCGGATTTCGCCGATGCGGTTCTCGGCCAATACCTCGCCGGTGGTTGTATCGGCGATCTGTACTTCCGTGTCCAGCATGGCCTGGCCACAGCCGACAAGAGTGCGCGCATCCTCCCCCTGGATTGCCACCCGAACATCCCCACTGGCCAGTGACGCGGCGCTGACCTTCAGCAAGGTCGGGGTGATACCCATCGGCTGCGCGGTCACCGCCAGCGTGGCCTCGGCCAGTCCGTAGGCCGGCATGAACGCCTGTGCCTGCAGACCGTGGGGTGCGAATGCAGCGGCAAACTGGCTGACGGTGTCGGGGTTGATCGGTTCGGCGCCGCAGGTTGCCGCCTGAAGCCGGCTGAGGTCGGCCCGCCAGCCAGGGACACGGGTCAGCGCCTGGACGCATGCGGCATAGGCAAAGTTGGGCGCACCGGTGTAGTTGACGCCAAATCGGTCCAGCGCCTCCAGCCAGCGTAGAGGGCGGCGCAGAAATGTCAGCGGTGACATCAGGTAGCCGGTAATGCCGGCATACATCGGCCAGCAGATACCCTGCACCAGGCCATAGTCATGAAAATACGGCAGCCAGGAGAAGGCGCGGCTCGCGCCGTCCGCTCGATTCCGGGGCTGATAGACGGCCGAGGCGGCTGCACAGTTGGCGAGGACGTTCGCGTGGCTGACCATCACTCCACGGGGCGTGGAGGTCGAGCCGGAGGTGTATTGCAGGTAGGCCAGCGGGCCCACGGGAGCGATGGCAGCGCGCAACGTGTTGCCGGGTGTAACCGCTTCACCGGGACCGTCGTCGGTATCCGTTGCGATCCATACTGCATTCTTCAGTGCAGGATCGAGCTGCAGCCCGGCTGCGGCCTGGTGCAACGCAGCGCTGGTCAGCACGCAGCTTGCGCCCGCGTCGGCGGCGATTGTCCGCAGTCGTGGCAGGCTGTTCTTCAGGCGTAATGGATCCGGTGAGGGCGCCGGGACCGGAATGATTCCCGCATACAGGCAGGCCCAGAATGCGCTGACGACTTCGAGGCCCGGCGCATACACGAGCAGTGCCCTGTCGCCTGGGGCGGCATGGCGCGCGATCCGCGAAGCAAGGGAATGCACCTGACTGGCCAGCTCGCCGTAGCTGAGCTCGACCGTTTCCAGATTGTCCCCCACCCAGGCATAGGCGATGGCGTCTGCGGCGCTGGTGGCCTGTCTGTCCAGAAGTGCCGCAAGACTGGCGACAGGTGATACTTCTGGCAGTGATGGCCCCCTTCTGGAGTGCCTGGAGAATCGTTGGGCGTCCATTAATCGCGATATATGTGTGATAGTTCGATCTCGCCGCCCCCCTATGGGCGCCCCCAGCGAGGGAGGGCGCTAGTGTACCGTTTCACGCCCCTGTAACCCGTTGGCAGTGGTTCACGGTTCGGGGTATCGATCACGGGGCGTACTCGGGGTTTCTGTTAATCTCCCGGGCTCAGGGGTATTCTGAGTTGAACATGAAATCCGTTACTTACAGCTGTTTTCTGATCCTGGTACTGGCTCAGCCGCTGGTTGCCGGCTGCGCTGCCGCACCCGCGCAGACCACGCCGCAGATTGAAGCCAGCCAGCCAGAAGCCGCCACGTACATCATCGGCCCCGGCGATACCCTGCAGGTGTTCGTCTGGCGCAACCCCGAGCTGTCGACCACCATTCCCGTGCGCCCGGATGGGAAGATATCCACCCCACTGGTGGAGAGCATGGTCGCGGTTGGCAAGACGCCCACCGAGCTGGCACGCGACATGGAAAAGGTGCTGTCCGAGTATGTGCGCTCGCCCAAGGTCAACATCATCGTTACCAAGCCGACCAGCGCCTACAGCCAGGTCAAGGCCATCGGCCAGGTGACCAATCCCAGCGCACTGGCCTACCAGGAGGGCATGCGGGTGCTCGATCTGGTACTGGCGGTGGGTGGTCTGGCGGACTTCGCTTCCGGCAACCGTGCAAAGATTGTGCGGCAGGAGGAGGGCAAGCAGCGTGAAATCCGGGTGCGCCTCGATGACCTGCTGAACAAGGGCGACATGAAACAGAACCTGTTCCTGAAGCCCGGCGATGTGCTGGTTGTCCCCCAGTCAATGTTCTAGGTCAGCGCCACCGTGCAAGCCCTGCTGGAAAAATTACTCGAGGAAATTCGTGGCGCCTGGCGTTTTCGCTGGGTGGCGCTGGGTGTCGCCTGGGTGATCTGCGTGCTTGGCTGGCTGTTTGTGTTGAAGATGCCCGATATCTATGAAGCCTCGGTGAGCGTGCTGGTGGACACGCGCACCACCCTCAGCCGCGTGACCCAGGGCATGACGGTGGACTCGAACATTGACACTGAAATCGTGCGGGTGCGGCAATCGCTGCTCAGCGATCCGCAGCTTGAAGCGGCAATGCGCGCCACGGATTTTCCGCTGCAGGGCCTGTCGGCGCCGGAGCTGCAGATGAAGATTGCCGGTTTGCGCAAGCGCATCGTGCTGACAGCCAAATCCAGTGGGGTATTTACCCTGTCCTACCGCGACCAGGATCGCGAC
>JAJFKF010000145.1 GCA_021773365.1 Gammaproteobacteria bacterium | reverse complement strand
CAGCAGGAAGGCGACCATCCACACCGGATGTTCAATGTGCAGCGGTACGAACAGCCCGGCCGTGGCCAGGATGACCAGTCCCAGAACCACTGACTTGGTGGCCGCTGCTCCCACATACGCCAGGACGGTCTCCAGATAGGAAATCGGCGCTGAAAGTATCTCGTAGATCGTGCCCGTGAAGCGCGGAAAGTAGATGCCGAAGGAGGCATTGGAGATGCTCATCGTCAGCAGCGTGAGCATGATCAGCCCGGGCACGATGAAGGCGCCGTAGTCCACCCCGTCCATTGCCGCCATGCGCGAGCCGATGGCCGCGCCGAACACCACGAAGTACAGCGAGGTGGTGATCACCGGCGCCAGCAGGCTCTGCATCAGCGTGCGCAGGGCGCGTGCCATTTCGAAGCTGTACAGGGCCCAGACGCCGCGGCCGTTGAATATCATGTGGGCTGCTCCCTCACCAGGCTGACGAAAATCTCCTCCAGCGAGCTTTGCCGGGTGTCGAGATCCTTGATCACCAGGCCGATATCGGTCATCCGCCGCAGCAGCGACGGCACACCCGTGCGCTCGCTGGTGGTATCAAAGGTGTACAGCAGCTGTGTGCCGTCGGTGTTCAGTTCCAGGTTCCACTCGGCCAGCTCCGCGGGGAGGGTCGCTACCGGTTCCTGCAACTGCAGGGTGAGCTGCTTCTTGCCCAGCTTCTTCATCAGCGCGCGTTTTTCCTCGACCAGTACCAGCCGGCCCTTGTTGATCACGCCGATGCGGTCGGCCATCTCCTCGGCTTCTTCGATGTAATGGGTGGTGAGGATGATGGTCACGCCGCTTTCGCGCAGGCCACGTACCAGCGCCCACATGTCGCGGCGCAGTTCCACGTCCACGCCGGCCGTGGGTTCGTCCAGGAAGAGGATCTTCGGCTCATGCGCCAGTGCCTTGGCGATCATCACGCGCCGCTTCATGCCGCCCGACAGCGTCAGGATCTTGGATTTGCGTTTGTCCCACAGTGACAGATCGCGCAGCACCTTCTCGACATAGGCCGGATCCGGACGCAGGCCGAACAGGCCGCGGGTGAAGGTCACCGTCGCCCAGACCGTCTCGAACATGTCCGTGGACATCTCCTGCGGCACCAGGCCGATGGCGGTGCGCGCGGCGCGATACTCGCGCTGGATGTCGTGGCCGTTGGCCAGCACCTGGCCGGAGGTCGGCGTGACGATGCCGCAGACGATGCTGATCAGTGTGGTCTTGCCGGCGCCATTGGGGCCGAGCAGGGCGAACAGCTCGCCCTTGCGGATATCCAGGTTGATGTCGTCGAGGGCCTTGAGGCCGGAGGCGTAGGTCTTGGTGAGGCCGGAGATGGCGATGACGGGTGTCGAAGGCATCGGGGCAACATAGCATAGGGGGATGTCAGGCCGCAGTGGCCTGATACCATCCGCAGCGGCTCCCGGCCCGGAATCCGCCGGCCGGGTGAGTCAGGCAATTGCGGGGTTTTATGCGTATGAATTCGTCCCTAAACTCGGTAGCCGTCCTTGCGGCGCTGATTACTGCAACCATGGTCCTGTCCATCGAGCCCGCCCTGTCACGCACCCTTAAGCCCGCCCTGCACGGGCAGAACTGGGTGGCCGTCACCGGCAAGCCCCTGGCCGCGACGGCAGGCGCCCGCATGTTCATGCAGGGCGGCAATGCCGTGGATGCCGCCTGCGCCATGCTGGCAGCCACCTCCACGATGTGGGACACCCTGAGCTGGGGTGGAGAGACCCAGGCGCTGGTCTACAACCCCCACACCGGCAAGGTCATCGCCATCAATGCCCTGGGCGTGGCGCCCACGGGCGCCACGCCGGAGTTCTATCGCAGCAAGGGCTACGACATTCCGCCGGAGTTCGGCCCGCTGGCGGCCGTCACGCCGGGCACGCCGGGTGGTCTGCTCGTCATGCTGGCCGAATACGGCACGATGAGCCTGGCCCAGGTGCTGGCTCCGGCCATCGAAATGGCCGATGGCTATCCCATGGAGGCCCAGGCCGCCGACACCATCGAGCGCTGGAAGGACACCCTGCGGCAGTGGCCGGCGTCCGCCCGCACCTTTCTGGTGCATCAGGGCGAGTCGCGCGAGGCGCCCGAGGCCGGTGAGATATTCCGCCAGCCGGATCTGGCCGCCACGCTGCGCAGGCTGGTTGAGGCAGAGGCCGGGGCGCTGAAGGCCGGGGGGACGCGGCAGCAGGCGCTGATGGCGGCCTATGAGCGGTTCTACAAGGGCGACATCGCCCAGGCCTTCGTGCGCGGTTCGCGCGAACTGGGCGGTTTGCACACCCTGGAAGATCTGGCGAACTGGAAGGTTCATATCGAAGAACCGGCGCATACGAATTACAAGGGCATTGATGTCTACAAGCTCACCCACTGGGTACAGGGCCCGGTCATGCTGCAGGCGCTGAACATGCTGGAGGGCATGGACCTGAAATCCATGGGCTACAACAGCACCCGCTACATCCACACCCTGTACCAGGCGATGAACCTGGCCTTTGCCGACCGTGACTTTTACTACGGCGATCCGTACTTCCCGCCCGAGGAGCCCATCGCAGGGCTGCTGTCCAAGGACTATGCCCATCAGCGCGCCCGGTTGATCCGTCCCGATCACAATGATGCCGATGCGCGTCCGGGCGATCCGTATGTTTTCCAGCAGGGCGCCAACCCCTTCAAGGATCTGCTGGAGCGCTGGCACACCGTCAAGCCGGCAGGCGGCAAAACAAAATCCGCTGAGTGGGATGCCACCTCCGCGCGCAGCCAGGAGGCGTTCGACCGTCAGTTCCGCGCTGGCACCACCAGCGTGGTCACGGCGGACAAGGAGGGCTGGGTGGTGTCGATGACGCCCAGCGGCGGCTGGCTGCCCGCGGCCATTGCCGGCGACACCGGCATCGGCATGAGCCAGCGCATGCAGAGTTTCGTGCTCGATCCGGCCGACAACCCCTACAACGTGCTCGAGCCCGGCAAACGTCCGCGCGCCACGCTTACGCCCTCACTGGCCATGAAAGACGGCAAGCCCTACCTGGCCTTTGCCGTGCAGGGTGGCGACACGCAGGATCAGAACCTGCTGCAGTTCTTCCTCAACATGGTGGAGTTCGGCATGACGGTGCAGGAAGCGGCTGAGGCGGCCAACATCACCAGCTATCAGATGCGCAATTCCTTTGGTGCGCACGAATCGCAGCCCGGGCGCCTGACGCTCAACACCGCCACGCCGCCGTGGGTGCGCGCGGAACTGCAGCGCATGGGCTACAGGCTGGAGTTTCAGGAGCGCACTTCGGGGCCGATCACCGCCATCTACTTTGATCGCGCCCACGGCACCCTGTGGGGCGGGGCCAGCCATCACGGGGAGGACTACGGCGTCGCCTGGTAGGCCTGTGCGGTCCCTGAAACGCATCGCCCCGGCACTGGGCCGGGGCGACTTCTTCCATCAACAATTATTGATTCAGGTCAGGTCTTCGCCGCCCACACATTGCACCAGCCCTTGCCGGCCACCAGCTTGCCGGGGAACAGGTCGCAGCGGGCCCAGGCATCATCCGGCTTGCCCTTGAAGTAGCGGCAGTTATGGCAGAAGGCTTTCGCATCCTTGCGGTCTTCGGACTTCGTCGCATCATGGGTGTACTTCAGCGCCTTGCCCGTGGCGTCGTCCTCGGACAGCCTGGGCAGGTCTGCGTCCTTGGCGCGCAGGCGGGCCGGCAGTGCCGCTCCCACCATGGCCGCCAGGCCCAGGGCCGAACCCTGTAGCAGGACGCGTCTTGAGCGCGAAAAGGGCAGATTCTTCATGCTGTTGCAACCATAAACTCAGAATGACAGATCAGCCGTCAGCTGCAGCGAACGGCCGGAGGTGGCATCGCCCGTCAGGGTAATGCTCTGGTTGTTAGCATAACTCAGATACAGCAGGAAATTCTCCACCGGCTTGTAGGCGAAGGTCAGGTTCCACGACGGCTTGGTGTCAATGTCATAGCGCGTGCCGTTCATGTCGGTGAACTCGTACTTGAAATTCCCGCTGATAGACGGCTTGAAATAGTAGGTGTGTTTCCAGCCGATGACAGTCTGAATGCCCCAGGTGTCGCGGTCGGTGCCTGCGGTGTCGAAGTAATCCTCCGTGTTGGTTCCGATTCTGGCCACGTGCTCGAAGCTCCATACTCCGGGCTGGCGGTCGCCGCCGAAGAAGCGGTCCACGTTCTGCGCGCCCCAGCGCACTTCCAGATCAAGCGAGGTCTGGCTGTCAATTTCTTCGGCGATGTAGGCACAGCTGCCTGCGGGGCGGCGACCGGCGAGAATGGTGCTGAGGCAATTCACGCCGCGGGTGGCGCTGATGCCGCCCACCGCATCGCGGTACTGCCAGGAGCGTGAAGTGCGCTCTGCACCGTTGGCAGTAACCAGTGGCAGGGCATCTCCACCACTGCGGCCGGCCAGGTTGATCCACAGTTCATCGTCATTGCGGTTGCGCAGGGCGTAGCCAAACAAACCGACCAGATTGCTCTGGTTCCAGTCATAGTTGGTATCGCCAGAATCCACGCCGCCCGCCCATACCCAGCGGTCATTCATCCAGCCGTAGACGTACAGCTGCACCTTATTCGGATGCGAGTAGCCGCCAACGCCGCCCCGCTTGACCTCGCTGGGCAGGCCTGGGTAAGGGCCGAATCCAAACAATTCGTACACCCCCTGGTTTGTCATCGCCAGACCAATGATATTCCGGGTGTTCTCCGGGTTGATGATGTAGCGGAAATCCATTTCTTCGTATGACGTATCAGCTATGCCCCACTCATTATCGACGCTGGTGAAGGGTGTGATGTAGAACTCGGTCCACACGCCAAAGTGATCGCCGATTGGGCCCACGAACGGAAAGAAGGCCAGGCGTGATGTCGGGTTGGTGATCACATCACCCCAGTCTCCTCCGGAGGGTTTGGAAACCTGTCCGACCTGATACTGCATGCGGCCGCTGAATGTTGTTGGCAGGAGCTTGAGGTACTCGCCCTTGTCTTCCGCCTCGCCCTGTTCCTGGCTGCGTTCCTGTACCGAGTGGGGCGCACCAGGCAGGCGATAGCCCAGAGCATTGAATTTCTTGCCGGTAAAGGTGAAGTTCGGCGTTGGCGCGCCGTGCAGGGTATGACATGAATTGCAGTTCATGCCTGTCTGCCGGGCGAAGGCGGCGACTGCCTCTGCGTCACCGGCAACCAGGAAGCTGCCGATCAGGCCGAGAATCGCGGGAACCAGAATCTTGACTGTCGAAGATCGCATGGCGTACCCCTTGGAATAATCTATTGGATGAGTGTGTGAGATCCTTGCCCGAGCTACTGCTGCAGCTCACCCTTCAGATACTTCACCAGGGCGTCGGCCTCGCCGGCCCGGATGAACGGGAATGCGGGCATGCCCATGTAGGCCAGATGACTGCGCTCCGCGTAGTTGCGGCCTTTCTGGATCACCTGGACGAGGACTGGCGCCGGGGCGCTCTGGACAAAAGGATTGCCCTTGAGGGCCGGACCGAAGGCGTAGATGCCTGTGCCGTCTTTGTTGTGGCAGCCGGCGCAGGATACGTAGTAACGCCATTTGCCATCGAAGGTTTCCGCTTCCTGTGCCGATGTCGCAACAGCGGCCAGGATACCCAGGCAGGCAATGGAGAACACCCCTGCAATTGCCTGTTTGTTCAAAGCACGTACTTTCATGAATTTCATGAACGACCCCTCTTTGAGTTCAATCCACTCAGCAGCCGTCTGCAGCTTGTTGCGTTTGATATCCCAGCTTTCCCTGGCGTGTCAACAGGCGTTAAGATTCAAACCCGTTCCGATGTTAGGCAAGGGTTTGTCATGGATACGCATAACGTAACGTTGGATATTGCATTGCGCATATGAAAGGAATGCGCGCGCAACGGGGACCGGCAGAGCACTTCAGGGGAAGGGTGGCGGCGTTTGTGGACACCCTGCAGTGGCACGGGCGCAACAGTTTTGCCGGCGCTGAGCTGGCGGCAGCCTCGCCGCAAACAGCCGTTGCCCGGCGTGCGGCGTTGCGCCGCCTGCAAAAGCAGGGCCGTATTTTCCGTCCTTTGCCGCGACACGATTTCTTCGTCATCGTCCCGTCGGAGTATCACCTGGCGGGCGCTCCTCCCTGCCTGCAGTATCTGGACGCCCTGATGCAGTACCTCGGAGTTCCGACGTATTACGTTGGTCTGCTTACGGCCGTACAGCTGTACCCCGTCGCGATGGAGGTGGCTGGCCCCGGTGCATCAGGCGAAGTGCAGGTCATGGTGCCGAAGCAGCTGCGGTCGATCCAGCTCGGCGCAGAGCGCATTCACTTTTTTACAAAGTCCTCGGCGGCCGCCGCCGCCGTTCAATGGCTTGAACTGCCACGAGGCGCCGTGCGCATCGGCACGCCGGAAACCACGGCTGTAGACCTGATGACCTACGTAGATGGCGTGGGTGGCCTGAATCCGGTGGTCGCGGCGCTGGCGGCTCTGCATCGCCTCATGGAGCCGCAGGCGTTGCGCGCGGTTCTCGAGCGTGAAGCGGACATCGCCGTTGCCCAGCGCCTCGGTTGCCTGCTGGACATCGTGGCCAGCCAGACTTTGACGCAGCCGTTGGCTAACTGGCTGCAGGGCCGTCATCCGAGGATCCGTTCGCTTGATGTCCATGCCCCGGACATGGATAAAGATCTCCACGACCGCTGGCGACTGCGGATCAACACCCGCTTTGGGGGTTCCACATGGACCGAACCACAA
The DNA here is from genome assembly GCA_021773365.1 of Gammaproteobacteria bacterium. Classification (GTDB taxonomy): domain Bacteria; phylum Pseudomonadota; class Gammaproteobacteria; order Steroidobacterales; family Steroidobacteraceae; genus JAJFKF01. The sequence continues at coordinate 81,568 of JAJFKF010000145.1, read as the reverse complement.
TCAGCCGGCTACGTGAGGCGATAGATGCCGTTCGAAGAGGCTATTGTCCTGGTGCAATGAGCGGTCAGCCCCGATGTTCAGGGATTAGCATGTGGTCGACAGGTTTATACTCCGTTGCATTGCGAGCACGGCAACGGATGGGTATTCATGTCAGACAAGCAATCGAGCGATGTCGTTGCCGGGGCAGAGGTGGTGCTTCCCGCCGGTGATCTGCCGGCGACGGTGCGGTTCTTTATAGATGAGCTCGGTTTCCGCATGGATAGCATCGCCCCTGCCGATGATCCTGCCGTTGCGCAGTTGAGCGGGCACGGGCTGCATCTGCGTCTGGACAGCCAGTTTCGGGGAGAGACCGCAACATTGCGAATGGGTACCGCGGGCCAGGAATCACGCCCTGCGATCATTGCCCCCAACGGCACTCGTATCGAGTTCGGGCCGGCCAGTCCGGTAATGAAACTGCCGCCGCTCAAGCCGTCACTGTGCATTCAGCGGCTGGATTGCTCGGCTGCCGCGTGGCAGGTGGGCCGTGCCGGCATGCAGTATCGCGACCTGATCCCCGATCGCCAGGGTGGGCGGTTCATTGCCTCGCATATCCGCATTCCGCAGGGCGGCCCGGTTCCAGACAACGTCCATTTCCACGACATCCGGGTACAGATCATCTATTGCTATCGTGGCTGGGTGCGCCTGGCGTACGAGGATCAGGGCGAGCCATTCGTAATGCGGGCAGGCGATTGCGTGCTGCAGCCGCCGCTGATCCGCCATCGCGTACTGGAAGCTTCGGATGGTCTTGAAGTCATCGAGATCAGCAGCCCGGCTGAGCACATCACGCATCTCGATCACGACATGATGCTGCCGACAGGGCGTCATCTGCCGCACAGAGACTACGGTGGTCAGCGTTATACGTTTCACCAGGCTGGCGCGGCTGACTGGAGTACGGAGGATGGAGGTACTTTTGCCGTGCGTGACCTGGGGATAGGCGAGGCCACTCGCGGGCTCGCAGGTGGACGGGTGCTGCGCCATACCCGGTCTTCGCAGGACGCTGAGCTATCGGCGCACGACAAAGAATTTGTCTTTGCCTTTATATTGCAGGGCAGTCTGGTGCTGCTGATCGCCGGGCGCCCGGAAGTGAAGGCGGGGGAGGGGGACTCCTTTGTTATTCCTGCCGGCGTCCGGCATGGATTCAAGGACTGTTCCGAAGAACTGCAGCTGCTTGAGGTATGCCTGCCGGCGTGGATGGCGGCGTCCGCCGATTTGCCGGTTTCGCCTGCCTCAGCGTCATAGGGGGGTGATGTCTTTTTTTCGTTCAATCAGACCGTGCGGATAGCTGTCCATGCGTGATATTCCGCAATCCTTGGCAGCTGCCGCCGAATCGGCAGCCGACAAGCGCGAACAGTACGCGAGATGGGATGCGCTCCGCTGATGCACCGGGGCATCAGCGGAGCGCTATCGCAACAGCTCGAACGCCTGATTCTGGATGGCAATGAAGTAGCGCTTGCGCATCGCCGGACTATCAAGCTCACGACGCGTATTGAAGGCCGCCACCACACCCCGGCCGGTGTCCGGGTTGAAATACATCATTGAGGTGAAGCCGCCCTGGCCACCGGTGTGGCCGATGACCCGGTGCTGGCCGGTTCCCTTGATGAAGAATCCCAGTCCCATGGCATCCTCGCCGAGTACATCGGGGGAGGTGCCCAGGGGCTGGCGGGGTTGCCACATCTCCTCGAGCGTCTCGCGCCGCAGGACGGAGTCGAAGCGCCGCTGCAGCTCGGCCTGGCCATGTGTGGCGCCCGTAAGAAAACCAATGTATGCAGCCACGTCATCAAGCGGGGAGTTCCAGCCGCCGTTTGGTACGGTGATTCCGGGGTCAAAGTCCGGGCCGTGGTCCAGGATCGTGGCATTGCCCTGTGCGTCGTAATTGGCAGTGTAGTGGTGGGAGCGATCCTTGCTCAGGTAGTACGGTGTGTTGCGGAAGTAGCTGCGAGACATTCCCAGTGGCGCGAAGATGTTCTTCTGGATGTAGGCGTCCCACGGGTCGCCGGTCTTCTCTTCCAGAATACGCGCCAGGTAGATCCAGCTCGGGTTGGAATAGCTGAAGCGGCTGCCCGGCTGAAAGGCGATCTCCTGATACGGCATCATGGCCACCAGCTGTTCCCAGCGGGTGGGCTCGAACGGCTCCCAGGGCTTGTTTTGTTTGTACGGCCACGTCGAGCCCTGAAAGCCGGCGGAATGCTCCAGCAGCATGCCCAGGTTGATGTCATCCATCGAACCATACGGGTTGTGGATGCGCCGCAGTTCCGGCACGTATCCGGTCACCGAGTCCTCGAGTGCGATCATGCCGTGGTCGCGCATTTGCATGACCGAAATGGCGTTGAGCGTCTTGGAAATGGAAGCCCAGTGAAACAGGGTGTCCTTGTCGACATGCCGGCCACTGGCCTGGTCGGCAAAACCGTAATGGCGACGGTCGACGACGCGCCCGTCCTGCACCAGTACGATGCTGCCACCGACGATGTCATCCGCCTCCAGCAGGTCTGCGAACGAGTTGGCGAGGCTGCTCCACTGCGTCGGCAATGGCGGTGCTGCATCTGCAACCCGCGTGGCACCAGCGAGGATGGAAAGTGCGAACAGTCCCGCAAACAGGCTGTTGACGCGAAGACCCAGGTAATTGTTCACACGCAAACTCCGATGATTTTCTGCCAATGGCACCAATAGATGATAGGCAGGCGCCTGCGGCACCGACAACTCAGTTCTAGTGGGTCAAGGGCGGAGAATCCCTGAGTCATGGCTTCTGCAGCGAAACGGTGGCGCCGAGCCGATCGACTGTCCCGTCGGGTCTCGGCGGGGAAGGAGCTTTTAGTGTGTGGCCGGCGGCGATTCGATCGCCGCGACCATTTCGAGCACGCGCGCCTGTTCGCGCGTGCCGAAATGGTGGCCGCGCGACTGCACCACGCCTTCGGCATCGAGTATGAGATAGCTCGGATAGCCCAGGATGTTCCAGTCGGTGACGATGGGTGAGTCGTGGCCTATATGCCAGTTCACCCAGGGCATGGGCTGCTGCTGCATGTGGTCGAGTACTTTCTGCGCATTACGGTCGACGCTAAGCGCGATGATTTCGAAAGGCCGGCCCTGCAGGGCATTCTTGAAGCGTACCAGCTCCGGTTGTGCCCGTACGCACGGACCGCACCAGGTGGCCCAGAAATCGAGCAGCACAATTTTGCCGCGATAGCGTGACAAGCTGTCGGCGCGACCGTCGAGCGTATGCGCCTGCACGTCCGGCAGGCGCCGGCCGGCTGAATGGGTGAGGGTTTTCTCCGTCAGCGCAATTACCGCAGCGAGACTTTTCTCAGTCGGATAGGTGCGGTGCGCCAGGGCAAACAGATTCTGAAATTTGAGGCGCAGGCTCTCGCGTTGTTCAGGCGAGGTGTCTGGCGCGTTGAGCTGCTCGCCATAGGACTTGCAGAGCGCGTAGATGGTCCAGAGGTGTACAGCCTGGTGGGGTGACTCTTTCTGTACGGTTTCCAGGAATGGAATGGCTTGTGCCGGTGAGGCAATCGCCGAGAAGGGCCGGCCAGCCTCCATGATGTTTGCGCGACTAAGGTGATGGGCGATCAGACCCTGCGCGAGGCGAAGATGCAGCGCCTGTTCCTGAGCGGTGAACATGAATGTGCCGGTGGCCGCTTCGCGGCGCGCCTGCGCCTCTGACAGTAGTACTACGGAGGCAATGAAGCCGGCTTCGTCGGCAAGATCTGCCTCGGCCAGCATCAGTGCATCCGCGCGAACATCGGTGTAGTTGGGTGCCTGCTCCCGGGCCTGATTGTAGGCCGTGCGCACATCTTCGCCTGCCGTCGCACGCTGGCTGAGTTCGATGATGTGCTGCTTGTGTGACAGCACCGCCGCGTGCCGTGCCTGCAGGCGTGCAGCAGCGATATCGCGCTGGGTCGATTTGTCTGCATGGCCGGCAGGCAGCTGGGTGCAGGCGATCAGGGACAGCAGGGCAGCCGTAGCTGCCCCGTGTTTGCATTTCCAGCGCATATCAGAAGCGCTTGTTCAACGAGAGCGAGTAACGACGCAGGCGCGGGTCGCCGAAGAAGCTGTAGCCGCCGGCCGGCTGGGTGGAGGCGATGATGGGCGGATCGGTGTCGAATACGTTCTGGATGCCGACCGCGATCTCGGTGCCGGCAAGCAGCCCGCCAACGAAACCGGCGGCCGATTCGAAGCTATACCGAGCGAAAACGTCGTGGTACATCTGGCTGGGAATTACATCGCTCCCCTGGCGACTGACGACGTTGTTGATCGCGGTCTGGGTGGAGCCGGCGCCGTAGGCAATGTGGCTGTCGTAGAACTGCATGTTCCAGCCGAAGGTCCAGGCGCCGCGGTCAAGCGTTACGCCGCCGTTGCCACGCCATTTCAGCGGACCGCCGTTGAATCCGGCGGCGTTGAGCAGCGGCTCGGACTCCAGCAGCTGGCGCTTGAAGCTGGGCTGCCAGGTTGCCAGGGCGTAGGCGTTGAAAGTGCCGACGGTCGTTTGCCAGGCGTAGTCGATCTGCAGGTCGTAAGCCTCGATCTCGGTGCTGGCAACGTTCAGCAGGGTTTCGTCAAGTCCTATGATCTCTCCGACGGAGTACGGATCACCGGGCTCCAGCGCCGCGCGGATCACCCGTCCGGGGAACAGCGCCTCATTGTCGACGATCACCTGCTGTGGCAGGGAAAAGATTTCATCGCTCTTGGTAATGCGCGTGTAGTCCAGTGACAGGCGCAGCCCCGGCAGGGCCGGGGGCGTGAAGATCACTCCCGCCGACCAGCTTTCAGACTCCTCCGGCGTAAGATCTGCATTGCCCCCGATGATGGACAGAACGGGGAAGTAGAACTGTTCGACATTCTGTCCCCGTAACGAATCGGCGATCAGCAGTGCGCCGAAGTCATCCTCGAAGGGAACGATCTGCTCGATCGAGGGTGGCAGGAAGCCGGTGCCGTAGCTGACGCGCAGGGCCACGCTGGCTGTCGGTGCATAGCGCAGGCCGAGGGTGATGTCGGTGGAGTTGACTTTGTTTGTGCTGCGCATCAGGTCAGGAAAGGGTCCCTCGGTGGAGGGAATCTGCGTACCGCCCTCCGGCACGCTGGTTGTTTCATAGCTGTCGTAACGCGCTGAGGCCTGGAACTCCAGTTCATGGATTCCGGGGCGGGCGTTGCGCGCGGCGATGACGGGAGCGCGCGCTTCCAGGTATACGCTCTGCACCATCTGTTCCCGGCTGGGGAAGTAATACGGATCGTTGGGTTGTCTGGTTGCGGGGTTGTACAGCACCTGAAAGCCCGCTTCTGCAATTTGTTCGCGCTGTTCGAACAGGGCGGTCAGGGTCATCGGGCCGCCGGGCAATTCGAAGGTCGGGCCGGCGAAGCGGGCCGTGACGGTTTCCAGAGTCGTATCAAAAGGACCGTCGAAGCTATTCGGCGAGGGCACTAGGTAGGGAGAGAAATCCAGCGGAAACATGTTCAGATCGCGCAGAACGTCCAGCGTGCCATTATTCAGTGCCGTGCGGCCAGCATTGTCGATGGCCGGATTGGTGCTCGTGTTCTCGAAGCGAGTCTTGCTCCAGCCGTACTCGGCCTGTGCGGTCCAGCGGTGCGGCAGCCGCACGATGATGCCGCCGTTGGCCTGCCAGAAGTCCGAATCGGAAACCGAGACATAGTCCAGGCCGATATTCGGAAAACGAACGCGGATCGGTTGCTGGAACGGGTTGTTTGGCGCATCGGCCGACAGTGAGTTGACGGTGTTCGACAGCGGCGCGGTGGCCGAGCGGCCACGGTTGGCGCGCGTGGAAAGGTCGGCAAACAACTCGACCGAGCTGCCAAACTCACGGCGAGCATTGATCGCGAAGGAATGAGTGGTGGGATTGTTGAGCAGGCTGCGGCGAGCCCCGTACAGGTCCTGGGGAATATCGAGATTGTACGAATCGGCGTTGGCCACCAGCGCGGCGCCACCATCCGAGGCCGGTCCCGCGTAGCCCACTGGAACATAGGTGATCAGTGAGTTCAGCGCGGTGCCGTTGTCCAGCACCAGCATCTGGCCGTTGGTGCTGCGAATATTGCTGGTGTGGCCAAGCGGGGGTGTGGAGCTACCGGTCAGAGAGGCAGGACTGTTCTTGATGGTGAGCGCCAGACCGCGCTCGGCAAAGTCCCGTTCCTGGTTGAGGAGCTGGTTGGAGTCCGAATAGCTGCCGCTGATCATGATGCTGGTCTTGCCGTCTTCCAGGCTGAATCCGGCGCTGCCCTCGATACGCCGCTGCGCAGCGTCACTGTCGAAGGTGTTGTCATACACAGCCCGCAGATCGATGCCGGAGTAGTTGCGTTTGAGAATGACATTGACAACGCCACCCGTGGCACCGCCGCCGTAGATAGCCGATGCGGTGGAGGGCAGGATCTCGATGCGCTCGATGGCCGACAGCGGCAGGCCATTGATGTCCGGCTGGTTGAATGATGCGGAGATGGAAATGCCCGAGACAGCCGGTTGGCGGCGGCCATTGATCAGGATCAGTGTCTGCCCGGTGCCGAGGCCACGCAGATCGACGGCGCTCTGGTTGCCGAGAAAGGCGCCGTTGGTTTCCTGACTGTTGGTGCGTCCCACCGTGTTCATTGGCAGGCGTGTCTTCAGAAAATCCTCCACGCTGGAGGCCGAGGAGCGCTCGATCTGCTCGGCGCTGAATACCACGTACGGCTGCACGTCGTCTTCAGTACGCTCGATGTCGGTGTTTGACGAACGCTTTCCCTTGACCAGGAGCTCCGGAATTCCCTTGCCGTCACCTTCATCCGTGTCACTGTGCAGGGCGCGGGCGTCGGCGGGGTTGGCAGCAGTGCTGCCCTCCGGTGCGCTGGCGCGGACCAGCCGTAACGCATCGTGTTCCGATCCGGCGCCGGTGTCTGCACCGTGACTGGTGGCACTTTCGGCCATGATGCGGATTGCGCCGTCTTCACTCAGGACGTAGCGCAGACCCGATCCGGCGAGCAGGCGTGTGAGTGCTTCATCGGCGGGCATGTCGCCGTTGATGGCCGGCGCGCGCTTGCCGGCTACCAGATCCTGTGGCGCGACAACCAGTTTGTCGGCCTGCCTGGAGTAGGCGATCAGCGCCAGACCCAGTGACTGCGGTGGAATATCGAACCGGCGTTTTTCCACGGCCTGCGCAGACGGTGCAGTACAGATTCCGAGCATGGCAAGCACGACGGCGCAGATCGGAAGGCGATAAGCTTTTGTATTGAATCGAGAAGAATCAGTCATGGAGGTTCCCCGCAAGATCGTATAGCCAATAGACGGGCGGGGAGGGCGAAACAACGGATGGCCGCCTGAATTTTCTACGAAGTGTTGCGGTGGTCGCCCTGCAACGGGATGTCCGGGGAAGCTGTCTCGGGTCGCAGAATGATCTCGCCGTTGTCGCGACGCTCAATGTCCACCGGCAGCGCCGCATCCAGCGTGCCAAGCAGCGCGTCGATTTCGCTGGTGCGGAAGGAGGCGGTAAGACGCAGGTCGGCCAGTGCGGGCGAGGCGAGCCGGATGTGCTGCGGCCAGTAGCGACTGACATCCGCCACGATGTCCTCCAGGCGGGCGTCAAAGTAGACCAGTCGGCCTTCGCGCCAGGCGTCGGCTCCGGCACTGTTACTGTGCGCGGTAGGAATCAGCGGCGCGCCGGGGCTGGCCACCAGGTGCTGGCCTGCGGCCAGTATTGTCGGCCCGGTATCGCTCCGGTCCGTGGAATCTGCGGTTGCCGGAATACCTGGCGCGCGTGTGTCCTCATGCGCGGCCAGCCGCGAAATCTGGACGGCGCCCTTGATGACATCGATGCGGACATGGACGGTGGAGCGATTGACGTTGAACTGTGTTCCCAGTACGCGCACCAGCGTATCTCCCGCAGTCAGCGTGAAAGGCTGTGCAGCATCCGGAGCGATGTCAAAGAAGGCCTCGCCGCGAACCAGTGCAACGTGTCGTTGGCCGGACGCGTAGTGTGTTTCAAGTGCCGATCGCGCACCCAGAGTAACAGTGCTGCCATCGGGCAGGCGTACTTCGCGCATTTGTGCGGTTTCAGTGGCATAGCGTGCAATCGCATTCGTGTCAGGCCGGGTTCCCCGGGTCACTTGCAGTACTACAGCCGCCAACAGTACGGCGGCCGTCATTGCAGCTGGCACCATCCAGCGCGGGCGCTGACGAAGGTGAGTCCAGCCGGAATTCAGCGTGTCCAGCAGCGAGCCGAAACGCTCGCGGCAGGTAAGTCTTTCCAGCGGCTCCAGTGCCTGAAGTTCATGCATGGCGGCCAGGCCGTGCCACAGCCGGTTCGCGCGCGTATACGCCGCCTGGTGAGCAGGGCTTGTCTTGAGCCATTGTTCAAAGCGTTCCCGTTCCGCGAGCGGGACAGTCTTGTCGTCGAGGCGGACCAGCCAGGCGCGTGCCTCGCTTTCAATCCGTGTGGCGATATCCGCCTCTATCTGCGATGTCTGCAGCGCGTTCATCAGTCTGCTCCCTGCGCTTTCAGGGCTGCATCCAGTTCTGCCAGCGCGCGCTGAATATTGTCGCGCACGGTGGTTTCGGGCCGGCGCATGCGCCGTGCGATCTGTGCGGCCGATAAACCATGAATCCGGTTCAGCAACAGCACGCGGCGGCGAAAGCGCGGCATCTTCTCGAGTGTGGCCTGCACGATCATCTGGGCCTCCTTACCCAGTAAGACGCGCTCAGGGGTCAAATCATCGACTTTGTCTGCTGCCTCGAGGCGCTGCTCGTCCAGGTTGGCGCGGCGCACGGCCAGGCTGCGACGCTCGTCGAGCACAATATTATGTGCAATGCGGCGCAGGTAGGCGCCGGGGTTGCGCACCGGTACTGCATTGTCCAGGCGCGAAAACCGGTCGAAGGCGATCTGGGCAACATCCTCGGGCTCCGGCGGGCCGGCGCCAAACTGCGCGGCGACATAGCGGCACAGGTCGGTCCAGTGCTGCGCATACAGGCTGCGCAACGACTGCCGGGCGGTTTGTTCGCCCTGTTTTTCTGCGGCAGTGAGATTGGCAGTGGCCATGTTCAACGAGCGAATCTCAGGTTTGCTGCGCCCAGCATACGCTGTACCGCGGTTCGAAGCCCAGGCCGAAGGCGCCAAGCTGCTCGAAATCGGGGGGACTCATGCGAATGTCACTCCAGTTGTTCGAGTGGCACGCCCTGCGGATGGGTGGTGTTGGAGATCAGCAGCAGATCGCGCCGGCTGAGGCGGGTCCGGTCCACAACCCAGGCATGAGCCAGGGCGTCCGCCGGGACGTCGCCAAGTGTCGAGGCCTGCACCACGGCGAAGACGGTCGCAGACTGGCGCAGGTGGGCTGCCAGCACCTCAGGATCATTGGTATCCACGGTATAGAGCCCGTTGGTGTAGAAGGCAAAGCTGTTGGGCAGATTTCCCGTGCGCCAGGCGACAACCTGGTGGCCCGCGGCGCGCGACTCGGCGCTGGTGTCCTTGATGATCAAGGCGAAATCCCGCGCCGACTTTACCGGATCAAGAGCCGGGTAGATGCAGGCGGTGGCAAACAGATAGAGAGCGACCATGCCTGCCGCCGTTGTTTGTACCGATCGCAATGGACGGCTGCGCAGGGCGAATACCAATACAGCCGCACCCATGGAAGTAATGATTCCGGACAGCACCAGCGCCATCCAGACGGGCACTTCATGAAGGTCGCGCCCCGATGCCGCCATCACAGCCAGCGCCACTCCCGTCAGAACAAACAGTCCGCCGACCACGCCTTGACCGATCGTCACCCAGCGCCGGTGCAAGGCGGGCGTCGCATTATGCGAGCGCTCCCAGCCGCATATCACTGCGACGAGGCCGGCCATCATCAGGGCGATGGCCGGAAAGGCGGGCAGTACATACAGGTCCCGCTTCTCCGTGGAAATGGAGAAGAACACCAGGATAAACACGGTGGCGACCAGGGCCAGGCGAACAGCGGGTTGCTGGCGCTGGTGGCGCCAGGCGAGATACAGGGCGCCGGGAAGAAGTCCCGTCCAGGGCAGCAACGAGACCGGGAGTTGATGCAGGTAATACCAGAACGGGCGGGCGTGGTGCATGCCGTGCATGCCCCGCTCGACGAAGTGTTCGCGCAGGGCGCCGAATACCGAGTAGTCCTGTGGTCCCCACAGATTGACCGCCACCACCCAGCCGCCGGCAATGGCGACGAAACAAAGCGGGCCGAGCAGCGGAGCGAACTGTCGCCAGCGGCCCAGATTGCGGTCCCAGGCCAGGGTGATCAGGGCGATCGCCAACGGCAGCAGCAGACCCACCGGGCCTTTGGCTAGTACGGCCAGTGCCATGGCTGACCAGAACACCATGCCGGCGCCGCGGCCGCCCGCCTCGTTGGCGCGAAATTTCGCGAACGCCAGCAGCGCCGCCCAGATCAGAAAGCAGAGCAGGGCATCGATCTGCACCCAGCGCGCCTTGTCCCAGAACATATGTGCGGTGGCCAGAATCACGGCGGCCAGAACGGCGGTCCGCGGGCCATACCACTGCCGGCCCAGGCGCAGCGTAATCCAGAGCGTGCCCAGCGCCGCCAGTACCGAGGGCAACCTGGCGGTCAGCTCCGATACCGCGCCGAACAGCATGGAGCCCCACGCAATCAGCCAGAAGAAAAGCGGTGGTTTGTGGCTGTTGACCTCACCATTGACATGGGAAACCAGCCAGTGACCGTCGGCCAGCATTTCCCGCGCGCCCTCGGCGAAGAAAGGTTCATCCGGCGCCCACAGATCGTGCGCGCCGAGAAACCACAGAAAGAGTACGGCTGCCGCTGCCAGAATTGCGCGCTCTTGAGTCATCTGTGTCATTGTCGTGTGACGCCTCCGGCCAGTGGGACCGCCTTGCCATCCCCATACACCGTGTCACACCACAGGTCCAGCGCCAGCAGGGCGAACAGGGGTTTGCGGTGGTCGGATTGCCGCGACAGATGCTCGCGCAGAAGTGCTGCTATGGCGTCAGGGTCGAACAGACCGCGGGCCTCGACCCGCTCGCGGGAAAAGCGCTGCTGCAGGCGCTCGCCCAGGCCGTGAAACATCCAGCGCGAGAAGGGAATGTTGAAGCCACGCTTGCGTCGCTCCAGTACTTCCCTGGGGAGCCGTCGTCGCACCGCCTGGCGCAGGATGGCCTTGGTGGTGAAGCCCTTGAGCTTGTGGGCGGAGGGAATTCCGGCAACGAATTGCGTCAGGTCGTGATCGAGAAAAGGTGCGCGCGCTTCCAGTGAAACCAGCATGGTCGTGCGGTCCAGCTTGGTCAGCAGATTATCCTGCAGATACATGCAGAAATCGGTGTACAGCAGCTGCGCCAGTGAATCGGGCAGGTCACGTCCGGCGAGAGTGGCGCGGGCGCTGGCGTAAGGGTCGTCCTGCAGCAGCTGTTCGCGCATCCTGGGGTTGAACAGGGCGTCAAGCCGCTGGGGGCCGAGGCAGCCGAACCAGAGCTGGTGGCGCTCCACCAGCTCGCACTCGGCGCCCGCGGCGAACTGCTGCAACAGGTAGTCGGCGCCGACATTGCCCATCGATACCGGGGTGAGCGCCCTGGCGCAGGCCATCAGGCCGCGGCGCAGCGGGCGCGGTATGCGTTGATACGCGCCGGCGACCTTGTTGCCGATGTAAGTGGGATAGCCGGCAAACAATTCATCGGCGCCTTCCCCGGAAAGGACTACCTTGATGTCCTGTCGGGCGAAGCGCGATAGCAGAAAGGTCGGGATGATGGAGGCGTCACCGAGCGGTTCATCGAGACCCGCCGCAACCATCCGCAGCCCCTCGTCCAGGTCGGCCTCGTTGAATACCATCTCGTGGTATTGCGCCTGAAAATGCCGGGCGGTGACCCGGGCAAAGCGTGATTCATCGAAATCGCGATCCACACTGCCGAGAGAGAAAACCGGTACGCCGGGGCCGAGCTGTTCGGCCATGTGAGCCAGAATCGTGGATGAGTCGACGCCGCCGGACAGAAATACGCCGATGGGCACGTCACTGCGGCGGCGGCGTGTCACTGCCGTTGACAGGCGTGCGTCGACTTCATCGATCAATTCGCCCGTCGACCGGGCGGCGACCGCCGGCTGGCGGAAGTAGTCGGCCAGGTCCCAGTAGCGGCGCAGTGAGATGCGGCCGTTTGTTACCAGCAGCACGTGACCGGCTGGTAACTTTCTGATCCCGGCTACTGGCGTCAGTGGCGCCGGAAAGTAACCGTGCAGCAGGAAACGTCGCAGGGCCACTGGATCGGCTGACCGCGGGACACTGGGGTGGGCGAGCAGCGCCCGCAGCTCTGAGGCGAATACCAGTTCGCGGTCATCGTGCCAGTAGAACAGGGGCTTCTCGCCTGCCCGGTCGCGCCCCAGCATCAGTGTCTGCTTTTTTTCGTCCCACAGCGCGAAGGCGAACATGCCATTCAGGTGTTGCACCAGGTCGGGTCCGTGTTCCTCCCACAGGTGCGGAAGCACTTCGGTGTCCACGCTGGTGCGGAAGCTGTGGCCCTGGGCCACCAGCCGCTCGCGCAGTTCGTCGGAGTTGTAAATCTCGCCGTTGGTCACCGTCCAGACGGACTGGTCCTCATTGGGAAATGGAGGCGAAGGAGCATCGACATCGATAATGGCCAGGCGGCGGAACCCGAGAACACAGGGACCGCGGGCAACGAAACCTTCGCCGTCGGGACCCCGGTGGGGCAGGGTGGCCGTCATCTGGCGTACGAGTTCCAGAGACTCGCCCACGTCTGCAGCAAGGCGCAAATGACCTGAAAATCCGCACATCAGAACATTGGCGCCGGTGTAAGTGGCGTCTGGTTACCCGGTTGTCTCGGCAAGCCGGCATGATAACCTGCATCGCAGACAATGCGATACGGTTCCGCACCACCAGGAAGACTGAAACGGATGGGTTCCGTCGCGCTGAGCGTGGGCTCTGCCGGGCTCTTTCTTTATCTGGCATTCCGCAACGTTCGTCTCGATGAGGTGCTGGCGCAGCTGCGGCAGGTGAGTTTTTTCAGTACGGCAGGCCTGGTGGGTCTTTCGGCACTGGGGCTGGCATTGCGTGGCTGGCGCTGGTGGTACCTGTTGCCGCGCCCTGTACTGTGGCGGGAGTTCATGCCCTGCCAGAGAGCCCTGGCGGTGGGCTACGCTCTTAATAATGTGACGCCGCGGCTGGGAGAGGTGGTGCGTGTCGTCATGCTGGGCCGGGCCATCCGTCGTCCCTACGGGGTGATTGCGGGCACCGTGGTTCTTGACCGCATCGTGCTCGATCTTCTTGCGGGCGCCGTGCTGTTCGCGGTCGCCATGGTGCTGTGCCGGCAGCAGCTGATCCAGGTCTTCGCCGAGCAGGTCGCCTCACTCAACACATTGATGGCATTGTCTGGCGTACTGCTTCTGGCATTGTTCCTGTTTGCCCTGGCACCCCGGGCTTTCCTGCGGTTGCTGCAGCTGCTGCGCCTGGATCGCTGGCCGCGGGTGTGGCAGCCGATCTCCCGCCAGGTAGAGCAGATTTCCAGCGGCATGCAGGTGCTGCTCAAGCCGGGCCGCTATGCCGCAATTCTCATGCAGACGGGCCTGATCTGGGGCAGCTATCTGCTGGCGTTCTACTGTGGCTTGCAGGCCTTGCACGTATCGATTACGCCCGGATTGCTGGTCGCCACCTTCGCAATCACCACGCTTGGCATGCTCGCGCCCAGCCCCGGCGGTGTCGGTACGTTTCACTTTTTTGCGCAGGCCAGTCTGGTGTCGCTGGCCGGCGTGGAGCCGGCAACCGCGGCGGCCTTCGCGGCCTACCTGCACGGCGTAAACTATGTGTCCCTGTCGGCATTCGGCGTAGTCGGTTTTCTGTGGCAGAAACACTCCGATCGGCGCACTGCCTCGGCTTTGTCATCCGCAAGGGTACCCGTGGCCGGGGTCTCCCTGAATGGGCCGCGCCGTTCCGATTGAGTTGAGCTCATGGCACGGCTGTTCAGGGACTCCTCTCGTCGCGCATGGAACAAACCGGTTGCTCAGCAGGTCCATTCCGCACACTCTTTCGTTGGAGCCCTGATCATGGCGACTTCTGTTTTTCGGCACATCCTTAAAATTCAACTGGTTATGCTGCTGGCGGCGCCCTTTGCCCTGCAGGTGGCCGTGGCCGGGCCGGCGCCCGCGAACAAGCCCGCCCTGTATGACGGCAAGATGGACAGCACGGAAGACATTGCCGCCACGGTGGCGCAGGCCAGGCGCTCCGGCAAGCGCGTCATCCTGCAGTTCGGCGCCGACTGGTGCGGCTGGTGCCACCTGCTCAGCGACATGTTCAAGACCAATGCCAATGTAAAGAAGGTGCTGGACGAGAATTACATTGTCATGCTGGTCGATGTGAACCGCACCAAGGACGGGCAGCAGCTCAATGCGGTGGTGAATGAACGCTATGGCAATCCCACCAAACTGGGATTGCCGGTGCTGGTGGTCCTTGACGGCGATGGCAAGCAATTGCATACCCAGAACACCGGTGACCTTGAAACCGGGCCGGCGCACGACGAGGCCAAAGTGATCGCCTTCCTCAAGGAGTGGGCGCCGAAGAAATCCTAGGAGCCTGTCCGCGTAGTGCTGCGCCTGCTGCGGCCCTCCCAGTCGTGCTGTCGCAGAGTGTCTGGCGCCTGACCGGTCTGGTCGGCATTCGTGTGCCGTATCGTGAGCACCGCACCGCTGCGTTCGACCTGCACGTCACGCTCGTCGGCGACCAGGCGCATCAGTGATTCGGGACGGTCAACATCCAGCACGCCGGTGAAGCGCCGCCGGGCGAGGGCCTCGTCGGCGATGTGAATCTGCGGCTCGGTGTTGTAACGATTGAACTCGGTAACGATGTCGGCCAGCGTGTCGGCGCGAAACACCACACGACGTTCGCGCCAGGCGATGGCCTGTGCCGCTTCGAAGTTTCCACGATCGGTGACCCGGCCGGGGCCGGCGATTCTGACCGCCTCGCCGGCGACCAGCAAATCGGCGGATTGGTCCGTGCTGCTGTCCTGGTCGGTGGTGACTGGAGTGCTGCCGGAGATGCGTACCTTGCCTTCCAGTACCGCGACCCGGGTGTCGTCGGCAGCCTTGAAGTAGACGTTGAAGCGCGTGCCGACGGCCTGAATGAGAGAGTCGCCGGCATAGACCCTGAAGGGGCGGTGCGGATCGCGTTCGACAGTAAACAGCGCTTCGCCTGCCAGCAGGCGAATCTCGCGCTCCTGCGCGGAGTAGCGAACCTGCATGCGGGAACGGGTATTGAGGTGAACGATGGACCCGTCGTCGAGCTTTACCGTGGTTTGTTCGCCAACGGCGGTGGTGATCTGCTGGGCTGCGTCGGGCAGCAGCCCCCACCACAGCGCGGGCAATGCCATGGCCATGACCGCTGCCGCAATCGCCCAGCGGCGCATGGTGGCGAAGCCGCGGCGCTTCGTGGTGCGGGCGGTTTTCACGGTTGGCACGGGCAGCGAGGCGACATTGGCGATCGGGCCGCGATTGGCGACGACTACCCGGTGTTGACTGTCGATGCCGTCGAGCAGGCGATCGAGCGCCGCAATCCGCAGGAATTCGCGCACATGCATGGGTGATTCGGTGAGCCATGCGGCGAACTCGCCGCGTGCGCGCTCGCCTGCTCCCTCCGCTAGCGCCTCCAGCCATTCCGAGGCGCGTCGGGCGATGGCGTGCTGTTCCTGGCAGTTGCTGTTCATGTCCGTTTCCTTACTCCCATTCCATGGTGCTGATGCGCGCCCGGGCATCGTGCAGGTACTTCTTGACCGTATGCACCGACAGACCCAGCGTGCTGGCAATCTCGCGCCACGACAGTCCGTCGCGCTTGCGCAATATCAGTACATCGCGGTGTGTGGGCGGCAGACGCCGCAGGAGCTGTTCGAGCTGGTGTTGTGCCTGCAGATTCGCGTCCACCGGATCGGCTTGCGGCTGCGCGGGATTCTCGGTCCGCAGCGCCACCAGATCGGAGTCGTAGATAACGGGGCTGGTGGAGGCGCGCATCTTGAACTGTGAGACCACCTGCGAGGCAACGAAGAACAGGTAGGCATTGGGCTGTCTGACCAGCTCGCCGCGCTCAAGTCGCAGCAGGCGCAGGTACACCTCCTGCGCCAGGTCGCTCGCGTCCTGGGGCCGGCGCAGGTGACGCGCCAGGTAGCGGTGCAGCTCCACGTCATAGCGCTGGAAGACCGCTGCGGCCAGGGTTGATGCCGGAGATGATTCAGCGCGGGTCATCTGGGTTGTGCTGACTCTGGATTCGGTCGAAACGGGTTGAATTTATAGCCTCTGCCTCTCCAAAGAGCGGCCTGTGGCAGCAAAGGGGTACTCGGCATGCGCATTGCTCATTGGACTACCCCTCTGATCGATCTCGATCCTCTTGTAGCGGGTGTACCAGGCTGGATGTTAAACCCTAATTATTCGAGGATATGTCATGAGCTCAATTGCACGTCATCTCGGTCCCTTGCTCTTGCTGTTATGCAGTGCAACCCAGGCTGCCGGAGGCCCCGCGCAGTCCGTCGCCTTGAATATCGAGGCACAGCCGGTGGATCAGGCGCTGACGGTGTTCGCGCAGCAAACCGGATTGCAGCTGATGTTCCGCGCCGACGCCGGCGCCGCGAATTTCACTGCGCCGCGCCTGGTGGGACGCTTCACGCCCGATGCGGCCCTCAGCCGCCTGCTCGCCAATACCGGCCTGGCCTACGAATTCCTCGATGAATCAACGGTGACCATCCGGCCCAAGCCGAAGCACACAGCGGCTCAGCCGCCACAGTCCTCGGCGGCACATACGTCGTCGAGCGTGGCTGCCGGTGCCAGCCAGCTGCGCCTGGCGCGGGCGGATGATGAAGTGGTCGGCCAAACCAGGGGGGCTTCGGAGGAGGCCACAGACACGGCAGACGGCACGGCGACACCGGAGATGCTGGTGAAGGGTTCGCGCGCATTGAACATGGACATCCGCCGTACGCAGAACGATACCCAGCCCTACGTCATTTTCGACCGTCAGGAGATCGAGGACTCCGGCGCCACCAGCGTCCAGGAGTTTTTCCGCAAGAAGCTCTCGGCAAGCTCGACATCGATTTCCAACTCGCAGGGGGCCTATGGGACCAACAAGAGCGTTGTGAACCTGCGCGGCCTGGGTACCGACGAGACGCTGGTGCTGGTCGATGGCCGCAGGCTGGCGCCTTACAGCGACGGTGGTGCGCCGTTGCAGCCGGACCTGAATGGCATCCCCCTGTCGTCCATCGAGCGCATTGAAGTGCTGCCGACCACAGCCTCGGGTATTTATGGTGGCGGTGCCACGGGTGGCGTCATCAACGTCGTGCTGCGGCGGGACTATTCAGGTGTGGAGACGCGGCTCACCTACGGCAACAGCTTTTCCAGCGACGTCACGGAGCGGCGCATGGACCTGAGCGCCGGATTCAGCTTTGATGGCGGTCGTACCAGCATTTCGCTGACCGGCAGCTATGCCGACTCAAATCCCCTGCTGGCACAGGAGCGCGCTCTGGTAGAGCGCGGGCGCGCCTGGATTCTGGAAAGGAATCCCATGAGCTTCTACGGTTCCCAGCAGCCGCCACTTGGCCGCACCTCAAACGTCCGTTCCGCCGACGGCAGCAACCTGGTGCTTGATGGCGGCATGGTGCTGAACTCGCCCTTCAGCTTTGTACCCGAGGACTACGCCGGTCGCTCCAGCGACGGTGGGCTGGGGCTCGCGGCCAACGCGGGGCGCTACAACCTTGACCTGGCGGATTCCGCACAAACGGGGGGCGGGCGCAGTGCCCTGCTCAGCGCCACCAGAGTCAAGTCGGCAATGATGTCGGTGCGCAGGGAATTCACGCCAGGCGTCAGCGCATTCCTGGAGTTGCGCGCCTCCGACAACTCCATGCGCATTCCGTTCAACCCCGCCAATTTCAGCAGTTCCGTCGTCACCATTACTGGCGATGCGCCCAACAATCCTTTTGAGCAGGACATCGATGTCACGTTGCCCGCGCTCGGTGTCGATGGCGTGCTGGGCAGCGGTACCGCCGATACGCGGGCGGTTGGCGGCATCATCGTGGCATTGCCGGCCCAGTGGCGGGCGGCGGTGGATCTGACCTGGAATCGCACGCGGACCACGTTTGTCGGTCAGCGAGAGATCAATGCCGCCACGATTGCGGCCATTGGCAATGGCACGCTGGACATCCTGCGCGATATCAACATCTATCCGGTTGCGCTGCAGACCGAGTCCACTCCAAATGACTCCACCGGTCCTTCAGTGGCGACGCTGCGCAACGCCACCGTGCGCCTGAGCGGGCCGTTGCCGTGGTCGCTGCCAGGCGGACGCATCACGCTGTCAACATTGCTCGAACGGCGCGAGGAGCGAATGGATGAGCTGATCATTGTTTCGAGCAATACCCAGTCCCTGGTGCCGGATCGTTCGCAGTCCGTAGACAGTGCCTACCTGGAGGCCAAGGTGCCGTTTGTTTCTGCGGTAAACAGCAGAGCCGGGCTGGATCTGCTGGAGCTGCAGCTGGCCGTACGGGCCGACAGCTACAAGATAAATGGCGCGCCTTCCATGGTCAGCGTCGGCTCTACCGCGCCGATCGACCGCCGAACAAACGAGGAATCCTCTGTAGACCCGACCATCGGCATGCGCTATCGACCGGTGCGCGATGTTACGTTTCGGGCAAGCTACGGCACCGGCTATCTGCCGCCCACGGTTTCTCAACTGGTGCCCATACCGCCGTTCAGCTTCAATCTCGGGTTCTTTCTGTCCGATCCGTTACGTGGTTACGAGCCGCTGGGCTTTACCGAGTATCGGCAGGGCGGAAATCCCGATCTGATGGCCGAGGAGTCAGAAAGTCTTTCAGCAGGCATTATTTTGGAGCCGCACTGGATTCCGGGCCTGAGGTTCTCCGCCGACTGGAGCCGGATCGACAAGACCAACAACATCACAGCGATCTCGCTGTTTCAGCAGTCGGCACTGGAACAGGCGATCATGTACTTCCCCGAACGGGTACATCGCGGTGCTCCGTCGGGCGGATATGATGTCGGCCCGATTACCGTTCTTGACAGTACGGCGATCAACGTGGCTGAGCTGTATGTCGAGGCGCTCGACCTGGCACTGGAGTATCAGACTTCAATCGGCCGCTTTGGCGACCTCGGCTTCTCGGCCAGTGGTACGCGCAATCTGAGCATCGAGAGTCGTGTCGCGTCAGCAGCACCGTTGCTGGATTACACCGGTGTATTTACGTTCACTGATCTGACCACGGGTGGTTTGAAGTGGCGCGGCAACATGACGGCGAACTGGTTCTTCAAGAACCTGCATCTCGGATGGACGCTGCGCTACTACGATGGTTACTTCCTGAATCCCGCGCGCGTGGCGACTGCCAACCAGGGCGCGGCGACCGTGCCCGGGCAGACTTACCATGATTTGTTCGGCAGCTACAGCTTTGGCGCCACCAATGGATTTCTGGCCGGCATGCGGCTGAGCTTCGGGGTGAACAACGTGCTCAACACCCGTCCGCCAGTGGACACACAGGCGCTTGGTAGCGGGTACTACAGCACGCTGGGCGACCCGCGCATGGCGAACTACTACCTCAGTATCACCAGGAGCTTCGGGCAGTAACCCGGCACGCAGGGCCGGCGGATCAGTCGCTTTTCAGCGGCGTGGGCGGCGCCATGTGGTCGGTGTAGAACACCGCATCGAACACATGGGTGAGATCAGGCATGCTCTCACCACTGCCGTAACCACGGATCCGCATGGCCTGCGGGCGGTGCATCGGATGCCCGGGTTTGTCGGCCAGCGCTGTGAAATCGAGGAACAGATAGGGTTTGGCCAGGGAGTGCAGGTGGTATTCCAGCGTACCGTCATCCGGTGGGGGTATCTGCACGACCTGGTCAGTCGAGACCCAGCTGTCCTCGCCCGCGTAGGTGGTGAATCCGATGGTGTACAGCTGATCGCCATACCAGTCCTTCAGGTATGAGCCGCTGGGTTTGGCGCCGCCGGGCTGGGCCTGCGCATGCAGGCTGCCGAAGGTGGCCGAGTAGTAGGCGTTCATGACGTGCCCATTGTGGGCCCAGATGATGATCTTGCGGTCCCGGTAGTAGTCTTCCAGCTGCCAGCGCAGGATTTCGCCATTGCGCGTGTCACGCCGGTTCCAGCCCTTGACTGATCGTGCGATGCGCTCCGCGCCTGTGGGCTGGTCGGCTTGATTGCGTTCGTACAGCGTGGTGCCGTAGTTGCGGAAGTTCTCCACGGTGTGGCGCATGAACTTCGTTTCCCGCATGCCATGGGCCTGAGCGAAAGCCTCCGATCGCTGGTCCATTATTTCCAGCAGCGCATTGGTCGCCTGCAGAAAGCTCTCCAGATCCGCCGGCTGTGGTGACAGCCTGGCGCCTTCACTCGCTTCCCATTCGCCCATGATCCTTCCCTTCTCCTCCTGTGAGGCGCCGGAGTGCATCTCGCGGACCTTGTCGTACTGTTTGCTCCGGGCCAGGCGCTTCGCCGAAATGGCGTTGTAGCGCGCAATGGCCTCCTCGGTCAGGGCGGTGATGCGCGTGCGAAACTCGCCGTCATGAAGCGGCCGCATGAAGGCGCGCAGTGCTTCAAAGTACTGCAGGTGCATGTCAGTACCGGAGAACTGCATGTCGAATCCGGCCATCTCCAGCGGCTGTGTGCCGGCCAGGCTGGCCTGGGCGTAGTCGAACAGCGGTCTGGCTTCCGCTGTTGCCGACCACAGGGAAAATATTCCGCGCTGGGCGGCCTGTGCCGGATCTTCGCCGCCGCGCAGGGCGATCTGGCTTTGACGTACATCAAACATGCCTGACTCCCACAGCACCACGTCAAACCCCAGGCGCTGATGCAGGAACTTGATCAGGCGTGCCTTGGCGGCGAAGGAGGTGCCGGCGCCATGACCGGGTTCACCGAGCTGCACCACGCGGGCATCGCCAATGGCCGCTATCAATGGCTCAAGATCGGAGAAGTCCTCGTCACGTGGGTCGACGCTGCGAACAGCAATGGCCTGCTGTTCTACCCATTGCCGCAATTCGTCGTCGTCGGCCGGTGAGTTCCGGGCGGCCTGGGCCAACGGCAGCTGCAAGCAGAGCAGCGCGGTTGCCAGCATCAGCTGATGTACATGCGAAGTGAACTTTGTCATTACTGGTCCTCAATGATGGCGTGTCCGGTCAAGTTGCCTGTGGGGCGACGGCCTGCAGAACGACGGCAAGGGTAGAGGTTTCGGGTTAGCGATAGTTCTCTTCGCGGTGTTGCCATAGGGCCATTGTTTATCGCCCGTTGACTCATCTCAGCTGAGCGTTGTCAGCGCTGGCGCAGATAGCGGAGCACCGGCAGGATTTGCGGGGCGTTGCTGCGGGATCCGGGATCCGTCTCTAGATCAGGGGCCGCCTACCAGCGAACGGCCAACCTCGGTCACCTGTGCCACCAGCGCGATAGACCCCGCCACCAATATCAGTACGACCGCGAGTAACAGGGTGTTCACGCTGTACTTCAACAGCAGATATGCGGGCCGGTTGCGCTGCTTGAGGCTACTGGAGCGTTGCAGCAGGGGGCTCACAGTCGCGAAGACGCGATTGGCGAAGCCACGGCGGTCCGCCTGGGTGTTGGGCACAACTGACAAGCGTGGCAGCAGCTTGTAGAAGAAATTGACTGCCGACCCCAGCACATTGGTTGGTCGGTTTATATCGCACATCAGTATCAATCGGTACTGGTCAGAATCGTTGCGCGCAAAGTGAAGATAGGTTTCGTCGAACATCAGTACTTCGCCGTCCTTCCAGTAGCGTTTGTTTCCGTCGATATTGATGAAGCACTTCTCCGAATTGGGCGTCACCAGTCCCAGGTGATAACGCATTGAGCACGCCATCGGATCGGCATGGCGTGTGAGCTCCGAGCCGACGGGGAGCAGGGCGAACATCGCGCCGTTCAGCGACCGCGCCCGTGACAGCAGTTCAACGGTTTGCGGGCAAAGTGACCGCGCGGACTCATGCGTGTAGCCGTACCACCGCAGATAGAAGCGACTCCAGCCGTATTTGAAAAAGGTGCGAAAGCCGACATCGTAGTAACCGGCCGTGCCCGGGCGCTTGGTCGCATCGAAGTAACCGCTGCGATAAAGCGCTTCGGCTTCGTCGCGTATGGTGGTCCAGTTATCGCGCAGCACGTCGAGCTCGGGATACTGCCCGGGATCCAGGATGGCGCGCGAGCCGCGGGTCTTGGTGGTCAGGTAGAGCAGGCAGTTGAGCGGAGAAAATATCGGCCAGCCCTTGGAGAAATATTCACTCAGGCTGGCGTAGCGGGCAGCGCCTCGAAAGCGATAGACATACACGATCCCGCCCAGGGTCAGCGTGAGTATCACAGCAAGTATGAGCATATCGATCCGGGCTTCTCAGCCTCTATTGAATCAGGGAACGGTAACATATTCGACTCCGAAGCCCGCGGCCATCGCCTGTGCTGCCATTGGTGAATAGCCGGAAAATCTCGTGGGCTAGTGGCGATTACGCATCTGCCTTCATGGCAGGCGGCAGGCAACCCCGGTGGCGGCAGGCTGGCGCGAGAAGGGTGGGGGTGGGGATGCATGTGACGGAAACGCAACAGTCCATGGCATCCTGGCCTTGGCGTTGTGAATCTCTCTCATCAATTCGTTTGCCGGCATGGTGATGATAGTGCAGGAGAGCACTTCCTCCGCCGCCGATGAAGGTCACGACCCACAGGCTCTCCTGCTACAGCTCGCCTTGCATCGCCATTTTTCGTAAAGTGCTCTCCAATGCCTGACCGAGGGGTCAAGGCACCGAGCAAAACACCGCACAAAAACACAAAAGGCTTAACAGGGGGGTTAAGACATGCGGAGCTCGCTTTGCCGACTGGTTTCAGGTCGCCGCTGGTATGCAGTTCTGTTCGTACTCATGCCAGCGATTTTCCCCGTCGAGGCGCAGGAGTTGGCGGAACCAAAGACCACTCCTCCAAGAGGCATTGGACTCTCAGCGCCGGCCTATCCGCCTGAATCCCGGGTCAACGGTGAGGAAGGCGTGGTAATGCTTCGTCTGCGGGTTCTTGAAGATGGCACAGTCAGCGAAGCGCAAATCGCCGAGTCCAGCGGGTTCCCCGGACTCGATGCAGCCGCCAACGCACATGCCGTCACCTGGCGGTTTCAGCCGGCGACGGTGGATGGCGTCCCGGCGGCTGTGTGGTACGACTTCAAGATGAAGTTCTCGCTGGCAGATTCGCAGGTTGTCCCCGCCAGACCTGACAGGGTTGAAAAGCCGGAGTATCCGACCCAATCCCGCAGGTATGGCGAGGAAGGAATGGTCACCCTCATGTTGCTGATACAGGCTGATGGCAAAGTCGGTGAAGCACGGGTGATGATATCCAGCGGCTCCGAGCGGCTCAATGAATCGGCGCGGGAGGCAGCCAGGCACTGGCGATTCCACCCGGCGACGGCAGATGGAGAGCCCATCGCACACTGGCAGCGCTTCAGAGTGAACTTCACACTGGACGATCGCGAGCCATTTCTGACGCCGTTTCCCACGCCAGATTCCACGCCATATCGCAGGCCGTTTCCCGATGGGCCGATTCAGCCGGGTTTCCCGAGACGATGAATTATGGGCGACTGCGCGGATTCCAGCTTCTCTGCATCCGCCAGATCCTGCGTTCGGCCACTGGCTCGTTTGTTTGCAATGAGATCCTGCTGCGAGATGACGGGCACTTCCATGCCCTCCACCGAGAGCATTTGCCTGTTTGCATGCGCCTGTTCGAATTCGACGCCGCTGATGCGGGTAATGATGTCGATGCGTCTGGGGCTATTGCCGATCTGGAATATGATGCCTTCGGATGCGAAATCGGCCTCGGACATACCGCTGTATGTTCCGCCGCATAACTTGGATGGCACATAACTATGCTCAAGGCAATTATGTTGGGGATTCTGGTTGTAGGGTTGATCGCGCTGGGCCTGCAGGGATTGTTTGGTAACGCTGACTTGGCGGACTTGAAAGAATCGGGTCAACCGGCAGCGTCTGTCTCCGATAGAAGGGATTCAAAAACGGAGGGCACCGAAATCTCACTCGCCGTCAAAAAACGAGCACCAGCAGGCAAGACTCCAGCTGATCAAACGGCAACCTCTCTGTCCCCGGAGCTGTCCGGTCATATTCCAGGTGAAACCGTTAGGCAGAATGGCGTTGATGATGCGGAGGCTCGAACGGGGAATGCGCTTCAGGCGCCGCGCACGCTGAATGTAGTCGGTCGCCCTTTCCCTCTATCTGATTCAATCAAGGAGTCCTGCCGGCAGCAGATAGCTGAGAATCCCGATGCAGTGTGCCAAGAGGTTCGACCTGTTGTCAGAGATGTCTCAGGAGCCACGAGATGAGGTGTGGGCAGCAGAGGCGGAAGTGAGGCTTCGCAGCCTTATAATGGCGGAACCGACGCCATTTACAGTTCGGGCTGTTGAGTGCCGCACTTCGCTATGCGCAATAGAATTGGCATCCATCTACGGTGGATATCACGGTGATCTTGATAGCGACGAGTGGCTGCATAAAAACTTAAGACTATGGATTGGGGATTTTACGTGCGAGGAGGATCCGCATGGGAGAGGAAGTACCGTTACGCTTGTTCGGCGTTAGAATGGGTAGGAGCATGGGGCGATAGAGCTTCATGTCCCGCGTGACCGCGAAGGCGCCAATGTCACTTCCTCCTCGGTTGGTTGTGGGCTCACGGACAAACGGATGCAGTCGCTATGCTTGAGCGTAGGCGACGATGGAAAGGATGGGAGGGGTGTGGCAAAAATTCCGCCAAATGGACTTGCCGTGGACTTACGGCGTCCATAAGACATTGGCACCGAAGCGCTGAATGTCAAAAAAACTGGAATTCATTGGTCGGGGTGACAGGATTTGAACCTGCGACTTCTACGTCCCGAACGTAGCGCTCTACCAGGCTGAGCTACACCCCGAGGTGTCGTGTCGAGGCGCTTGGAGGGGCCCCGTCGGTGAGGGCGGGCAGTGTACTGAACGGTCCCCCTCGCAGCAATAAGCGTATCAATGACTTCCGGGACTTCCGGCCGGGTCCGGTCAGTGGTCGCGCTCCACCGCGAAGGCGGCCAGGGCCTGCAGTGATCGCAGCGCGGCAGAGTCGGGCAGATCCTTCAGTGCCTCCAGGGCGGCATCGGCTTCCCGGCGCGCCATCTGTTGCGTGTAGTCCAGGCCTCCGGTGCTTTCGATGGCCGTGGTAATCCGGTGCAGTTGCTCGAGCCCGCCTTGTTCAATTGCCAGCCGGATCAGCTCCTTTTCTTCCGCCGTGCCGTGGCGCAGCGCGTGGATCAGGGGCAGGGTGGGCTTGCCCTCGGCCAGATCCTCACCCAGGTTCTTGCCCCGGGCAGTGGTGTTGCCACGATAGTCGAGTACATCGTCGACGAGCTGGAATGCCGTCCCCAGGTGCCGGCCATAGGCTGCCAAGGCTTCACATTGTGCGTCGGGCGCTCCGGCCAGCACGCCTGCGACCTCCGACCCCGCTTCGAACAGGCGGGCGGTCTTGCGGTAAATGACGTCCAGATAGCGCTGCTCGGTGGTCTGCGGGTCGTGGGCGTTGAGCAGCTGCAGGACCTCGCCCTCGGCGATGGTGTTGGTGGCATCGGCCATGATGCGCATGATGGGCAGCAGGCCGAGGTCGGCCATCATCTGGAAGGCGCGCGAGTAGAGGAAATCTCCCACCAGCACGCTGGCCTCGTTGCCCCACACCTGGTTGGCGGTATCGCGGCCGCGGCGGCGGGAGGAGGCGTCCACCACATCGTCGTGCAGCAGGGTGGCGGTGTGGATGAACTCGATCAGCGCGGCCGTTTCGATGTGCCGCTGGCCCTGATAGCCTGCGGCACGGGCGGTCAGCAGCACCAGCAGGGGGCGCAACCGCTTGCCGCCGCTGGAGATGATGTAGGTGGATACCTGGTCTACCAGGACCACTTCGCTGTGAAGCCTGTCGCGGATGACCTGGTCCACGGCGGTCATGTCTTCGCGCACGGGGGCGCGTATCTCGTCTAATATCATCGCTCTAAGGGTTGCCTTGCAGATCCTGCTCACCAGCGCCGGAGCGCGCCGGGCATGGTAGCGGTAAAAGGTTTGACCTGCCAGCGGCTAACTTATAGAATTCGCAGCCTTTTTTGATCGGGCCAGCCATTCGCGCGGCCCCCTTCTGGAGAACAAATAATGTTCGCGGTGATTGCAACGGGCGGCAAGCAGTATCGGGTGCAGGAAGGCGCCGTGCTACGGATTGAGAAACTGGAAACCGAGGCTGGCGCGGCCGTGGAATTCGACAAGGTGCTGCTGACCGGTGCCGGGGCGGACGTGAAGATCGGCGCGCCCTACATCGACGGTGGCAAGGTCACTGCCACCGTGCAGTCGCACGGCAAGGGTGACAAGGTGCGGATCGTGAAATTCCGTCGCCGCAAGCACTACCGGCGCGAGGGCAGCCATCGCCAGCCGTACACCGAGATCAAGATCGACAAGATTGTTGGATGAATTCAAGGTAATCAGCCATGGCACATAAAAAAGCAGGCGGCAGCTCCCGTAACGGTCGCGATTCCCACAGCAAGCGTCTCGGCGTGAAGCGTTTCGGCGGCGAGCAGGTCGTTGCCGGCAACATCATCGTCCGCCAGCGCGGCACGCAGATGCATCCGGGTGTGAATGTCGGCATCGGTACCGATCACACGCTGTTCGCCAAGGCCGACGGCACGGTGGAGTTCAAGGTGCGCGGCAAGGCCGGCAACACCTTCGTGAACGTGGTCACTGCGTGACCCACTTGACTTATTGAACGAAAACCCCGGGATGACCGGGGTTTTTTATGCGCGCCATTCCGGTGAGCAAGCGCTTCCAGGTCCAATCCCATGAAATTCTACGATGAAGCTGCGTTGAAGGTCCAGGCCGGCAACGGCGGGCGTGGATCCACCAGCTTCCGGCGCGAGAAGTTCATTCCCTTTGGCGGTCCCGATGGCGGCGACGGCGGTCATGGCGGCAGCGTTTACCTGCGCGCCAAGGAGGGCATCAACACGCTGGCCGACTTCCGCATTTCCCGCACCTACAAGGCGCCGCATGGCGAGCCCGGTGGTGCGCGCGACTGCACCGGCGCCTGCGGGGACGACCTTTACGTCGCGGTACCCGTGGGCACGGTGATACAGGATGTGGATACCGAGGAGATCATCGGCGACCTGACGCAGGCGGGGCAGACGGTGATGGTGGCGCGCGGCGGCAAGGGCGGCTGGGGCAACACCCGCTTCAAGAGCAGTACCAATCGCGCGCCGCGACAGCACGGCTCGGGGCTCCCCGGCGAGCGGCGCACGCTGAAGCTGGAAATGAAGCTGATTGCCGATGTGGGGTTGCTGGGGCTGCCGAATGCGGGCAAGTCCACGCTGATCCGGGCCGTGTCGGCGGCACGTCCGCGGGTGGCCGACTATCCCTTCACAACCCTGTACCCGAATCTGGGCGTGGTCGCCGTGGGTGAGCATCGCAGCTTCGTCATGGCCGACATTCCCGGGCTGATCGAAGGCGCGGCCGATGGGGCGGGCCTGGGCATCCGCTTCCTGAAGCATCTGCAGCGCACTGGCCTGCTGCTGCACCTGGTGGATATCGCACCGCCCGATCCGGCGGCCGATTCGGTCAAGGATGCACGGGCGCTGATCGGCGAGCTGAAGAAATTCGATACGAAGTTGAGCCGGCGGGAACGCTGGCTGGTGCTCAACAAGCTGGATCTGCTGCCGGAGGCCGAAGCCGAGGCGCGGTGCGCTGAAATCGTGCGGCGGCTGCGGTGGAAGCGGCCGGTGTTCCGTATTTCAGGGGCTACCGGGCGCGGGACGGAAGCGCTGTCCGCGAGCGTGATGGAGTATCTGGAAAAGAACCGTAAGTAGGATTCATCAATGCCCCTCCCCGGAGGGCCGGAGAGGGAGAGGGAGAGGGCGTGGGAATCTCAGGCCATTCCGCTGATGCGGTGGGCCAGGCGGCTCTTGTGCCGGGCGGCCTTGTTGCGGTGGATCATGCCCTTGCTGACCATGGCGTCGATGGTGGGCACGGCGGCCGTGTAGGCAGCCTGGGCCTTGTCCTTGTCACCGGCGTCGATGGGCAGGGTGATGCTGCGGATGGCGGTGCGCATCTTGGAGATGGCGGCGATATTGTCGATGCGGCGCTTGACGGCCTGGCGGGCGGCTTTTTCGGCGGAAGGAGTGTTGGCCATGGTCTTCGGATGCAGGAAAAAAGGGCGCGTAGTGTGATGATCGCAGCGGCGCTTGTCAACGGCCGCGCGATGCGTAAGTGCCCGTTTGCAAGGGTATTTCCGCTATAGTGCCGCCCGCAGCGATGAGCGTCTTTCGCAATACCACCGTCGTCGGTTCCACCACCCTGCTATCCCGCGTCACCGGGCTGGCGCGCGACATGGTGTGGGCGGGGGTGTTTCCCACCGGCACGGGGCTGATCGGCGTCTTCCTGTGGGCCTACCAGATCCCCAATACCCTGCGTCGGCTGTTCGCCGAGGGCGCCTTTTCCCAGGCCTTCGTACCCGTGGTGTCTGAATATCGTTCGCAGCGATCCCGGGATGAAGTGCGTTCGCTGGTGGAGAGCACCACCGGCACGCTGGGTCTGTTTCTTCTGGGGCTGTCGCTGCTGGGTGTGCTGGCCGCACCCGTGCTGGTGATGGTGCTGGGTCCGGGGTTCTCCGAAGATGCCGACACCTTCGCCCGCGCCACGGAAATGCTGCGCTGGACCTTTCCCTATGTGCTGTTCATTTCGCTGACCGCCCTGGGCGGCGCGGTGCTGAACAGCTACCAGCGTTTCGCCATTCCGGCGATGACTTCGGTGGCGCTCAACATCACCGGCATTGTGGTGGCGGCCTGGATCGCGCCGCACACCGCCGTGCCGGAGGTGACGATGGCCATCGGCGTCTTCGTCGCCGGCATCGTGCAGTTGCTGATCGTCATGCCGCCGGTGATCCGGATGAAGCTGTTCCGCCGGCCCCGGTGGGGCGGGGCGCATGAGGGGGTGCGGCGCATTGCACGCCTGATGGGGCCGGCAATCCTGGGTTCGTCCATGGGGCAGATCAGCGTGCTGCTGAGCTCGGCCATTGCAACGATGTTTGCCACCGGCAGCCTGGCCTGGCTGTACTTCGCCGACCGGCTGGTGGAGTTTCCGCTGGGCGTTTTCAGCATTGCGCTGGCCACGGTCATCCTGCCGCGGCTGTCTTCACAGCACGCCGAGCAGTCCATGGAGCATTTCAGCAATACGCTGGACTGGGCGCTGCGACTGCTGTGCCTGATCGTCGCGCCGGCCACCGTGGCGCTGTTCGTGCTGGCCGGGCCGCTGACGGTGGTGATCTTTCATCGTGGCGCCTTCACGGCGCTGGATGTGCACATGACCTCCATGGCGCTGATGGCCTATTCCATGGCGCTGTTCGGCTGGAGTCTGATCAAGGTGCTGGCGCCGGGCTACTACGCGCGGCAGAACACCCGCACGCCCATGCGCATCGCCATGGTGTCGCTGGGCGTGACCATGGGCCTGAACGTGCTGCTGCTGACCGTGGCTGTGGTCTATTACTCGCTCGATATTCATGGCCTGCACATCGGCCTGGCGCTGACCAATGGCGTCGGTGCGCTGCTCAACGCCTGGCTGCTGCTCCGCGGCCTGCGCCGGGACGGGGCGCTGAGGGCGGGCGGCGGTTGGCGGGCGCTGTTGTTGAGAATCGCGCTGGCCAACGCGGTGATGGCCGCGGTGCTGTATGCCATCGCCGCCGACGTGCAGGCGTGGATGGTGGCCTCCACCTGGGTACGCGTGGGCTGGATGGCCGGCTGTGTGACTGGGGGGATGGCGACCTATTTCGCCGTGCTCTGGGTGCTGGGGCTGCGCCCGGCGCAGTTCCGGATGCGCTGATGCGGGTTAGAATGCCCGATGGAATTCATCCACGGCCTGCACAATCTGCGCGCGGAACACCGCGGGTGCGCACTGACCATCGGTAACTACGACGGGGTGCATCTGGGCCATCAGGTCATGCTCGAGCGCCTGCACGCACAAGCCAGCCGGCTGGCAGTGCCCGCCACGGTGCTTACCTTCGAGCCCAGTCCGCGGGAGTTCTTCGATCGGGACGGCGCCCCCGCCCGGCTGACGCGGCTGCGCGAGAAGCTGGCGTTGCTGGCACAGTACGGGGTGGATCGCTGCATCGTGCTGCGTTTCGACTCGACGCTGCAGATGCTCAGTGCCGCGGCGTTCCTGGATCTGCTGGAAGAGCGGCTGGGCGCCCGTGGTGTGACGGTGGGGCACGATTTTCGTTTCGCTCGCCACGGCGAAGCCGATGTTGCAGTACTGCGCGCGGCGGGCCCGGCGCGCGGTTTCGAGGTCGAGGTGCTCGAGCCGGTGCACATGGAAGGTGAGCGGGTGAGTTCCACCCTGGTGCGCGCCGCGCTTGCGGCAGGCGATATGGATCGCGCGCAGCACTTCCTCGGCCGGCGCTACGCGATGTGCGGGCGCGTGGTGGCGGGAGACCGGCTGGGACGCAAACTGGGCTTCGCCACGGCGAATATCCGCCTGGCGCGCCGGGTCTCACCCGTGCGCGGCATCTACGCGGTGCGCGTGCTGGGTGCGGGGCCGCTGCCACTGAACGCTGTGGCGAGCGTGGGTACGCGTCCCACGGTGGCCGCGGGCCTGGAGCGGCTGCTCGAGGTGCATGTATTTGATTTCGAGGCGGACTTGTATGGCCGGCGCCTCGAAGTGCAGTTTGTGGCCTTCCTGCGCGATGAGCTCAGGTTCGACACGCTGGATGCCATGGTGGCGCAGATGCGGCTCGATGCCGCCCAGGCCAGAAAGATGTTGTCATGAGCGAACAAGAAACCAGAGACTACAAAAATACGCTGAACCTGCCGCACACGGATCTGCCGATGAAGGCGAACCTAGCGCAGCGCGAGCCGGAGCAGCTGGCGCATTGGGAGCAGCAGGATGTGTACGGCAAGCTGCGTGCGGCTGCCAAGGGCCGGCCGACTTTCATCCTCCCCGACGGGCCGCCGTATGCAAACGGCGCCATCCACATCGGGCATGCGGTCAACAAGGTGCTCAAGGACATCATCGTCAAGTCGCGCACGCTCGATGGCTACGATGCGCCGTACATCCCGGGCTGGGACTGTCACGGCCTGCCCATCGAGTTGCAGGTGGAGAAAAAGCACGGCCGCGTGGGCAGGAAGCTCGATGCGCGTGCCTTCCGCGCGGCCTGCCGCGCCTATGCGCAGACGCAGGTGGATGCACAGCGCGAGGACTTTCGTCGACTGGGTGTGATGGGCGACTGGTCGCGGCCGTATCTGACGATGATGCCGCAGTACGAGGCCGAGCAGCTGCGCGCATTCGCGCAGATCATCCGCAACGGACACCTTTATAAAGGGTTCAAGCCGGTGTACTGGTGTCTGGACTGCCGCTCCGCATTGGCCGAGGCAGAGGTCGAGTACGAGGAGAAAACCTCGCCGGCAGTGGATGTGCGTTTCGATGCCGTGGATACCGGCGAAGTCAGCAAGCGCTTTGGACTGCAGACGCCACTGCAGGGCAAGGCGGCCGCGGTCATCTGGACCACCACGCCGTGGACCCTGCCCGCCAATCAGGCGGTGGCGCTGCACGCGGAGTTGAAGTACTCATTGCTACAAGTCGCCACCGGCGAACACCTCATTCTCGCCAGCGATCTTGCTGCCGCCTGCATGCAGCGCTATGAAATCGCCGACTGGCAGGACGTCGCGCAGGTCGAGGGCCGCGTGCTGGAGGGGTTGCAGCTGCAGCATCCTTTCTATGACCGCCAGGTGCCGGTGATCCTGGGCGAGCATGTCACCCTGGAGGCCGGTACCGGCGCCGTACACACCGCGCCCGGCCACGGCCAGGAGGACTTTGCCGTCGGACAGCAGTACGGGCTGCCGCTCGACAATCCTGTGGGCGGCGATGGCCGCTTCCTGCCCGCCACGCCGCTGTTTGCCGGTCTTACGGTCTGGGAGGCCAACAAACAGGTGGTCGAGACGCTGGAACAGCGTGGTCAGTTGCTCAGGCATGAGGCATACCGTCACAGCTATCCGCATTGCTGGCGCCACAAGACACCGGTGATCTTCCGCGCCACTCCGCAATGGTTCATCGGCATGGAGCAGAAGGGATTGCGCGCGCAGGCGTTGGCGGAAATCGGCAAGGTGCGCTGGATGCCCGCCTGGGGCGAGCAGCGCATTTACGGCATGATCGAGAACCGCCCGGACTGGTGCATCTCGCGTCAGCGCA
This sequence comes from Gammaproteobacteria bacterium, assembly GCA_021773365.1. Taxonomy (GTDB): domain Bacteria; phylum Pseudomonadota; class Gammaproteobacteria; order Steroidobacterales; family Steroidobacteraceae; genus JAJFKF01. The sequence goes on along the minus strand of JAJFKF010000145.1, from coordinate 49,354 downwards.
CCTGGGGTGTGCCCATTGCCTTGTTCATTCATCGCGAAAGTGGTGAGTTGCATCCACGCACGCCTGAACTGCTGGAGGCGGTGGCGGAGCGGGTGGAGCAGGGCGGCATCGATGCCTGGTTCGACATGGAGGCGGCCGAGCTGCTCGGTGATGAGGCGGCTCAGTATGAGAAGGTGCCCGATGTGATGGACGTCTGGGTGGACTCCGGACTGATGCATCACTGCCTGGCGCGCATGCGCCCGGAGATGACCGTGCCGGCGGACCTGTACCTGGAAGGCTCCGATCAGCATCGCGGCTGGTTTCACAGCTCGCTGCTGACTTCGGTGGCGCAGCATGGCTGCGCGCCTTACCGGGCGGTGCTCACGCACGGCTTCACCGTGGATGAGAAGGGCCGCAAGATGTCCAAGTCCATGGGCAATGTCGTTTCTCCGCAGAAGGTGGTCAATGCACTCGGCGCGGACATCCTGCGCCTGTGGGTGGCGGCCACGGATTACAGCGGTGAGATCGGCGTGTCGAACGAGATTCTCAACCGTGCGGCGGATTCCTACCGCCGTATGCGCAATACCTTCCGCTACCTGGTGGGCAACCTGCACAAATTTGATCCCCGGCAGCATCTGCTGGAGCCGCAGCAGTTGCTGCCGCTGGATGCCTGGGCGCTGGCGCGCACCATTCAGATGCAGGAGGAGATCGTCGCTGCGTATCGCAACTATCAGTTCCACCTGATTTATCAAAAGGTGCACAACTTCTGTGTAGTGGATCTGGGGGGATTCTATCTGGATGTGCTCAAGGATCGTTTGTACACCCTGCGCGAGGACAGCCTGGCGCGCCGCTCGGCGCAGACGGTGCTGTACTGGATGGCCGAGGCCATGGCGCGATGGCTGGCGCCGATACTGAGTTTCACGGCCGAAGAGCTGTGGCGTTTCCTGCCGGGTGAACGGGCCGAGTCGGTGTTCCTGTCGCAGTGGGCCGGGTTGCCCGCGCCCCCCGCGCCTCCGGAGTCCATCGACTGGCAGGCCTTCATCGACCTGCGCACCGACGTTGCCGGTCAGATCGAAGTCTTGCGTGGCGCCGGTGCGGTCGGTTCCTCGCTCGATACGGAAGTGGCCGTGTTCTGCACCGCGGAACATCTGGCCCGCCTGACCGTGCTGGGCGAGGAATTGCGCTTCCTGCTGATTGCCTCGGCAGCCACCGTGCAGGAAGTGACACACGCGCCAGAGGATGCGCATGCGGCTTCCCATGTGGCGAAGTCCGGCGTGTGGATTCGCGTGCATCCGGCCGCGGCAAACAAATGTGTGCGTTGCTGGCACAAGCGCGCGGACGTGGGCGCCGACGTCCGGCATCCGCAGCTGTGCGGGCGATGTGCGCTGAACGTTGAAGGTCCGGGAGAAACGAGGGTATTCGCATGACCGATTCTGCCTGGCGGGAGCACCTGGGCGCGCTGCGCTGGCTGGCCCTGTCGCTGCTGGTGATTCTGTTCGACCAGATCACCAAGGCGGCCATCGTCGCGCAGCTGGAGCTGTTCGACATCATCGCGGTGCTGCCGGTGCTGGAGATCACGCACCTGTACAATACCGGCGCGGCCTTCAGCATCATGGCCGGGGGGCCGGACTGGCAGCGATGGTTTTTTGTCGGCCTGGCTTCTGTGGTGTCGGTGGTGATTGCCGTGTGGCTGCAGCGCCTGCCGCGGCGCGGCCAGCCGCTGCTGGCCTCGGGCCTGGCGCTGGTTCTGGGCGGTGCGCTGGGCAACGCCATTGACCGCATCCTGCATGGGCATGTAGTGGACTTCATTCATTTTCACTGGGGCGAGGCGCATTTTCCCGCCTTCAATGTGGCCGATACCGCCATTACCGTGGGTGCGGGGCTGTTGATACTAGATGCCTTGCTGGACATGAGGCGCAAGAAGGGCTGACCGGAAAAGCATGCAGATTCACCTGGCCAATCCCCGCGGCTTCTGTGCTGGCGTCGATCGCGCCATCGACATCGTCGAGCGGGCGCTGTCGCTGTTCGGCGCGCCGATCTACGTGCGCCATGAGGTGGTGCACAACCGTTTCGTCGTCGACCGGCTGCGCGCGCTCGGCGCGGTATTCATCGAGAATCTCGACGATGTGCCGGATGAGGCCACGCTGATCTTCAGTGCCCACGGCGTGCCGCGCGCGGTGCAGGAGGAAGCACAGCGGCGCAATTTCAAGGTCTTCGATGCCACCTGTCCGCTGGTGACCAAGGTACACATGGAGGTCACCCGCTACGCGCGCGAGGCGCGTGATGTGGTGCTCATCGGCCATGCGGGACATCCGGAAGTGGAAGGCACCATGGGCCAGTTCGATGTTGCGTCTGGCGGTCATATTCATCTCGTGGAGAAGCCTGAAGATGTCGCCGCGCTGCAGATTCGCGATCCGGATCGTCTGGCCTTCGTCACGCAGACCACACTGTCGGTCGATGACACCGCGCGCGTGGTCGAAGCGCTGCGCCGGCGTTTTCCGTCGTTGAGCAGTCCGCGCAAGGAGGACATCTGCTACGCCACGCAGAATCGCCAGGACGCGGTGAAGAACCTGCTGGAGCGCTGCGATGTGCTGCTGGTGGTCGGCTCGCCCACCAGTTCCAATTCGAATCGCCTGCGCGAGATCGCCGACAAGCGCGGCATTCCCGGTTATCTCATCGACGGCGCGGAGAACCTGCGCCGCGAGTGGTTCGAAGGCAGGCAGGCCGTGGGCGTGACCGCCGGCGCCTCGGCGCCGGAGATCCTGGTGCAACAGGTGGTGGCGCGTCTGCAGGAGTGGGGCGGCGAGACGGTCAACGAATCGCAGGGCCGCACCGAGAGCATCGTCTTTGCCCTGCCCAGGGAACTGCGCAAGAAAGAAGCGCCGGGTGTGACGGACGGCTGAGCGCCTGCGCGCTGATCACACGCATGAATATGTGGCATCGAGTGCTGCTGCGTGTCGAAGTAGTACATACGGATAATGATGCCGCAGAAACTTGAAATGACAGGCATGGCCATCCTCCCCGTGTAGCTATGTGCCTGCAGCTGCCGCCGTGCGCCAGTACGTGCGCACGGTCCAGCCTGTTTCCACGCACAGATTCAGCCGCAGTTCGATGCCCGGCAGGCAGGCCGGTGGTGCGCCGGGCGTGGTTTCGCCGCCGACTGCAGGGGGCTGCACACGGAACAGGCCCTGTACCAGCGTTGTTTGTGCATCGCGCAGCGATGTGCCGGTGCTCTCTATTTCAAAATGTTCGGCCGTGAAGGTATCGAGATAGCCGGGCGGCGGCGCGGTTGTGCCACGCATGCGGATCACGGCCTCATAGCTGTCGCCGCTGGCGAGTGTGCCGGCAATTGTGCTGGCGATTGTCCCGGGCGTTGCGCCACCTGCAGCAATCACGGCGATTGCTCGTTCGATGCCCGCCTCCGCCGCCTCGAATGCGCGGGTCTGGTACTGGTCGTTGCCGGCGAGCGCCAGCGCAATGGCTGCCGTGCCCAGCGTGGAGGTGGCCAGCAGCGTCAGCACTGAAAGCAGCATCAGGCAGATCACGAGCGCAGCGCCGGTTTGTCGGTTCGCGCTCATGACGGGCCGGCGTTGCGCAGGCGAATGGTGCGGGATATCAGCAGGCGGCGGTAGGCGGCGTCTTCGCCGGCGGGACTGAAACTCACATCCGCATAGTTGTACGTTTTAGTGTCGCTGTATCCGGGCTCTGCCGCATCGGCCCGCACCCTGATCCACAGCCGGACCGCCACCACCCTGGCTGATGCCAGCGCCGGATCGCCCGGATTGACGTACCGTGCGGCTACCCCGGCATGGCGATCCGGCTGACCGTCTGCGTTGAGATCATCAGGAATGCCATCGCCGTCTTCATCAACGCCCGGATCAATGCCCAGCTGTACCTGCAGGTCCTCCACGCCGGGCATGAGTTCCTCGTCACCAATGCGCGGGCCCGCAGCACCGCCCTGCAGGGTCTTGCGACGCAGCGCGGGCAGGCCCGTCTGTCCGTTGGCATTGCGGGCGATGTAGTACGCCTGCGCGACCAGATCGCGTACCTGGGCCTGGGCGCCAGACAACGGATCGACTGCCAGCGGGCCCGGCGCGCTGCCTGCCAGGAACACCGCATCAGCCTGTCCGTTTCGTGCTGTGTACACCTGCAGCCGCTCTCCGTCCGGTGGCGAGGTTCCGGTTTGCGCATGGCGCACGAGCAGCGTGTCGGTCCCGGACAGTGCGCCGCCGCCCGCAGCCGCGCAGGGCAGCGGATAGGTGTTGTTCGCCGTTTCGACTGGCCTGCGCAGATTCAGCGCGAAGCCTGCGCCGCAACGTTCCGCGCTACTGGACAGGGAAAGCGGTGAGTGATCGATCGTCCCGCGGATATGCATCGCGTCGCCGGTCAGCCCCCAGAATCCGGCCAGGCGTACCTCCGGTTCCAGCGTGTTCAACGCGAAGCGCGCCGCTTCCTGCATGCGTGCGATGGTTTCATTGATGGCGTACGTTGCGCAGCTGCGCACGTAGACCGTAACCGCCCCGGCGATGAGGAAGGCGCCGATGGCCAATGCCAGCATCAGTTCGATCAGCCCCATGCCGCGCGCTCTCATGCCTGCACCTGCACCTGCAGCACGAAGCTGCGCTCGCCGGCGCCGGGTTCGGACCAGAAAACGGTGATGGTGTATGTCGCCGGCGTGGTGGCGGTGTTCACCGCCACGGTTCCTCCCGGCGTGCGGCTGCCGTCTCCCGGCAGCGTGTCATGAATGGCCACCAGCCAGCGCGACAGATCATCCTGCGCCAGTGCGATGGGCGTGCAGCCGGCTACGGCGGTGATGCAGTCCTGCAGCAGGGGCTCGCCGTTCGCATTCAACAGGTAAGCGTCACCTCCCATGCCGGCGCCCCGATTGGCGCGGATGCGCTCGGCCAGATCGCGCGCCAGGTGTACGGCCTGTGCGCGGTGCAGTGCGGAGCGGTTGTCGGCCATGCCTTCAACAAACAGCCGCGCAATGCCCAGCAAGCCCAGCGACAGCACCACCAGCGCCACCAGTGTCTCGATCATGCTGAAGCCGCGCATGGCGTCAGTCCCGCGAAGCCGCGGCACAAACCAGCGCCTTGCCGGAGGCGTCGCGATCGGATGTCCGCGGCCGCCCGGTCTGGCTGACGATCACCGCCCGGGCGGTCGCCGGACCGCGCGCATCGCAGAAGGTGAAGCTGGCCGTGGTGCCGGCGCGCGACACCGGCCAGTAGATGATGGCATCGCGGTTGCCACGGATGTGCAGCCGCTGCACCGCCGGCTGATGCAGCAGCACGGGCTCTCCTGGATCCACGACGGCCGGACTGTCCCGATCAAGATTGGCGAAGGCGATCCACCCCTCGCTCCACTCGCCCGTGGCTGCGCAGTGTCGGCCGTCGACACTTTTGCACAGCACCACCGGCTGCCCTCGCCGGATGGCTGCACTGCGTGAGGCGTGCAGGGCATGGACCAGCGCATTGACCTGCGAGGTGCGTCGAGCATTGGCCAGGTAGTCGCGGAAGGAGGGGGTGGCCACACCGGCCAGCACGGCGACGATGGCGCAGGTCAGCATCAGCTCCAGCAATGTGAAGCCGCGAACGCCGCGCGGCCATGAGTATGGTGCGCCGCGCGGGTGCGGACGGGGACAGACCCGCAGAGAAAAGCATCCTGCATGCATGGCAACCTCCTTGTTGCGGGATCAGCATGGCCGCAACCTTCAGCTCCAGCATGGCCCGGCAGGGCAGCCGGTTACAGTTTGTTTACCTGCGGGATCGACCCCTTGCAGGCAGTGTGAAATGCGTCCGCGGGCCTGCGGGCATCCATTTGCCATCGATGCTTATAATGCCGCCCATGCCGCATGCTGCTCCCGGAGAACCGATGCCGCGTTACGCCGACCCGGAGTACGTGGTCCAGGTGCTGCAGTCCCATGGCATCGCGCCCACGGCGCAGCGGATCAAGGTGGGCGAGCTGCTGTTCGGTGAGGCACAGCACGCCACCCCAGAGCAGGTGCTCGCCGGCCTGCGGGCAGGCGGGGCCCGTATCTCCAAGGCCACCGTCTATAACACCTTGAATCTGTTTGCCTCCCGCGGTCTGCTGAGACAGATTTCCGTCGACCCCCAGCGGGCCTGCTTCGACTCCAACACCGACACCCACTACCACTTCCACAACCTGGATACCGGCGAACTCATCGACGTGCAGGCGCCGGAAGTCCAGTTCCAGCGCCTGCCCGCCCCACCCGAAGGCATGGAGCTGGCGGGCGTGGAAGTCGTGCTGCGACTGCGGAAGAAGGCCTGACCTGCAGCAAGGCCCTGATCGGGAGGAAGTGGTGCCGGAAATAGGAGTCGAACCTACGACCTTCGCATTACGAATGCGCTGCTCTACCAACTGAGCTATTCCGGCGCTGGATTCCGCGAGGGGCGCGAATGCTAACTGATTGATTGGAAAAGAGGCAAGGGAAGCCTCCTACCGCTGGCGGATGACGATTTCCCCGCCGTCGCGCCGCACTTCCAGCGTTGCATCCTGCGACAGCAGCAATGCCAGTGACTCCGGATCGTCGGCGTCGAATGTGCCGGTGTAGTGGCGCGCATTGCCGTCAATGCCATCGAGGCGCAGGCGGGGCGCGCGGTTGTAGCGGTTGAACTCGGCGACCACTTCTCCCAGCGGACTGACCTTGAACACCAGTCGGCGCTGGCGCCAGGCCACCGCATTGGAGATATCCGTGTTCTGCGCACGACTCACCGCGCCGTCCTCTACCCGCGCGGTTTCACCGGCTGCCAGCACGGCGGAGCGCTTCTCCGCGACCGCACTGCCGGTTTCGGCCGGCGAACTGTCCGCATGCACTGCCACGCGGCCTTCCAGCACGGCAACCGTCACTTCCTTGTTCCGTCGATAAACATTGAACTGCGTGCCCAGCGCCTGAATGACGCTGTCACCGGCCTGCACCCTGAACGGGCGCGCCGCCTCCTGCGCCACCTTGAACAGCGCCTCGCCTTCCAGCAATTCGATATCGCGCGCCTGTGCGGAGAAGCGAACCTGCACGCGCGAACCGGTATTCATCTGCAGTATGGAACCGTCCGCCAGCTGGAAGGTGCGTTGTTCTCCGACAGCTGTGACATACGATCCGCGCCCGCTCGTGTTCGTGGTCTGCTGCCACAGCAGCGCCGCAAGCGCGCACGTCGCGGCAATGCCGGCCGCAATCGGCCAGACCGCGCGCCTGATGCCGGTCTTGCGCAGCCGTGGTGCAGTTGCCGGCAGAGGCGTCTTGCGCATCGGAATGGCCGTCTGTCCGGCTTCGGCCAGCATGGCGTCCACGTCGAGCCGGCGCTGCGGGTCGATGGACTGCAGACTATGGTCCAGCGTGGTGGCAAACAAAAAATGCTGCACATTGCGGGGCGAGCGCTTCAGCCACTGCGCAAACCCGGCGTGCTGTCGGGCGCCGGACGCAGGTGCCTTCAGCGTCTCGAACCACTGCACGGCTTCTTCGGCGATCTGTCGTTCGTCCATCGTCTATCGCTCCTGGCCTATCGTTCCCAGCGCATGGTCTTCATCTGCACCTTGGCCTGGTGGTAGTACTTTTCCACTGTCCACCATGAAAGGCCGGTGCGTGCGGCCACTTCGTCATAGGTCAATCCGTCCCGCTTGAGCAGCACCAGAATGGCGCGGTGCATGGGCGGCAACCGCAGCAGCGCCTTTTCCATCTGCCGCGTGATGTTCAATTGATCGGCAAGTTCATCCGGCTGCAGCGCCACGCCGCGCTCCACCTCGTCATCCGCGGTCTGCGAATCGAAGGTCATCCGCCCACGCTCGATCTCCGAACGGATGCGAAATTCACGCACCACATTGGAGGCCACGCCGTACAGGTAGGCCTGCGGCTCGCGCACGAACTCCGTATCGCCCAGGCGCAGCAGGCGCAGGTAGACCTCCTGGGCCATGTCGTCGGCGTCCTGCGGCGAGGGCAGGCGGCGTTCGAGGTAACGGTGCAATCCCAGGCCGTACTGCCTGAAAGTACTGGCGACGAACTGCGTGATCGCGCCGGAGGGCTTTGAGTTAGAGTGACTCACGATTACCTGGTTGGGCCGGGGCAGTAAAAGTCAGTACGGTTTTTTCCCGATTACTGACTCTTACGCCGGGCGGCCAACTATCCCCGCAGAGGCCATGGGCCGCAACGTGAAAATCCGGGGGATACGGCAGTGAAGAAAAGTATACGAATTCTGGTGATGGGCATCAGTGCCCTGACATGGTGCGTTGCCGCGAGCGCTCAGCCGCCGGCGGAGAAGACCATCAGCGTCAATATCCGCGCACAGGCCATGAGCGATGCGCTGAACGAACTGGCCGCCCAGACCGGGCTGCAGCTGCTGTTCCACGTCGAGAACGTCATGCCGGCGGAGCTCACCGCCCCGGCAGTGGTGGGTGCGTTGACGCCGCGTGCGGCGCTGAAGAAGCTGCTGGCCAATAGCGGGCTGGCGTACAACTTCGTCAATGAGCGGACGGTGGAGATTCGCCCGGCCGCCAGTGGCGGCTCGCGGGCCTCCAGTATCGGTTCAGTGCTGCACGATCGCGCAGGTGGTGCCGGCAGGGTTCGCCTGACTCAGGTGACTGCGGATGCGGCGAGCGGATCGGATGCGCGGGATGAAACCACGAAGGACGCGCAGGGCGAGGGCATGGACATCGCCGTGGATGCCAGGGGCATTCCCGAGATCCTGGTGCGCGACCGGCGGACTTCGAATGTGGATATCCGCCGCACGGAAGACGATGTGCAGCCCTACGTGGTGCTGGATGCCGAGGACATCAAGCGCGCCCACTCGCCCAACCTGGAGGACTTCCTGCGCCGGCGCCTGCCGATGAATCAGAGCTACGAGAGCCATTCGCAGGATACCGGCAATGTCGACGGCGCGCGCAGCACCGTCGACCTGCGCGGCCTGGGCGCCGATCAGACGTTGATCCTCGTCAACGGCCGGCGCATGCCCAGCGTCCCCGGCATTGGCCAGCTCTATCAGGCCGATATCAACGGCATTCCCATGTCCGCGGTGGAGCGCATCGAAATCCTGCCATCCACGGCTGGTGGCATCTACGGCGGTGGGGCCACCGGGGGAGTGGTCAACGTCATCCTCAAGCGCGACTACAGCGGCATGGAGATTGCGGCGGGTTTCGACGGCACCTTTGCCGGCGGGGGTTCGCAGCGGCGGCTGGAGGTGAGCGGTGGATTCAATCTGTTCGGCGGGCGGACCGAGGTGCTGCTCATGGGCAGCTATCATGACTCGCAGCCGCTGACCTTTGGTGACCGCGATTTTATTCCCGCACGCAGCAAGCAGCTGGTTATGGACAATGCGCCGGATGCGTTCGCCACCTACTACGATCTGCCCTACGGCAGCCAGACCAACATCAGGAGCGTCAGCCGCAACGAGCTGGTACTGGTGGAAAGCGGCCAGCCGTTGGGCGCCAATCATGCGTCCGTGCCGGCGGGCTATGCCGGGCCAGCCAGTGACGACGGGGCGGCCTTTCTGGATACCGCGGGGCAGTTCAACCTGGAACTGCCAAACGACTACCGGGGCCGCAAGTTTGCGCTGCTGAGCGCCGCGGAGGGGCGCTCCCTGTCGGTCAATGTCAACCACCGTTTCACGGACCGGATCACGGGGTTTCTGGAGGCGAGCCGGTTCGACAACCGCGCCGCGACGTACTGGAATACGACCGGCACCTACACCCTCGCCGTCGGTCCGGCCAACCCGTTTACCGAGGCAGTGACGGTTTCCTTTCCCTATCCGGACGTCAGCACGGGCTTGTCCAGACATCCGTCGAAATCGCTGACCGGGCAGATCGGCGGCGGCCTGATCGTGCGCCTGGCGCACAACTGGACTGCGCAGGCCGAGTACCGGATGAATGAATCGCAGAGCCTGGCGCAGTTCAACACTGCCAGCGCGTTTCTTCCGCGCGCTACCGTGCAAGGCGCCCTCAACGACGGCAGTCTGAACGCTCTGCGTGACGTGAACCTGTATCCGCTGGACATCGTTTCGCTGATAGCGGCGCAGGATGTGCCCTTCGGGGCCGTCAACGATCTCAGAGGTGAAACCTCCAATGCCACGCTGCGTTTTGCCGGGCCAGTATGGACGCTTCCGGCAGGACCGGTGATGCTGGCCACGCTGGTGGAACGCCGCAAGGAAGACACGGCCGATTCCGTTCAGGCCAACTTTACGTTGGCGACGCCAAGATTCACCTATCGTCCGCCGGTGGGGGTCACGACACGCAGCGCCTACGCGGAGATCACCGCGCCCATTATCTCCGCCGGAAATGCCCGACCCGCGGTGGCGGGCTTCGACGTCCAGCTTTCCTACCGACATGACAAGACCAGCTCGCGCACGCACCCGGTGTTCACCTCCATCCTGGTGGATTCCCCCAACGGACCGTTTCCAGAGGTGTCTTTCCTGACAAACGAAGTGACCGCCAGTCAATACAACCTCGGCTTCCGGTACAGGCCGGTCGAGAGCCTGGCCTTCCGCGCCAGCTACGGGGAGGGCATCCTGCCGCCGTCGGTCAATGAACTCTCACCGAGCGAGCGCAGCGGGGCGGTGCCCTCGTTCTACGGATATACCGATCCGAAGCGGGGCAATTCGCTCATTACCTTCGTCGACCGGTGGCTCAGCAGCGGCAGCCTGGATCTCACGGCCGAGTTGTCCAAGAGCTGGTCGGCCGGGGTGATTTTCACGCCCCGGAGCCTGTCGGGATTGCGGGTGTCGATCGACTACACTCGCATTCGCAAGCAAGACGAGATTGCTTCCGTGGACGCGCAGACAATTCTCAATCAGGAAGAAGCCTTTCCCGGGCGGATCGTGCGCGGCCCGTTGACCCCGGAGGACGAGATGCTGGGCTTCGAGGCCGGGCCCATTCTGGAGATGAATTTCGGGCGGGTTAACATCGCGCACAGTCTGCTCGAAGCGTTCGACGTGCAGGCTGACTACACTTGGGAAACCGCCTACGGTGCTTTCCGCGCGCGCCTGATCGGCACCTACCAGCCGCATCTGATTCAGCAGGTGCTGGAGGACACTCCCGAGTACGAGCGGGTCGGCTACAGCCGTGGTCCATTGAAGTTGCGTGGCAATGCCGAGCTGAGCTGGGAGCGGGGCGGCTGGATGCTGGGCTGGAACATGCAGTACTACGACAGCTACCAGGTGTACGAGTCCGATGCTTCGGACGCCTCGCGCGCACAGCGCATGCTCTGGCAGGGCTCGGCATCCATTCCCAGCCAGACCTATCACGATCTTTTCGGCGGCTATCGTTTTAGCCAGGGGACAGGAGGGCTGCCCGGCTGGCTGGCGGATACCGAGCTGCTGTTCGCCGTGCAGAACGTCCTGGACACTGTTCCGCCGATCATCGCGCAGGTGGTCAATTCCGGTAGCTACAGCCGCCACGGTGATCCGCGCCTGCGGCGCTATTCGATATCTTTCCGCAGGCGATTTTGAGTGCGGCACGACTGACGATACGACTCTGCTTGTCAGGGACGGGAAGTGGGTTCAATGTTGCCCTGGCGATGGGGTTTGGATCCCAGGAATCTTGACGTCAGACTTCCGGGGTATTTAGTCGACCCTGAAAAACCCGTTTTCCGCTCAAGCCGAGGACGGCTGGAGAGCCTGTAAGGGCCGCGGGTTGAAAAGGCCATAGATAATCGAGAGCCAAAAAAGCCTGAGCCTTCGAAGGATGATGCGCAGGTTGTGCCCGGCGGCGGCCAGGATGGCGTTGATGGCATCACCGCTCTTGCCCAGCAGGTAGTTTCGCCCCATCAGTCCATCATGTTTGGCATGGCCGATAACCGGCTCGATCGCATTGCGGCGCTTCAGCGCCCGACGCAAGGAAGCGCTGATGCCGCGACGCTGCTCGGCGATGTACACCCGGGTGTTTTTCACCTTGTGCCCCCGGTAGCCACGATCAACAAAACATCTCTCGGGGCGTTTTCCGGTCAGGCGCTTAACCTGATGCAGCGCCTGTTCCAACGTGTGACCGTCGAAGGGATTGCCGGGCAAGCTCATGGCCCCAACAATGAAATGATCGCGCTGGGTCACGGCCAAGCTGACCTTCACGCCAAACTCGTATTTCTTGTGCGCCTTTCCTTTGGCGATGCATTCCACTTCCGGGGCGCGCAGGCTGTAGAGCTTCTTGCTGTCATGCCGCTGCTGAGCGAGCAGGCGATGCACTCGCGCCAGGGGTTCAGCAAAACGCGCGCGCACCGTCTCAGGTTGAGCCTCCAGCTTGCGCTGCACATCCCGCTGTACCCGGCCCAGATACACCTTCAGGCGTCTTAATTCCCGCCGCGCGCGGCGCATCTGCCGCGCAGCAGCGTAGCGCTGATGCATAAACAGCGCTTGCTTGCCCTTGCGCAGATAGCTCTGCCGTAAAGGAATATTCGATTGCCGGGCCAGGCGCACCAGCCACACCCGGCCTTTGTGATAGAGCCGCCCATCGGTCGGAAAAGCCACCGCTTTCTCCTGTACCGTGGTGTCCACCGTCACTTCAGTAAAGCTACTCGACTTGACCGCTTTCGCACCAAGACCTGCTTCAATGGTCAGCTTCAGCAGCCGCTCGCAGCCAGACGCTCCAAGCCGCGCGCGAAAGCGCGTCATCTGTGATGGATCAATGGGCAGCCGATGCTGAAAATATTCCTCGCCGCAAAAATATTGCCAGTACGGATTCTCTACCCAGCCTTTGACCACCGCCTCATCCGATAACCCAAAGGCATGCTTCAGATAGTGCAGGCCCGCCATCAGGCGGATGGGAATACCCGGGCGGCCATTCTCCGAATACAGCGCGCCAAAATCCTCCAACAACCCTGACCATTCCATCTGTCCGGCCAGGCGGCAAAGCTCGTGGCGCAGATCGATCAGGTTCTCAAGTTTCAGCCGAAACAGGTCAGGCTGCGGGGTGCTCTCAAGCTCTTTGGGACGCATTTAAAATCACCAGCTTTCGCGGCCTCACCGGCCTTTGTCTGGCAATTTAAGACCGCATTGCCTGAACACAATTCCCTAATATCCAAGGCTTTAAATGATTTTTTAGGGACGACTAGTTATGGCGACCCGCGCCTGCGGCGCTACTCGCTCTCGATTCGCAAGCAGTTCTAGCCGGATCACGATCTCCGCGCCTCGCTGGCCGACCGTCAGGTCGGCCAGCGCCTGTGGATCGTTGCACAGGGCTCGAGCGGAGTCGCCAGCCAGGCCTATCATGATCTGTTCGTGCGTTATCGCTTCGGCGCTATTCGATCTCGGTCCGTATAAACTCTTGAGATGGCCTGGTGCTATGACCTCCCACGCACGCGAATCAACAGCTCCTCGCCACGTCTTTCGGTGGTCAGATCGTCGGCTTCCTCCAGCAGGTGCAGCAGGGACTGCGGATCGTCTGCATCGAGTACGCCGCTGAAGCGGCGCTGGCGCAGGGTGTCGCCTTCGATGCGGATAATCGGTGTGCGGTTGTAGCGGTTGAATTCCGCGGCCATGTCTTCCAGCGTATCGGACTGAAACACCAGCCGCCGCTGCCGCCAGGCGGCCATGCGTTCCGGCTCCACGGTCGCCCGGCCGATCACGCCGGCTGCGCCAACCTGTATGGTTTCCCCCGCCGCAACCCGCGCGGGTGCGCGAGATCCTTCCGTGACTTCCACCGTGCCTTCAATCACCGCCACTGTGGTATCGCGCGAGCGGCGATTTACGTTGAACTGCGTGCCGAGCGCGCGAACGACGGTGTCGCCGGCGCGTACGCGAAACGGGCGTTGCGCATCGTGTCGCACGGTGAACAGCGCCTCGCCCTGCAAGAGGCGGATCTCGCGCGCCCGGGTATCAAAGCGCACCTGCGCACGCGACCGCGCACTCAGATGCATCAATGAGCCGTCATCGAGCTCGACGATGCGCTGCTCGCCCACGGCGGTGATGTAGTGCGGCCGTTCCTGCTGCATGAGCAGCCAGCCGGCGACGGGTATGGCCATTGCGAGCGTGGCGGCGGCGGCGAGAATCCAGCGCCGCCGTGAACGGCGTGCCGGCTGTGGCGCTGCGCGGGATGCGGGAGCGCCTGTTGCGAGTGATGATTCAGGCACCGGTTGCAGTTCGATCACGTTGTCCGTCGAGCCCTTCAGCATGGCCTTGACGTCCAGCCGGTGCTGCGGATCGAGATTGTCGAACAGCCTGTGCACGGCGGTCTGATTGAGGAACTCCTGTACGTGCAACGGCGACTTCAGCAGCCATTCTGCGAAAGCCTCCTGCTCGCGGACGCCGGCATCCTCGAGGACGATGATCCATTCGGCGGCCTGCCGCACGATGCCAAGCTCTTCCTGGCGATGCGGTTTCATTGACGCTCCTTCTGGCTCCAGGCCTGCGTTCTGATGCGCACAGTCGCTTCCTGAACGTATTTCTTGACGGTGTGTGCCGACAGGCTCAGCTGTGCCGCGATCTCGGCATAGGACAGACCGTCGCGCTTGCACAGCACGAACACTGCCCGGTGCGTCGGCGGCAACAGCTGCAGCAGCTGTTCAACCTGGCGTTCGGAGTCGAGACGATCGAGCAGTTCATCCGTGGCCACATGCCGGGGCCGCTCGAGCACCGCCTTGGCGATCTCCGAATCGAATACCACGCCGCCGCGTTCGGCGCGCAGACGGAATTGCGAGGCCACGTGCGAGGCGATGGTGTAGATATAGGCCTGCGGCTGGTTCACCAGCTCGTTCTTCTCCAGCCGCAGCAGGCGCAGGTATACCTCCTGAGCCAGGTCAGCGCTGTCCTGGCCGGTGCGCAGGCGGCGGACCAGGAAGCGGTGCAGCTCGCCCTGGTATTTCTCGAAGACGGCGGCGACCCAGGCATGGGCCTGTTTTGGTCCGGACGGTTGCATGGATTGAGCGGCCTGTCAGTTCTACCCATGAATCATAGAGCGATCCAGCAGGCGAATATGGGTAGTTTGACTACCCAGAACAGCTGCGTGGATGGCTCTACACCCGCCAGAGAGCCTATACACTCGACGGGGAGCAATTATGAGTATCTTCAGCAGCAGCGTGATGGCGGCGTTAGTGGGATTGCTTTGCAGCATCAGCCTGCCGGTTTCGGTAGTTTTGGCCGCGCCACCGGCTGAGCGGACGGTAACGATCAACATCGATGCGCAGCCGATGGAGCAGGCTCTGAACGATTTTGCCGAACAGGCAGGATTGCAGCTGCTGGTGCGGGCCGATGCAGTGGCCAGGGACATCACCGCGCCCCGGCTGGTCGGAACCTATACCGCGCAGGATGCGCTACAACAGCTGCTGGCCAATACCGCCCTGGCTTTCAAGTTCATTGATGCGCGTACGGTGGCCATCCGCGCGGCGCAGCCTGGCAGTGGCGCCGGGAGTGAGGAAACTTCGGCGGTGCGTATTGCGCAACCTGCGCTACGGCTGGCCTGGAAGGAAACGACGACCGCCACGGAGGATGTCCAGGACGGAAGCAGGGCAGAGACAGATGCAGAACAAGGAATACGCGGCATCCCGGAGATGCTCGTCAAAGGCAGGCGCAGCGCCAACACCGACATCCGCCGCACCGAAGACGACGTGCAACCCTACGTGGTCTTCGATGCCGAGACCATCAATCGCTCCATGGCGCCGAATTTGGAGGACTTCCTCAAGTCGCGTCTGCCGATGAATGCGGTGGTGGGCACCAACTCACAGCAGGCCGACCTGCCCGGCAATGTCAGCAGCATCGATCTGCGCGGCCTGGGTACTGATGAAACCCTGATCCTGGTCAACGGCCGCCGCCTGCCGGGCGTGTCCTATCTGAACCGCGGCGGAGCCATCGGTCAAGCCGATATCAACGGCATCCCGATTTCGGCGGTGGAGCGCATCGAGGTGCTGCCGTCCACGGCATCGGGCATCTACGGCGGCGGCGCCACGGGCGGGGTGGTCAACATCATCCTGAAAAGCGATTTCAACACCTTCGAAGCGGGCGTGACCTACGACAATACCTTCGATACCGATTCAGGCACCCGACGGCTGGACCTCACCGGTGGATTCAATCTGTTCGTTGGCATGACCAATGTCTTGCTCACCGGCAGCTACTCGGACGGCAACGGCCTGGCGGTGGGTGATCGCGACTTCGTCAATCGTGGCTACAAGCTGTATGTGAAGAATACGGAGAATGATCTGACCAGCGGCTCTACGCCGCTGCTGGGCTCCACCGCCAACATCAACCTGCGCAGCGGTGACACCCAGCTCAGGCTGAAGGATCCGAACGGCGGACCGTCCATTCCGCTGGGCTATCGCATCACTCATGTGCCGATCGGTTATGAAGGCGTGCAATCGGATGGTGGTGCGGCGCTGCTGGCGAACGCCGGCAGCTACAACATCGAGCTGCCGCGCGATGTGCAGGGCCTGGCAGCCGGCATCGTCAACAATCCCACGGTCACTTCGCTGGGCGCCAACGTACGCCATCAGTTCGGTGAGCGCCTGGAGGGCTTCCTCGATCTGTCTTGGTCAACGAATCAAGGCCACGTGCAGAGTGCCTCCGATACCATCTCGTACAGACTGGACCCGGAAGATCAAGGCAATCCATTCGACAATCGCATACGGGTGACTTTCCCGACGCCGGGGCTGTCCATCGACAAAGTGTTCGAATCCGAGAACCGGGTGGCCAATGCCGGATTGATCGCCAGGCTGCCGCGCGAATGGATCGGTCAGGCCGAATTGAGCTGGAGCCGCTCGCGTACGGAAGGGCTGGATACCTCGCCCTTTGTCAACGATCTGGTGCTGGATCCGGCGGTGCGCGCCGGGACGGTGGACGTCTTTCGCGATCTGAATCTCTTCACACCGGATTTCGCCAGCGGCGGCTACCTGCTCGACTCGCCGAATTATCTGGCTGGCCCGTTCATCAATACGCAAACCGGTGCGACCCTGCGCCTGGCCGGCCCTGTTTATCAGTTGCCGGGCGGAGCGGTGGTGCTCTCGGCCTTCTATGAGCATCGCGAGGAGGAGGCCGATGAGGGCAGTACGCAAACCGCGTCGCTGGAGTTCGACCCTGATACGTTCGAGCAATACTACGGCAACACGATTCTGTACTATGCGGACCGTTCCCGTGAAGTGGACAGCCTTTCGCTGGAGTTGAACGCACCCTTCATCTCGTCGGGCAACGCGCGCCGCTTTGTCCATGCGCTCGAAGGGCAGATCTCGGTGCGCTATGACGACTATCAGATCAACGGCGTTGAAACCGGCGCCGCCATTCTGGATGTGGGTGATCCCTTCCCCGACCTGGATCGCAGGACGGCCAGCCTGAGTTCCAGCGACTACACGCTGGGTTTCCGCTACGCGCCTTCGGAGGATATCGCGTTTCGCGCCAGCTACGGCACCGGCTTCCTGCCGCCGTCGGTGGCGCAGATCACCCCGAGCATGCGTGTCGGCAATCTGTTTGCCACCGATCCGAAGCGTGGCGGACTGTTCTCGTCGACACCGAATGTGACCCAGATCAGCGGCGGTAATCCCGACCTGGACCCCGAGGAATCCACCAGCCTGTCGATCGGCGTGGTGCTCACGCCGCGGATCGTGCCGGGGCTGCGCCTGTCGCTGGACTACACGGCCATCGACAAGACGGATGAGATTTCCTTCGTGTCCAGCGCCACGCTGCTGGCGAATGAGGACCTGGCGCCGGGCCGGGTCACCCGCGCCGAGCTGACGCAGGAGGACATCGATGCGAACTACACCGGCGGGGTGATAACTGCCATCGATACCTCCTCAATCAATTTCGCCAGGACCAGCGTCAGGAGCTTCGACGTTCAGATCGACTACCTGTTCGATACGACCCATGGTTCGTTGCGCGCCTATGCGCTGGCGAGCTACCTGTCCGACTACATCACGCAGTTCCAGCCCGGCGCGCCGCTGATCGACAATGCCGGACACTCGACCCGTCTGCAGTGGCGTGGTAACGCGGGTCTGGTCTTCGAGCGTGATGCCTGGTCGCTGGACTGGAACATGCAGTACTTCGATAGTTATCTGTTCTACCCGGCCACCCTGCCGGCCGCGTCCATTCCGTTCTACATCGCCGAGCAGGGTTCGGACACGATTCCACGGCAGATCTATCATGATCTGGTCGGGCGTCTCCGTCTGTCGGATCTTGTGGGACTGAGTAGCGGCATTTTTGCGAATACCGATGTGCAGATCGGCATCCGCAACATCTTCAATACCAGCCCGCCCACGCTGGCTACTTTCGTTCCGTCCGGTGGTTACAGCTTCTTCGGCGATCCACGCCTGCGACGTTATTCGATTTCAGTCCGCAAGCGTTTTTAATCGGATCATGATTTCCTCTCCCGCGAGGTCGACCGCCAGGTCAGCCTCGCGGGAGAGCAGGTCGGCGAAAGATCGCGGGTCATCGAGGTTGACGCTGGCCGAGTAGTGCCTGGTGCCCGGCGCGATGCCTTCCAGGCGCAGCTTCGGCGCCGCGTTGTGGCGGTTGAATTCACGCACCACCTCTTCCAAGGGCGTTCTCTGGAAAACTGTGCGCTTCTCGCGCCAGGCGATGGCGCGGGCGATATCCGTATGCGCTTGGCGCTGGATTGTGCCGCCTGTGCCGATGAACGCGGTTTCACCGGCGCGCAGTTCGTTTGTGGGCACGGTGGCGCGGTGCTGGCCGTGCGGCCCAGAGGCCAGGCTTGCGGGCGTATCGACGGAAATGCGGATCCTGCCTTCCACCACCGAGACCTCGGTGGCAGTGCTGCGCATGTCGATGTTGAACTGCGTGCCCAGGGCCTCGACCAGCGTATTGGCGCTGCGTACCGTGAAGGGGCGGTGAGGGTCGCGGGCCACGTCGAACAGGGCTTCGCCGGCCACCAGTTCCAGCGCACGTGAATCGCCATCGAATTGCACCTTCAGATGAGACTGAGCGTTCAGGTGGACCGCCGAACCGTCCGCCAGTTCGATGGCACGTTGCTCACCGGCAGCGGTGACATAGGCCAGTGTCGCCGGCGGGCGATTCATGAACAGGGCCAGCATCATCGCCGCTGCGGCCAGGCCGGCTGCCAGTGTAGTTGCGCGCCACCGTCGCCGGCGCGTGGCGGTGCGCGACGCGGGTGGGGCGGATGTAGCCCGGTTCGCAGATGCGATTGGCAGTGCGCCGGGCAGGGCAGTGATGCCGGGGTTTAGTCGCCGCAGCACTGCGTCGCGGTCGAAGGCCTGTGTCAGCGTCATATCGCCCGGATCGCCGAGATCATCCAGCTCGTGCTCCAGCGCCACCAGCGTCAGGTACTCCTCGATATGCCGCCGCGACTCGCGCAGCCAGTCCACGAAAGCCGCCTGCTCGGCCGGGCCGGGGTGTTTCATGATCTGCACCCATTCCGAGGCGCGGTGGGTGATCAGACGGTCGATTTGCCGCTGCACGGTCATGGGCGCCGATCCTTCTTGTTCCAGTACGCCTCCAGTAGTTCCTTGAGCTGCGCACGTGCGTGGGTGAGGTAAGTTCCGATAGTGCTTTCAGTGAAACCGGCCTGGCGGGCGGCTTCCTCATAGGAGAGACCTTCGCCCTTGACCAGTAGCACCGTGGCGAGTTGCGCGTCGGGCAGTAGGCGCAGCGCATGAATGATGTCGTGCTGCAGGTTGAGTTTGTCGGCCAGCGCGTCGGGGGTGTGCGGATCGAAGTCCTCGGTGCGTCGGTCGGTGAGTTCAGAATCAAAAGTCACGGGGTTGCGTTCCTCCGCGTAGCGCGCCTCGGCTACCACGTGCGAGGCGATGCCGAACAGGTAGGCCTGGGGGTTGCGGATGGCCTCGGTGCGGTCGACTTTCATGAACCGCTCAAAGATATCCTGGGTGAGATCGCTGGCATCCTGTGGGCTGCGCAGGCGCCGCAGTACGTAGCGGTGCAGGGCGTCCTGGTACTTGCGGTACGCGGCGGCCGCGGCTTGTTGCACAGCAGTGTGTGGATTCTTGGGCATGGCTGGCAGCTGAAAAAATTCTCCTCGGAACCTTAGTCTGTCCGTGCCTGGATTTCCTTGATTTTCGATAGAGAAAATCAAGCTTTCGAGGCCGGTAGCGCACTACCCGCACAGAAGTGCCTACACTACTGTCTGGAGAATGCCATGTTGCTATCGCGCTATGTACTGCCGGTTGTCCTGGGCTTTATGTTCAGTACGGGGGTTCGTGCCGGGACGGAGGCCGGAGAGGAGGCCGGAGAAAAGATTCAGGTCAGTATCGAACGCCAGCCGATCCGCGGCGCGCTGGAACAGTTCGCCAATCAGACCGGTCTGCAGGTGGTGCTGCGTGACGAAGACGTGCAGGCGGACAGGCTGATCGCCACCCGGGTGGCTGGGCAGCTCTCCGCCCAGCAGGCGCTCGGCCGGCTGTTGTCGGGCACCGACCTGCGCTATGAGTTCGTCAATGAACATACCGTGCGTATTTCCCGAGTGCAGCAGACCTCGCGCGCCGTGCCGGCGGCGAGGCAGATGAGGCTGGCGCATGTGGCCGGGACGTCCGAGGCCGGGCAGCCGGGCAGTCAGGAAGAGAATAAGCCGAATCCGACCAAGGGCATTCCCGAGATGCTGGTTAAGGGTAAGCGTTCCTCCAACACCGATATCGAGCGCACCGAAGACGACGTGCAGCCCTACGTGGTGTATGACGCGGAGACGATTGAGCGTTCCATGACGACGAACCTGGAGGAGTTCCTCAAGACCCGCCTGCCGATGAACACTGTCGCGGATACCAATGCGCAGCAGACCCTGTTGAATGGCAATACCAGCAGCATCAACCTGCGCGGCCTGGGGACCGATGAGACGCTGGTGCTGGTCAATGGCCGGCGCATGCCCGGGGTGTTCACCGGACGCGAGCTGGGTCAGCCCGACATCAACGGCATTCCACTTTCCGCCGTGGAACGCGTTGAAATTCTGCCGGCTACGGCCTCAGGTATCTATGGCGGCGGTGCGACCGGCGGCGTGGTCAACATCATCCTTAAAAGTGACTACAACGCACTGGAGCTCTCGACCAACTACGACAACACCTTCGATACCGATTCGGCCAAGCGGCGCTTCGATGCCACGCTGGGTTTTGCCCTCGAAGGCGGGCGCACCAACGTGTTGTTGACCGGCAGCTACTCGGACAGCAATTCTCTGCTGGTGGGTGATCGGAACTTCGTGGAGCGTGCCTATGAGCTGTACCTCGATAATACTCAAGAGGATTTCACCGGCGGGTTCTCTCCGCCACTGGGTTCCACCACCAATATCAAGGCGTACGGTTTCTTTGGTCCGGAGCTGGTGCTGATCGATCCCAACGGCGGCGCCCCGGTGGGGCTGGGCTCGCTAATCGCCCACGTGCCGCTGGGGTATGCAGGCCTGGCCACCGACGGCGTCGCGCCGCTGGCGGCTACGGCCGGCAGTTACAACATCAATCTGCCCGCCGATGTTCAGGGCCTGAAATCCGGTATCGTCAATAATCCTGTGGTGACGTCCTTTAGCGCCAATATTCGCCGTCAGTTCACCGATCGCATTGAGGGGTTTATTGACCTGAGCCGCAATAACAATGAAGGGCGGGTGCCGTATGGATCGAACAATACCTCCATTGATTTGTTCCCCGGACTGGGGGGCAACCCGTTCAACAATTTCATACAAGTCACTTTTCCGATGCCGGGCCTGGAGTTCGACCGTAACTTCACCTCTGAAACCACAGCGGCCACCGGTGGACTCATCGTGCGCCTGCCCGGTGAATGGCTGGGTCAGCTAGAGTACTCGTGGAGTCGCGCGCGCAGTGAGATTGAAGAAACCTCGCCCATATTCAACTCAAGCATATTCTCGGCGCTTCTCACCGGCGAACTGGATATTTTCCGGGATTTGAACGTGGCTACAGCGGATTTCAGTCCCTACCTGCTCGATTCACCCAACAGCTTCCGCGGCCCGTTCGATAACACGCGCACCAGTACGACACTGCGCCTTGCCGGACCGGTGTTGGAGCTGCCGGGCGGGGATCTGACGTTGTCGGCCTTCTACGAGAACCGTCAATCCGAAGCGGACGACGCCCTGGTGCGCTTGCAGGATGCCTCGACCGAGGAATATATGGAAACCATCTATCCCTACCGGTCGCGTTCGGCCGAAAGTTTGTCATTGGAGGCGACCGCTCCGCTGATCTCCCCGCGCAATGCGCGCCCCGGCTTGCATGCGCTGGATTTGCAGGCCGCGGTTCGCTATGACGACTATCGGATCAACGGTGTGGAACTCGGTGTTGTGCCCCGGGACCAACTGGACGACGTGGAGCGCAGTGTCGCTGAGCTGAATTCGGCTGACTATACCGTGGGCTTACGCTATGCGCCCATCGAGGATATCGCTCTGCGCGCCAGCTTTGGCACGGGGTTTCTGCCGCCGACAGTGGCGCAGATCATCCCCAGCACCTCGACGGGCTCGGTTCGTTTGGTCGATCCCGAGCGGGGAGGCACGAGCATGACGCTGACTGGAATCGACCGCACCAGCGGCGGCAACCCCAACCTTGATCCGGAGAAATCCGAAAGCCTCTCAGTGGGCGCGATCTTCACCCCGCGAGTTCTGCCGGGCCTGCGTTTGTCGGTGGACTTCACCGAGATACGCAAGAACAACGAGATTGCCAACGTCCAGGCGCAGACTATCCTCGATTACGCAGTGATGTTTGGACTGTTCGGCGATCGGGTGACACGCGGCCCATTGACCCAAGCTGATATGGAGCCGCCTCTGAACTATACAGCCGGACCTATTACTGCGATTGATTTCAGTTCTATCAACATCGCGAGTACCACCGTGCGTGCCTGGGATGTACAGCTCGACTATCTGTTTGATACCACCTTGGGCTCATTTCGCCTCTACGCGCTGGGCTCCTATATAGATGATCACATCAACCAGTTCGGTCCCGACACTGATCCGATCAATAATGCCGGTCATCAGTTCCGGATGAAGTGGCGAGGCAACGCCGGTATGACTTTCGAGCGGTCGCTGTGGTCGCTGGGCTGGAACATGCAGTATTTCCACAGCTACCTGATCTATGCCGCTGGGCTGAACGAGGGGTTGATCGAAAGCCGCGTAACCGAGCAGGGATCACCCAGCATTCCCCGGCAGATCTATCACGATCTCACCGCCCGCGTCCGCCTGGGCGAGCTGGCCGGGGCGACGGCTGGATTTCTCTCGGATACCGAGTTGCACATCGGCTTGAAGAATGTGTTCGATACCAGCCCGCCTATCGTTGCCACCTCGGTGCCCAGCAGCGGTTATAGCTTCTTCGGTGATCCGCGCCTGCGGCGCTACTCCATCACATTGCGCAAGCGGTTTTGATATGGCGAAGAAGGCCTTGATTTACAAGACATAACCAGGCCGGTCTTCCCGCCCGCGCCATAAATGTTTGCCTGGGGGGTGGAAATCGCCACCCCCAGGCGCTCTTATCGGGTAATGGCCGAGAAAGACCCTCAAGCCTTGATCGTGGGACTTGCCGCCAGCCATGGAGGGCAGCTGCGGCGGTTTCTGCTGGGGCGGGTGCGCAACGCGGCCGATATTTCCGACCTCATGCAGGAGATTTTCCTGCGCATGCTGCGCGTACCCGACCACGAGGCGATCCGTTCGCCTGAGGCGTATCTGTTCACGGTTGCCCAGCACGTGGCGCAACAACATGCGCTGCGCGAGGCCGCCGCGCCGCCGTCGGTCGAGGTTTCCAGAATGCTCTCCGATCTTTACGCGACTCCCGAAAGCGATCCGGTGCTGCAGACCAGCGTCGATCAATGTCTGGAGCAGCTCGATCGCGCGCTCGACGGGCTTTCGCCCAAGGTGCGAGCGACATTCATCCTGCAGCGCCACTATGGTTTGTCGCTGCAGCAGATCAGCCAGCGGCTGGGAATTTCCTTTCCCATGGCAAAGAAGTATCTGGCGAAGGCGCTGCTGCGTTTTCGCCAGCATCTCGGTGGCCTGGAGTAGGGATGCTGTCATGAATACTCAAGTGTATGAACGGGCTTGTGAATGGCTGGTCGAGCTGCGTGCAGTGGAGCCGGACGAATCCACGCGCTCGGCCTTTCACGCCTGGCTCAAGGAGGCGCCGGCCCATCTTGCCGCGTATCTGGAAGTCACCGCGCTGTGGAATGAGAGCGCTGGAATTCCGGTGCGGGAGAAGTGGCCGATGGAGGCGCTGATCGCGGAGGCGCGGCGCGGCGATGACAATGTGATTGCGTTGTCGGATTTGCCGTCCGGGTCGGGGGAGAAGTGCAGCGCTGCGAAATCCACTCGCACCAGGCGCCGCTGGGCGTTTGCCGCTTCGATTGCTGCGGTATCCGTGGCGCTGGGCGCCGGGTTTCTCTGGTGGGAGCTGCAGGCGACGACCTATGTGACCGCGATCGGTGAGCAGCGCTCGGTGTCCTTGCCGGACGGCTCGACGGTGCATTTGAACGCGCGTTCGAAGGTCAGGGTCCGGTACTCGCAACAGATGCGGCTGATCGATCTGCGGCAGGGTCAGGCTTTGTTTGATGTTGCGCAGGAGTCTGCACGGCCATTCATCGTGGCAAGCGATGCGGTGCGTGTCAGCGCCATTGGCACGAAATTCGACGTGAATCGCACGCCGAACGGCATCACTGTCACCGTGGTCGAAGGCCGCGTCGCAGTTTCTTCTCTGCCCCCGGGTCAGGTGGAAGGGGCGAAGGCGGAACCGGCCTCTGTGCTGTCCGCCGGTGAGCAGGCCGTGGTCACCGCGGCAGCCGTCGAGACAACCCGGCGTGCAGACCCTGTACGGGTTACCGCCTGGATGCAGCGACGGCTGGTGTTTGCTTCAACACCGTTGTCGGAGGTGGTGGAAGAATTCAATCGATACAATGAGCGTCAGCTGGTGGTGAGAGATCAGGCGCTGGAATCGTTTGAGATCGACGGGGTGTTTTCTTCCACCAATCCGGCCGCGCTGGTGCGGTTTCTGCGCGAGCGTCCTGGCGTTGGAGTCGTTGAGCGCGGGGATGCAATATTGATTACGAAAGAACAATGAACGTGGGGGGGGGGTAGAAATCGGGTGCGCCGAGGGCTCTTAACACGCATGTAGCAAATGCAGCTCGCCATTTGCGGGGGAGAAGATATGCGTATTGCAGCGATTGCGGTGGTGTTGGGAGCGATGATCGGAGCGGCATCGATGGCCGTAGATGCGGGAGAGTCTGCCCGCAGACAAACCAATATTCCGGCCCAGGAGCTGGCGCCCGCATTGCGGGCGCTGGCCAAGACGCTGGATTTTCAGATTGTGTATGCCTCGCAGGCGGTCAGCACGTTGCGTACGCAGGGTGCGGTAGGGGATTTTACGCCGAATGAGGCGCTCAAGACGCTGCTGAATGGAACCGGGTTGACGTTCCGGTACCTGGATGCCAACACGGTTACGATCATGTCCGTTGGTGTTGACAAGGAAGCCCAATCGTTCAGGGTTGCCGAGACGGGCGATCTTCGGGTGGCATTGCAGCGTGCGAACCCATCCGCACGGACAGCGGCAGTTGTGGCTGCCGCGGATGAAGGCAGCGGGAAGCTCGCGGCGGCTTCCACGCAGCAGGATGTCCAGAACTCAAAGGGCATTCCTGAAATCCTGGTGCGCGACCGCCGCACCTCCAACGTGGATATCCGCCGTACCGAAGATGATGTTCAGCCCTACGTAGTGATTGACGCCGAGGACATCAAGCGCGCGCCGGCGCGCAATATCGAAGATCTTCTGCGTTCACGCCTGCCGATGAATCAGTCCTATGTGAGTAAATCGCAGGATGTCGGCAATGCAGACACCGCCGCCAGCACCATCGACCTGCGGGGCCTGGGGCCCAATCAGACACTGATTCTGGTCAACGGCCGACGCATGCCGCGAGTGCCCGAAATCGGCCAGTTCTCGCAGGCAGACATCAACGGCATTCCTTTGTCGGCGGTGGAGCGGATCGAGATCCTGCCGTCCACGGCAGGCGGCATCTACGGTGGCGGGGCCACCGGTGGAGTGGTCAACATCATCCTCAAGCGCGACTACAACGGCGTGGATGTGAAGGCGGGCTACGACGGCACCTTTGCCGGCGGGGGTTCGCAGCGGCGTCTGGAGGCCAGCGGGGGCTTTGCCCTGTGGGGCGGGCGCACCGAGGTCATGCTCACGGGGAGCTATCACGACGGCCAGCCGATGACCTATGGCGACCGGGCCGCCATTTTCAGTCGCAGCGTGGCGCTGGTGCGGGAAAACGCCCCGGATACATTTCTCAATTCGTTCTCCATGCCCTACGGCTACACCACCAATATCCTGAGCAGGAGCGGCAACGACCTGGTGCTGGTCGATGGCGATCAATCGCTGGGTTTCAGTCATGCTTCCGTCCCGGTGGGGTACGGGGGGCCGGGAGGCGACAATGGTGCGGCCTTCCTGGGCACCGCCGGACAGTTCAATTTCGATCAGCCGAATGACTTCAGGGGGCGGAAACAAGCGGTGTTGAGTACGCCGGAGAGCCGTTCCGCCTCGATCAATATCAATCAGCACGTGACCGACCGTATCAATCTCTTTCTCGACGCGTCCCGTTACGATAACGGCTCGGTCAACTTCGTCACTTCGATAGGCACCTACACCCTGAATCCCGGTCCGGCCAGTCCCTTTACCGAGGCGGTGTCCGTACAAGTACCCCTGGTGGGCTTCGATCCATCGCTGGGGCAATGGTATTCGAAGGTGCTCACCGAACAGCTCGGCGGTGGGGCCATCATCCAGCTATCCCGTGGCTGGACGGCGCAGGCAGAGTACCGCGTGGATCGATCGCAGAATCGATCGCAGTCCAGCTTTCTCCCCGCCGTTCTTCCGACCAACGCCATAACCAGTGGCATCAATGACGGCACCTTGCAGGTACTGCGGGACGTCAACCTGTATCCACTGGATTTCAGTCCGCTGTACAACGATGTGCCGGGTGGTTTCGGTAACGTCAACGACCGTAACAGCGCCACCTCGAATGCCACACTGCGCCTGGCGGGGCCGGTGTGGACGCTGGCCGGCGGGCCGGTGATGCTGTCAACCCTGATGGAGCGGCGCAAGGAGGATACCGAAGACACGGTGCAAACCCAGTACAACACCTTTACGGGCGTGCAACGTTTTATCTTTCGTCCGTCGGTGGGCAACACGACACGCAGTGCGTACGCGGAGATCACCGCACCGCTGGTCTCCTCGTCGAACGCGAGAGCCGGATTGCAGGGCCTCGATCTGCAGCTGTCCTATCGGTACGACACGATTGAAACGCGCACGCATGACCTGTACGCGTCCGTGGACGTACCTTCGGCCGACGGTCCATTCCCGGATCTGCCGCCCAGCGTGATCAAGGATAATTCAGCCAACCAGTACACCCTGGGCTTTCGCTACAAGCCGGTAGAAGACCTGACGTTTCGTTTCAGCTACGCGGAAGGGGTCCTGCCGCCGGCCATCAATCAGATCGCGCCGTATGTGCAGGAGCCGGCCTACCTCATCTATTACGACTTTATCGATCCGAAACGTGGCGATACGCTCATCGAGAGCGCCGATGAATGGGTGGACTCCGGATTGACGCTGAGGCCGGAACAGTCCTCGAGTTTCGAGGCGGGCATCATCTTCACGCCCCGGGCCCTTCCCGGCCTCAGGCTGTCGGTGGACTACACCCGCATCCGCAAGACAGGCGAAATTCTCGAAGACCCTGGCCAGACCGTGATCGACGCGGAAGACGCCTTGCCCGGCCGTATCGTGCGCGGCCCGTTGTCGGCGGCGGACCAGGTGGCGGGCTACACGGGGGGACCCATCATTTCCCTGAACCTTGGCGCGGTGAACCTTGCCCACAGCCTGGTGGAGGTTTTCGACGTTTCAGCGGATTACACCTGGGAGACCGCCTACGGGGATTTCCGTGCGAACCTGCTCGGCGCCTACCAGCCGCATCTGACGCGGCAGGTGACGGCCGATTCGTCGCCCTACGATCTGGTCGGCTACGACGCCGGCCCGCTGAAAATGCGCTACAACGGCGGGCTGACCTGGGAGCGGGGTGGCTGGGCTGCGGGCTGGAACATGCAGTACTACGACAGCTACAAGGCGTATTCAGTGGCTTCAGAGTTGGGCGGCTACGCATACATCTACCTGGACCAGCAGGGCGCATCCATGATTCCCAGCCAGATGTATCACGACGTTTTCGCCAGCTATCGCTTCGAGCAACCGGGGTCGGCCTGGCTCTCCGGCTGGCTGGCGGGCACTGAACTGCAGATCGGGGTGCAGAATGTGTTGAATGCGCTGCCGCCGGTCATCGCCTCATCCGGCTTTGCCAGTGGCCGCCTCGGCTACAGCACCCATGGTGACGCGCGCCTGCGGCGCTACTCGCTCTCATTCAGCAAGCGATTTTGATTGCGACGCGAATGAACGAAGGGTTCTTTTCCGGAAGGGCCTTCAATTCAGTGTTGCACTGATGATGGGAGCAGGCCTCCCGAGTTCGGCTTGCAGGAGCTGATCTCAAACCGCCGGGTGCTGCTGTGGCCTAAGGGTCGTGGTGGTGAGCGACTCCGGAAAAGGCATTCCATTGAGGATGTCAGGTATGTGTCGAGGAGATGAGCGTAAGCAAACCGTTCGATGACGCATCGTGAGCTTGAGAAGTGTTGTCAAAACCACGGAGGTCAGAAGTTCGTGGGATCAGTCTGGAAGGAGCCTGTTTACTGCCCAGATGGCAACCGGTGTACAGACGGCATGAACTCGACATGGGCATTAGTGTGAAACGCGTGAACCTGGAGATGGATGTGAAGAGAAAAGGCACAAGTGTTAGAAACATGAGGCTGGAAGTATCGATGCCATCGTCAGGGGCAGACTACTCCGTAGTAGTGATGAAGCTGGGTAATGCCAGTGGAGCGAAGGGAGTGGGCCATCCACCCTGTACTCCGTGGGCCAACCGGAAACGGGAGGAGCTCTTGGGAGCGAGGGGAACGCGACAGCGTTCACTGGAAGGCGCGAGCCGTGTGAAGCGAGAGTTTCAAGCACGGATCTGTGAGGGGCTGGGGGCGTAAGCCCTCGGCCTACTCGGTCGTGACTTGAATGAAGACACTTCCCGTTTCCTGGGAGACGGGAAGTGGGCTCCGCCTTTCGGCCATCGCTACCCGGACAGGCTGCTAGCGCGCCCGGATCACTATGGCGTCGCCTTCCCGGGTGATGCTGAGGGTGGTGTCGTCAGCCAGCATGTTCGACAGCGCTTCCGGATCGTCGGCGTCGAATACGCCGCTGAAGCGCCGGGTGCGTGCGGCGGGGTCTTCGATGCGTATCTGTGGCGTCGTGTTGTAGCGGTTGAACTCTGTGACAATGTCCGCCAGCGTGTTCATGCGGAACATCAATCGCCGCTGCTGCCAGGCTACGGTGGCGGTGGTATCGGCGGCGGCATGTTTGTCGATGGGGCGGTCCCGGTGCACGCTGGCTGTTTCGCCGGCGCCGAGCACGGTGGCCTCGGCAGGACGTTTAGGCGCGGCCTGGCGTGAGACCTCGACTTTCCCCTCCAGCACGGCCACTTCGGTTACCGGCGTCTCGCCGCTGCGTTTGCGGTACACGTTGAACTGCGTGCCCAATGCGTGAATGAGCGTCTCTCCGGCGCGCACCTTGAACGGACGCTGTGCGTCGGGCGCCACCTTGAACAAGGCTTCGCCGGACAGCAGCTCCAGGTCGCGCCCCGCCTCGGTGAAGCGCACGCGCAGCCGCGAGCGGGTGTTCAGGTGTACCGTGGAGCCGTCAGCCAGCTCCAGGCTGCGTTGCTCGCCCACCGCCGTGGTGAGCTGCTGCCAGCCATGACTGGAAAGTGGTGAGAACCACCATGCGGCCAATGCCACCGTGGCCGCTGCGGCAGCTGTACCCCAGGCTGCGGCTTGCCGGCGACTGCGGTGTCGCCGCGGGCCAGCGCTGCCTTGTTTGTCCATCAGGGCTACCACCGGCGCGCCCGTAGTCAGTAGCGCGTCCACTGAATGCCGCCGCCCGGCATCGATGCCCCCCAGTTCGCGATCGATGGCTTCCATCAGCAGGTACTCGCTGGCGTTGCGGTCGTGCTGCTTGAGCCATTCGGCGAACACCTTGCGGTCAGATGCGCCGGGCCGCTTCATGATGTCCACCCACTCGGAAGCCTGCTCGGCGAGCATGCGGTCCACTTGCGTTTGCAGCTGTCCCATTTTTCGTGCCTGGCGATGTAGTCGCGGTAATTTCATGGCATGTCGTCCCTGATCTCAGTGTTCTGCCAGCAGCGCTTTCATTCTTGCGCGTGCCCGGGTCATGTGACGCTCGATCTGATGTACGGACAGGCCGCTGCGGTCGGCCGCCTCCTCGTAGGACAGTCCGTCACGTTTGACCATCAGCAGTGTGGCGCGCTCGCCGGCCGGCAGCTGCAGCAGCGCGCGCTCGAGTTCCTGGCGCAGGTGCAGCCGGTCGACAAGCTCATCCGGCTGCAGCTCCTGCGGGTGTTCGAGCACATGGTGTACCGCTTCGGAGTCGAAGGTCACCCGCTCGCGGCGCTGGCGCATGCGAAATTCATGCACCACGTGAAAAGCCACGCCAAACAGATAAGCCTTTGGATCACGCGCCAGCTCGTGATCGCGGATGCGGCTGACCCGCGCGAACACCTCCTGGCGGATGTCCTCGGCATCCTGGCTGCGCTGGATGAAGCGCATCAGGAAGCGGTGCAGGTCAGGGATGTAGCGCTCGAAGCGCTCCTGCTGCGCCGCGGCCGGCTCATTTGACGCACTGGGCTGGGTTTTTTCGGTATCCACGCCTATATAGTGTGTCGGGAGTGAGGGAATTCCGCAGCGAATTGCGTGCTGCGGAGTTTTGGATGGCCCGACACACTATACCCGCAGGCGGCTTTGCTACGCGGAGCCGGTGATAGATGAACCATCACGGTCTGCAGGGGATTGAATATGAAACGTATTTGCATGGTATTGGGGCTTGCGTTCGTGCTGATGGGGCTCAATGCCCAGGCAGTCGCGCCCAAGTCGGTAAAGCTGGATATCAGCGCCCAGCCGCTGGTTGATGCGCTGAATGACCTGGCCCACCAGGCCGGCCTGCAGCTGCTGCTCGATGCCGATGTCTCCTCGCAGAGCGCCACGGCGCCAAGTCTGAAGGGCGATTTCACGCCCGAAGTCGCGCTGCAGCACCTGCTGGCCAAGACCAATCTGCGCTACGAGTTCCTCGATGCGCGTACCGTGGCAGTGCGCATGGCCAGGGCGCGAGAGGTCAGGCCGGTCTCGGGCCAGCTGACCCCCGCATCCGCTGACGGGTCGCGAGGCCTCTTCCGGCTGGCGCGCGCCGCTGCCGATAGCCCCGCGGCGGCGGAGCAGGCCGTAGTGGATGCTGACAAACAACAGAGTGATGCCAATGAGGGCCGCGGCATTCCAGAGATTCTGGTGCGCGACCGGCGTACATCAAACGTGGATATTCGTCGCTCTGAGGATGACGTGCAGCCCTACGTGGTGTTCAACGCCGAGGACATCGAGCAGTCCATGGCGGGCAATCTGGAGGATTTTCTCAGGACCCGTCTGCCGATGAACACCCAGGAGTATACGGACAGCCAGATTGCGCTGAACGCCGAGTCAAACTACGACGGCAACCGGATCGACCTGCGCGGAATGGGAGCGGACCAAACCCTGATCCTGGTTAACGGGCGTCGCATACCAGGTTCGTTCAATACCGCCGAATTCCAGCAGCCCAGCATCAACGGCATTCCATTGTCTTCGGTGGAGCGGATCGAAGTGCTGCCGTCCACCGCGGGCGGCATCTACGGTGGCGGCGCCACCGGTGGGGTGATCAACATCATCCTGAAAAGGGACTATCGCGGCCTGGAACTGAATGCGCGGTATGACAATGTGTTTGGCAGCGATGCGGCACGCCGCACGCTCAACGCCAACGCGGGCTTCAGTCTGGAGGGTGGCAGGACCAATGTCATGATTTCGGCCAGCTACAGCGATTCGAACCCCTTCACGCAGGGCGAGACCGGTTTGACGGAACGCGGCCGTCAGCTGCAGCTGCTGAATAATCCGGCCGCCATCCTCAACGCCAGTTCCCCGCCCATTGGTGGAACCACCAATATCCGCAGCACAAACGGCCAGGATCTGGTGCTGAAGAGCACCGGTCAGTCGCTGGGTTCGCCTATCACCCATGTGCCTGGCGGGTACGCCGGACCGGCAAGCGATGGCGGTCAGGCCTTCCTGACGACAGCCGGCCAGTACAATCTCGAACTGCCGTCCGGGCTGGCGGGCAAGGGCCAGACCCTTCTGGCCAGTCCCACGACCCTGTCCGCCTCGATCAATGTCCGGCGTAATTTCACCGACCGCATCGAAGCCTTCGTCGACGTAACCTCGTCCAGCAGTGAGAACTCACGACTGAATGCCGTGTTTTTCGGCAATTACAGCCTGCTGGCGACCCATGCGGGTAACCCCTTCGAGCAGAACATACGGATTCAGTTTGCTGGATCAGATTTCTACCATGGCGGCGCCGCTGTCACCACCAACGAGTCAATCGCCAGCAACATCGGGTTGAACATCCGTCTGCCATATGAGTGGACGGTGCAGGGCGAATACGGCTGGGGCCTTTCCAGCTTTCAATCCGCAGGTTCGCGTTTTGCCTTCACGGACCGTGATTTTCCGCCGGGACCGGCACTGCTCGGAATCTGGGATGGAACCCTGGACGTGCTGCGCGATGAGAATACCTATCCGCATGACTACACGCCCTACCTTATCCCAAGTATTCCGGGGGTGAAGTTTCTCGATCCTTCCAGAGTCAAACAGATCACCACCGCCCTGCGCCTGGCCGGGCCGACAGTCAACCTGCCGGGCGGCCCGGTCGTCCTGTCCGCCCTGCTCGAGCGGCGTACTCAGGAAACGCTGCCTTACATCATCCAGACCACCCAGTTTTATGCGCCTTACGATGCGTCATACCGCAGTGTTGCGCCGCGCGGCGAGCGAAACCTGAGCGGCTACATCGAGGCGACGATACCGCTGTTCTCGGCCGCCAACGCGTTGCCCGGATTGCGAGCGCTCGACATTCAGGCTTCGTATCGCCGGGACGAAAGAACGACCCGCGCGCTGGCTGAATCCGCCTTCAGTTTCCAGACCAGCCCCTCTCCTGATGGTCCATTTACCAACGGCGACACGGAGTATCTGGAGAGCGAGGTGGTAGCCAATCAATATACCTTCGGGATTCGCTACCAGCCGGTCGAGTCTGTGGCGCTTCGCGCCAGTTACGGCGAGGGTGTGCTGCCGCCTTCGCTCAGTCAGCTGGTGCCGCGCCTCGTGTACGACCTTGATTACGGCAATTTTTCCAGAATTCTCGACCACAAACGTGGCAATGAGCAGGTGATTCTGCTGAATAGCCGTCAGCAGCAGGGAAACCCGGATCTGCTGCCGGAATCCTCGCGCAGCGTGTCGGCCGGAGCTGTTTTCACGCCTGCCATTCTGCCGGGTCTGCGGCTGTCGATTGACTACACCCGGATTGAAAAATCGGATGAAATCAGCTTCGGTAATGTCATCACGCTGGCGGAACTCGAGGAGTTCTTTCCGGGGCGCATCGTGCGAGCGCCGCTGACGCCGGAAGACCAGGCCCTGGGCTTTACCGGCGGCGTGATAACGGATTTGAATGACAGTCAGATCAATATCTCCCAGACCAAGGTGGAGGCGGTGGACATTCAGGCCGACTATGACTGGAACACCGCTTACGGCATGTTCCGGGCCTATGTCATCGGCACGCACATGCTCCACCGCGAATATAGGGCGGTAGCCGATTCGGCTCTGATTGATCCGGTGGGCTACGCCAATGGTCCGCTGGAGTGGCGCGGCAATGGCGGCCTGAACTGGCAGCGTGGAGTGTGGTCTGCCGGCTGGAATGCGCAGTGGTATAACTCTTACAAATCCTACAACTTTTCGCCGCTTGACCAACCCGGCTACGAGGCCTACATCGCCGGCGTGGTTCTCAACTACGGCAGGGCCCGCATTCCCCGGCAGATTTACCACGATATGTTTGTCAAGTACCGCGTCGAGGAATCCGCACTGGCGGGTGGCATGCTGGCCAACAGCGAAATCATGCTGGGCATCAGCAATGTATTCGATACCCTGCCGCCCGCCCTGCCCACGACGAACACCCTGGGTGGCTACAGCCGTTATGGCGATCCGCGCCTGCGCCGCTACTCGATCTCGTTCCGCAAGAGTTTCTGATTGCGACGCGAACGAACGAAGGGATCTTCTTGATGAAGACTTTCTTCAGACGGTGTCGCATGGGTGATGGGACTTCCCAGCGGCCCTTCTTGGTCGGACCGACATGACGGATGCGGCCGGTATCGCGGAGCTTGTCGAGGTGGTATTTGACGCCATCGGGCGTGATGCCGATGCGGTCAGCCAGGACTTTTCGGGTCAGCGTCGAATCCTCGCGCAAGAGGGCAAGAATCTGTTCTTGGGTAGTTTCTTGGGTAGTCTTCTCCAATCCCCTGCCAGCTTCTTCCCCCGAAGTCAGGCTGCCCAGGTAAATCTCGGAGAAAGGAAACTCGAACCAGAAATCCCGAGCGTCCAGGCGAAGCAGCGGCTCCGGCGTGCCAGCCTGCCGGCAAGCTCCGAAGATGCGCTCCATGCCCCGCCCCCAGGCCTCAATCTCGCCGGCCCGGAAGAACGCGTGGGCAATGTCGGGGTTGTAGGGCCGCGAAGCGTGCGAACCCAGCAAGGTGGCCTGGGTCCAGTTCTCCGGCAGCTCCCCGGGGTTTCGGATCGACAGCCGATCCTCATAGACCCGAATCTGGATCGGTGTCGGAACTGCGTAGTCGCGATGAACGATCGCGTTGAGCAGCACCTCGGGCAAAGCCGCTCGTGGTGAGACGCTGCGCAGTGAGGTCAGGCCGATGATCGAGGGCGGTTAGTTCGCAGCGTGCGGGCAGGAAGGATCGGGCCGGACAGACCAGGTAGCCGGCCCGTTTTGACAAATTGCACCGTCCGCAGCGGCCTTTTTTTTGCGCAGATGCCATGCACCTGCTATACGTCCTCCCCCTAGAATAGATAAGGCGCGATCGCTGAGGGGTGCGACGATGCTCAAGCAAGGGGTGGCTCTGGCTCTGCTGCTGATGACAGGCCTCGTCACGGCAGCCGATCATCATTTCCGGATTTTGCATTCCGAAGCCCTGGGCCCTTCGGCCCGGATTGTGCCCCGAGCCGGCCCCGGTGAGCCCGAGGGCGCCGCGGATCTGTCATTTGTAGCCTATGGGCGCAATTTCGAGCTGGAGCTCAAGCGCAACAGTCGTCTCCTGAACAAGCTTCCCCGTGCGCAGCGCCAGGCCCTGGAGCGCTACCAGCTCTATCGTGGCCGTTTGAAGGGAAAATCCAATTCCTGGGTGCGCATTACGCGGATCAATTCGGAGCTGCACGGAGCATTCTGGGACGGCCACGATCTTTACACCATTGAACCGGCGCGTCTGGCCGCTGCGCAGGGCGCCACGACAATCATTTATCGGCTGGCTGATGCCCGAAGTGATCTGAACACTGAAATCTGCGGTGCAGCCTTGGCCGGGTCGGCTATGGCAGGGCGACAAACCGCCCTGGCCGACTACCAGGTCATGGTGGCGGAGCTTAGCGCGGCGGCTGAAGCTTCCGAATACAAGCAACTCGATGTCGTCGTTCTGGGTGACGTGCTCTTCTCAGGGAATTTCCCTGATGAGGTGGGCGCAGCGCTGGCGCGCATGAATATTGTGGATGGCATTTTCAGCGAGCAGGTTGGCGTCATCATTGCCGTGCCTGAATTGCTCATGTTCGGCGAATCCGACAATCCCTTCACCACCAGCGTGGCCGAGGACTTGCTATCGGAGCTGGCCGACTACCGCAACTCCCATGCCAACATCCGTGCTTATGGCCTCACTCATTTGTTTACCGGGCGCGTCCTGCAGGACAACATCGCCGGTATTGCATACTTGGATTCACTGTGCCAGCCGCGTACCGGCGTCAGCCTGAGCAAAGGCACCCATGATCTGACCGGCAGTGCGCTGGTGGCCGCGCATGAGATCGGCCATAGCTTCGGAGCGGTGCACGACGGTGAAGGCGTCTGCGCCGGCACGGCGCAAACATATCTGATGGCGCCGCAGATCAATGGCAGTTCCACCTTTTCTCCATGCAGTCGCCAGCAGATGGCCGCGGGTATTCAGTCTGCCAGCTGCATCAAAACCATCCAGACTGCCGATGCTGCTGTCAGCGCGCCGGATTCCATGCTGGTCTATGGCAATGAGCCGTTTGACTATGTCATCGACGTGATTTCGCTTGAGAGTCGCGCGGTCGAAAATGCGGTAGTGACGCTCACGCTGCCCCACCTGTCATTTGAAGTCGATTCTGCAAGTGTGCCAGGCGGCAGTTGCGCTGTTGGACTAGATACGGTGACCTGCCGGCTTGGAACCGTGCCGGCCGAGGCCACCCGCCGCATTCAGATGCAATTGCGGATTCAGGCCCACGGCGATTTCATCGGCACGGTCAAGCTCACTGCCAGCAACGATCGCAACTTCATCAACAACGAACAGACTACTCAATTCCACATAGATCCCCGCGTGGACCTCGGCGTTTCACTGAACCCCCTGTCCATAACAAGCTTTCTTAATGACCAGGTGACTGTGGCCGGAACCCTCACGGCGGGCGGAATCGCGGCAGCCACTGGCGCATCCGTGCGCATTGAAGCGGATGGAATGCGCTTTGACTCCGTAACGCTGGATGGCAACGCGTGCTCTATCAACGATGTTGTGGTCTGTGAGCTGGGTGAAGTGCAGCCTGGCGAAACCCACGCGCTAAGCATTCAGCTGACCGGCACTCAAGTTGGCAGCTATCAGATTTCGGCGCGGATCATTGCGGACAACGACACCAATCAGGACAACAATAGAGCGACCACCGCAGTGCAGGTACTGCCTGATTCAGACGTGGCTTTGTGGGCCAGTACTACAAACGTGGTTGCGACACTGAATGAGCCGTTTGAAGTTGATCTTACGCTGGCTACCACCGGCAGACAGGCTTCCACGGGTATCGTCATTAGCAATGAAGTAAATGCCGCCTTCACGGTTGAATCCGTTGTCCTGGAAGGAGCGGATTGCACCGTGGATGACAATGCGTTCAGCTGCACTCTGGACTCTCTCGCGCCGGACGTCACGCGCCATATTGCAGTGACCCTTAGCGGCACCCAGGTCGGCGCTTTTCAGCTGCGCTTCAATGTTTCTGCGGATAACGACCAGTCCAACGGAAACAACTCCGGGTATCTGACCGTGGAAGTCAAGCAGGCGGTCGATGCCAGTCTCAGCGCGCGCCCGCCGGGCGTAATTCATGAAACGCGCGAAAAGTTTCTGACTGCCACGGTGTACTCAGCCGGCCACAGCCCCACCCGCAATATTGAGTTCACCGCCACTTTCCCAGTGGGTGTTGTTCCGGTGAAGGTCAGCAGCCAATATTCCGCCTGCTCTATCGCCGATAATGTTGTGACCTGTACGCTTGATGAACTTGGATTCAATTCCACCGAAGATTTTACTATTACGGTACGCGGCGATGAGCCCGGGGAGTACTCGCCCGTCCTGACGGTAAGCGCAGATGAGGATGCCGATGATAGCAACAACTCGGTCAGTCCCGTGTTGCGCGTCGAATCCCTGGTTGATGCCAGCATTCTGGTTGAGCAAAGTCAGTTTGACGTTGTGGTGGATGAGCCCTTCGATGCCACGTTGCAAGTGGCAACCGACTTGCGGGCAGTTCCCGGCGTCAGGTTTACGTTCGGCAATGTATTCAGCAAGGTTAAAGTTGATTCTGTGCAGACAGATGTGGGCTCATGCGTTGTCGATTCCGGTCTTATAGACTGTGACCTGGGTGATCTCTCGGCCAACAGCGTGGTCACCATCAATATGCGCCTGTATACCACAGGCCCGGGATCATTAGGCAGCTCCGCACGTCTTTACGTCGACGCGGATGTGGATAGCAGTAACGACAGCAGGACTTTGAATTTCGAGTCAGTGGCCACGACAGAAGTCAGCCTTGCCGCCAGTGCCGATGAGCTGACCGTTACCCTTGGCAGGAACTTCACCTATAGCCTGGATGTGAACGTGACGGGAAATGCCACGGCTTCTGAAATAAATGTCGATGTGCGGCTGCCGACACAAACCACCTATGTCAGCGCTGATGCTTCCTCGAACTGCAGTAAAAATATTACCGGTTTCGAATGTACCCTGAGCAACATCAGCGGGGGCACGACACACCAGATTCGTGCGACATTGAATCCGGTTGCCACCGGCAGCTTCTCCCTCTTTGCCACGGCAACCGCGAATAATGATACGGAGCGGGACAACAATGCACATACCACTACCGTAATCATCCAGACAGTGGCGACAACGCCTTCCGCTTCCGAAAGCAAAGGCGGCGGCGGGAGTCTGGGATGGCTTATGTTTTTTGCGCTGTATGTTCTCTCGATCCAGCGTCTTGTTTTCTCCTCGCGGGATGCAGGTTCGTGCCCATGACCTTAACCACAGGTAGAGCTACGCTACAGCGTTCGCGTACCTGGATGATTTAAGTGAACGGTGGCCAGGGCCGGAATCAAATCGCTGGCACGCGGATTTTCAATCTGCAGGCGGCCGCTGCACCGCTACGTTGGCAGCGCAGCCCCCACACCCGCCCGGCGATGTCCTGCTGATCAGTCGCGAAACCACGCCGTGCGCGCTGCCGTGCGGGTCCAGGCGCCGCGCCATCGCCTGCAGCATCCGCAGCCGCGTGCGCGGCATCAGCAGCCACGCCGCATACAGCGCACTGGCGGTAACCAGTACCGCGACGATGAGCGTCTGCACCATCACCCGCCACCTCCCATGGCCAGCGCCACGCGATAGGTGACAAACGAGGCCGCGTAGGCGAGCGCAAACAGGTAGCCGGCCATGATCAATGGATAACGCCAGGAGTTGGTTTCGCGCTTCACCACAGCCAGGGTCGACAGGCATTGCGGGGCGAAGACATACCAGGCCAGCAGTGACAATGCCGTGGCCAGGCTCCAGCTGCCGGCAATCAGCGGCGTCAGTGAGGCGGCGGTGTCGGCCTCGGTCGCAGAGAGCGCGTAGACGGTGCCCAGTGCGCCGACGGCCACCTCGCGCGCGGCCAGTCCGGGTACCAGGGCCACCGAGATCTGCCAGTTGAAGCCGATGGGGGCGAAGATGTGCTCCAGTCCGCGACCGAGCATGCCGGCGAAGCTGTACTGGATGTCCGGGCCGGTGGCGCCTGCCGGCGGGGCCGGATAGCTGCTGAGGAACCACAGCACGATCATCAGCGTGAGAATGATGCCGCCCACCCGGCGCATGAAGATGGCTGCCCGCTCCCACAGTCCCATGGCGAGGTTGCGCATGCTCGGCCAGTGATATTCGGGCAACTCCAGCAGCAATGGGTGGTACTGGTCGCGGTGAAACAGCCACTTCAGAACAAAGGCCACGAGCAGTGCTGACAGCACGCCGGCAAAGTACAGGGAGAACAGCACCACGCCCTGCAGGTTGAACGGCCCGACGGCCTGCTGCGGAATGAAGGCGGCAATGATCAATGCGTAGACCGGCAGCCGTGCCGAGCAGGTCATCAGCGGAGCGATCATGATGGTCACCAGGCGGTTGCGCATGTTGGGGATGGTGCGCGCGGCCATGATGCCCGGAATGGCGCAGGCAAAGCTCGACAGCAGCGGGATGAAGGCGCGTCCCGACAGTCCGGCCTTGCCCATCAGGCGGTCGAGCAGGTAGGCGGCGCGCGGCAGGTAGCCGCTGTCCTCC
This sequence comes from Gammaproteobacteria bacterium, assembly GCA_021773365.1. Lineage (GTDB taxonomy): Bacteria > Pseudomonadota > Gammaproteobacteria > Steroidobacterales > Steroidobacteraceae > JAJFKF01. The sequence continues at coordinate 9,716 of JAJFKF010000145.1, read as the reverse complement.
AGCAGCAATATAAAGAAGAAAAGAATGAGAATCTGCGGCAGAAAGATCAGCACGCTGCCCACACCCGCCACCACGCCGTCGACGAGCAGGCTGCGCAGCGGTCCCGCCGGCATTGTTGCCTGCAGCCATGCACCGGCGCCTTCCACGGCGGCGGTGATCCAGTCCATGGGGACGCTGGCCCAGCTGAACACCGCCTGGAACACCAGGAACAGCAGGGCGGCCAGAACGCCAAGGCCAAGCAGCGGGTGCATGACCGCCGCATCGAGCCGGTGCAGCCAGAGCTGCCGTGCGGGCTCGCGGTAGCCGATGTGCCTGAGGATGCCGTGGGCTTCGCGCTGAATCTCTTCTATGTCCAGGCTGCCCGGGTCGCTGTCCGGGTTGGTGGCGTCAGCCATTCCCTGTGGCGCCTGGGCATCGAGCAGATCCACCAGGGCACGGTGTCCGCCGGCGTGAACGGCCACGGTTTCCACCACCGGTACGCCCAGTTCGCGCTGCAAGGCCTGCGGGTCCAGGTGGTAGCCGCGCTTTTGCGCCAGATCCGACATGTTGAGCGCCACCACCATGGGCAGATTCAGGCGGCGCAGTTGCAGTACCAGCGGCAGGTTCAGGCGCAGGTTGGTGGCATCGGCAACGCAGACGATCAGTTCCGGCGGCGGTTCGCCACGCAGGCGGCCGAGCACCATGTCGCGGGTGATGGCCTCATCGAGGGTAGTGGGCGTCAGGCTGTAGGCGCCCGGCAGATCGAGGATGCGGTACTGGCGGCGGTGCCCGGCGCCGGTGAAACTGCCTTCCTTGCGCTCCACGGTGACGCCGGCATAGTTGGCCACCTTCTGCCGGCTGCCGGTGAGGCGGTTGAACAGGGCCGTCTTGCCGCAGTTGGGAACGCCCACCAGCGCAAGCCGCATGACGTTTCCGGCGGTGGCCGCGGCGCTCATGGCCGGTGCTCGATGGTGACCAGAATGGCACTGGCTTCGCGGCGGCGCAGGGCGAAGGTGCTGTTGCCGATGCGCACGGCGATCGGATCGCGCCCGGGCCAGGATTCGCCTATCACTTCGCAGCGCTCGCCTCGCACGAAGCCGATTTCCACCAGCCGCCGGGCCAGTGTGGAGCGGGCTTCATCGCCTAGGGACTCCTGCCGGTCGATGACCTCGACCACGTGGGCGGCGATCCCGCGGCGCAGCGTGCTCAGGGGGACGGCCGGCCCGCTGGTGTCCGGGCTGCCGTCAGTCTGGGGGGGGAGATGGCTCATGTGTGTGCAGTATAGATGATAATAATTCTCATTTGTTCAAGCTCTGCGGCAAGCCAACATTGGTATGCTTCGCCCCCTTCATGAATGCCCTGAATCTGTACCCGCGCGTTCGCCAATGCCCGTGAAGCGTCAAGGCGGCTCCCCGCCCGGCTGGTCTCTGGCGCCGCGCTACTGGGGGGTGTGGCTGGGGCTGGGCCTGATGCGCCTGCTGGTATTGCTGCCCTTTTCGACACAGATGGCGCTGGGGCGGGGGCTGGGGCGGTTGGCCGGGCGCCTGGCGCGCCGCGAGCGGCGAATCGGGCAGATCAACCTGGGCCTTTGCTTTCCCCAGCTCACGGCGGGGGAGCGTTCGGCGCTGCTGCGGCGGCATTTCGAGTCGCTGGGCTGCGCGCTGTTCGAGACGGCGCTGGCCTGGTGGGCTTCCCCCGCACGTATCGTGGCGCTGATCCGGGTGGAGGGGCTGGAACGGCTGGAGCAGGTGCTGCAAAGCGGTCGCGGTGTGCTGCTGTTCACCGCGCATTTCACGGCGGCTGAACTCGGTGCGCGCGCTCTGGCCGGTCGGACAGCGGCGGCGGTGATGTACCAGCGACCCAAGAATGCACTGCTGGCCTGGCAGTTCGAGCACAGCCTGGGGGCAGATGCGATGCAACTGATTCCCAGCGACAAGGCGCGTGAACTCATCGGGGTTCTGCGGCAGACCCGTCCGGTATGGTTCGCCGCTGATCAGGTAGAGGACGCGCGTTCCAGCGTGCTGGCCCCCTTCTTTGGCATCCCCGTACTGAGCAATACCGCGCCGTCGAGGATCGCGCGCATGAGTGGCGCTGCGGTTCTGCCGTTCTCGATTGAGCGTCTGACGATGCGGCGGTCCGATGACGGTGTCTCGTGCCATCGGTATCGGGTGCGTATCGGCGAACCGCTGGCAGATTTCCCTTCTGCGGACCCGGCCGTCGATGCTGCACGGTTGCACGCGCTGGTTGAAGAACAGGTCTACCTGTGTCCCGAGCAGTACCTGTGGACCTACAAACGTTTCAAGCGTCCGGACACGGCCGACGATCCGTACAGAAAGTCATGAAATTCCAGTTGAACCTGTTGGCGCCGCGCTACTGGCCGACGTGGATCGGCTTGGGGTTGTTGCGCATTTCGGCACTGTTGCCATACCGGGTACTGACCATTCTCGGAGCATTGCTGGGCGCAGTGGTGCGCCGTCTGCCGTTGCGCTATGTACGCATTGCCAGTCGGAACCTTGAGCTGTGTTTCCCTGAGCTCGATGAACCAGCGAGGGAGCAGCTGCTGAGGCGTCACTTCCGCAGTCTGGGTCTGGCGCCTTTCGAGACCGCGCTGAGCTGGTGGGCTTCGGATCGCCGCATCATCGGATTGATCCAGGTCGAGGGTATGGAGCATATTCAGGCCGCCCTGGCGCAGGGTCACGGCGCCATCCTGTTCTCGGCGCATTTCACCGCGCTGGAGATCGGCGCCCGGGCTTTGACCGCGCGTGCGCCGGTGAACATCATGTACCGGCCGTCGAAGAACCGTGCGCTGGCCTACGTCCTCGGCAAAGTGCGCGCGCGCCGCTCAAGGCGCGCGATTCCCCGTGACGATGTGCGCACGCTGGTGGGCGCGCTGCGGGCCAACGAGAGTGTCTGGTATGCGCCGGATCAGGCCTATCGGCACAAGGGTGCGGTGATGGCGCCGTTCTTCGGCATTGCCGCCGGCACCAACTCGGCCACTTCACGCCTGGCGCGCACCACCGGGGCAGTGGTGTTGCCCTATTTTCCCGAGCGCCTGCCAGGCGCGCGGGGTTATCGCGCAGTGATTTACCCGGCGCTGGATAATTTCCCCAGCGGCGACGCGCTGGCCGATGCGACGCGGCTGAATGCACTGGTCGAAGCGCAGGTGCGTCGCGTGCCCGAGCAGTATCTGTGGATCCACCGCCGCTTCAAGGGCGTGGGCAAGGACTATCCGAACTACTATGCGAAGAATTCGACAAAAGAGCGCTAAGCGTACCAAGCGGCAGCTGACGCCTCTGCGGCGCATGGGATACGCACTGTTGGTGCCCATCGGCGTGGGGCTGCTCCGGCTGTTCTGGTCGACCTGTCGGATCGAACGTGTGCAAGGCGGCGAATACCTGGAAGGCCGTCTGCTTTCCGGGCAAACGGCGGTGGTCTGTTACTGGCATCGCCATCAGCTGCTGTGCTGGCGGTATCTGTGCGGATTGATCGGCCGTGGCGCACGCATCGGCTGGCTGATCAGCGCTTCGGTTGATGGGGAAGTGCCTGCCGCAGTGGCCAGGCGCATAGGCGGCGGGCTGGTCTTTCGCGGGTCGACGACGGCGGGTGGCGCACAGGCGCTGCGCGCGATGAGCAAGGCGCTGATGCGCGAAGGTATTTCCATTGGGGTGACGCCGGACGGACCCTCCGGTCCGCATTCGCAGTTCAAGCCGGGTGTGGTCAAGCTGGCCCAGCTCTCGGGTGCGCCGCTGGTACCGCTGGCCTGGTCGGCCCGGCATGCCTGGGTGCTGCGTACCTGGGACCGGTTCGTGATTCCGCGGCCGTTTACGCGGGTGGTCCTGGTAGTGGGGGAGCCTTTGTTCGTGCCGAGGGGGGCGGATGATGCCGAGGTTGAGCGGATACAGCGGGAGATGGAGGCGAGGATGCAGCGGTTGTTTGAGCAGGCGTGGGAGATGCAAAGGATGGGCAGTGGAGGGCGTGGCGTCTGACCGGGGGAAGTTATCCACAGTTTATGGGAATCCCCCCCTTAAACTGTGGATAACTTCCCCCGGTCAGACGCCACGCAGCGAGCTGTCGGCATGCAATTTATCGAGAAGCTATGAATCCTGAAATATCTGTTGTCGTACCGGTCTGCAATGAGGTGGAGAATCTGGCGCCGCTGGCGCGGGAGATTGCCGCTGCGCTGCGTGGCCGGATTGTCTTCGAGATGATTTTTGTCGATGACGGCAGCACCGATGGCACCGCACAGGCGGCCCTGCAGGCGCGGGCGGAGGGGCTGACAGAGTTGCGGCTGCTGCGTCATTCATTCCGTAGCGGGCAGAGTGCGGCCGTGCGCAGCGGCACGGTGGCCGCGCGCGGGCCGTGGATTGCGACGCTGGATGGTGATGGGCAGAACGATCCGGCCGATATTCCGGCGCTGATTGCCGCGCGCGATCAGGCGCAGAACGCCGGAGTGATGTTGTTCATGGGCAATCGGGTCAGCCGGCGCGATACCTGGCTGCGGTGGCTGTCCTCGCGCATCGCCAACGGGGTGCGCGGCGGCATGCTGGGCGACGGGACGCCGGACACCGGCTGCGGCATCAAGCTGTATCACCGTGAGACCTTCCTGGCGCTGCCGGCCTTTGATCACATGCATCGCTTCCTGCCGGCGCTGTTCCAGCGTGCCGGCTCGAAGGTGGTCTCCATACCCGTGAGTCATCGGCCGCGAACGCGCGGCAGCTCCAAGTACGGTCTGCATAACCGCCTCTGGGTGGGCATTGTCGATCTGTTCGGTGTGATGTGGCTCAGGGCGCGCTACAAGGCGGGCCTTGATGTCACCGAGTCCTGATCCGCTGCGAGCAAAAAAAGGCCCGCGCCGAGGCGCGGGCCGTTATCTTTCATCAGGCCAGGTCCATCAGGCCAAGGCCCTTCAGGGCAGGGGGATGCCTATTGATCCGTCATGCTGATGTGCACCTCGCGCGCACTCAGCGTTGAGCTCGCCGTGTCGTAGCCGCCACTGGCGCTGAGGCTCAGCACCTTGCTGCCCGCGCCCAGTTTTTCGTTCAGCCGCGCGGTGAAACGCTCGAAGTTCGAGAACATTTCCACGCGCCGGCCCATGCCGATGGCGTACAGCCCGCGCTCGCCGAAGGGGACGATGGTTGGCGAGGACGCCAGCGCGGTGATGTCGATCAGACGTGGCCCGATCTTGATGTGATGACGCACGCCGAGTTCGTCGTTTGTCTGATCAAGCACGATGCCGCTGGCCTGCACGCTGAAGAAGGGCGCAGCCGAACCTTGTAGGCCCCAGCCGATGCCCATGATGGCGCGCACCGTGGCGAAGTCCACGATGGTGCGGCCCTCGAAGTCCGGCGGCGCCAGGCCGAAGGGCGTGACAAAACCGAACACGCGGGTGGGTGCGGTCTGCGGGAACAGATTCAGGTCCAGCTGTCCGGTGGACACTTCGTAGTTATCGGGATCGGCGTCCATGAGCGGTGCCATGCCGGTGCCGCTGAAGTCGAAAATGCTCACCCGGCGGTCGTCAATGGCGTCGAGGTCCAGCGTCAGCATTCCTGGCAGGCTGGATTTCACCGTGCCCCACAGATGCGTGAGGTGCATGCGCACGCGGCCGGAGCTGGCATCCAGTGTCAGCTTGCCTTCATCGTCCTGGCTGACCTCGCCAAAGGCGTGAATGCGCTGGCCGATTGACAGGGCGCCGGCGTCGAGGTCGCTGCCATCGCGACCGTCGCGGCTCACGCCGGTGTCCGGTCCGACCTTGAGTTCGATGTCATTGCGCACATAGCTGCGGGTGCCGGAGCGACGGATCAGGGTGCCGCCGCGCACGATGAGCGTGTCGCCCCGGCGCGCGGTCACATTGCCCCACAGCACATCGAAGCGATCGCCCGGCACGCTGGTGCCGGCATGCACACGCTCGGCGGTGAAGCGGCGCGTCTCCAGGTTCAGTGTGCCGAAGGCGGCCGTGGCGCTGCCGGCATCGAGGTCGGCCATCGCCCGCAGACCCGTGGCGCCGGTGTAGGTCACGCCATCCACCTCGAAGGCGGTATCAGCGGTGGTGTTTACCGTCAGCCGGCCGAAGCGGGCGGTGCGGTGCAGGAAGGGACGCACGTCGATCAGGTAACTGCTCGCCTCGGTGTCGACGCTGAGCAGAGGACCGCGCACGCGCATCTCCTTTTCTTCGATCGGATCGATGGTGGCCACAATGAGGGGGCGGGCCACGGCCGTCACCGGGCTGGTGCTGATGTCCACGGCGTGCGTAGCGGCCAGGTCGAAGTCCAGCTGCAGGAAGGCGGGGCGCCCCGGCGCGACGACAACGTGATTGGCGTTGTCGAGCACGATCTGCAGGTCCACTGTGCCCAGCGGCGCACCGTCTTCATCCGCCACGGTGGTCGCCGTCGGTTCGCCGTTCACTTCCACCGTGACCTCGGCATTGCTGAAGTCCAGGCGGATGCTGCCTTCGACATAGGCGCCATTGGGAATGGTGGCCGCGGTGAAAAACTCGGTGAGGTCCACCAGCTGCGCGAAGTCCACGCGTGTGCTGCTGGGCAGGGTCTGCACCTCGTCGCCGTTGGCTTTCTTGAGTGTCAGCGACAGCACATCGACGCTGTAGCTGAGAAAATCGCCATCCGCATCGGTCAGCGCGACCAGCACCTCGCCGCAGCCACCCGACGCGCATTGCTGCGAGCCGGAGCTGCCCGGGTCGTTGTTCGCCGTGCTACCGCCATTGCCGCTACCGCCGCCGCCGCAGACGACCCGGCCGAGCAGCAGGGCCGCCAGGGGTGTAAGGAGCCAGCCGCGAAGGCTCGAACTAGAAGGTGACATCACTGGATTCTCCCGCTGTTGATCAGTCATGCGGGCAATAACGGGAGCCCCGGGCGTCCGTTGACACCGATCCTGTCGCGCGAGGCCGACGAGGCGCCGTCCAGAACCGTGGCAGACCTCTTCCCTATCAATCGCTTACCTTGTTTTCCTGTCTGACTGTGTCAGAATGCCGGCGCACTTATCACAAGGCACACCCGCACAGTGCCGACCGAAACGACGAACGATCCTGCGCCCGCCGAAGCCCTGTCATCCGCCATGCTGACAGGCTCGCATCCGCGTCCCGGACTGAGACTGGGCCTGGACCTGGCCTGCACCAAAATCGCCGTCGATCTGCAGAACATGACCGAGGCCGGCGCCGAGGTCTGCATCCGCCAGAGCCTGGAAGTGCTGCGCCAATCCACCGATGCCGACGCCACCTTTGTCGCCTTCCTTGATGCCAGCGGCAGCCGGTTCGAATCGGTGCCGGTTTCCAAGGGGACCTTCGGTCAGTGCACACCCGAGGTGCTCAAGGGTGACAGCCTCGACTCCCTGCCCTGGTTGAGCACCCGCCTGGATCACCTGCGTGTGGTGGAGCTGCGCGACACTGCGGTCCTGGCGCGCGAACATCTCCTCGACGGCCAGCGCCTGCAACACCTGCGCATCGGCGCGGCGCTGCTCATCGGCTTTTCCGTGCAGGGGAAGCTGGCCGGCTTCATCGGCCTGTGCACCGTGCAGGCGCGAGCGAGCTGGGACGCCGAACTGCATCTGCTGCTGAAACTCATCGGCGCCAGCTTTGCCTCCGGCCTGGAACGGCTGCGCATGCAGGCCCATCTCACTCGCCTGCAGGACAGCAGCGCATTGTCGCTGGCCACCAGTAATGAAGGCGTGTGGGATTTCGACGCGGTGGCCAACCATACGGAATTCTCTCCGCGCTGGAAGGCCATGCTCGGCTACCGCGACGATGAGATGAACCACTCGCCGGACTGGCGCGAACTCATCCATCCGGATGACCTGTCCCGCGTGCGTACCGGAATCCGCGAACACATCGAGGGGCGCAGCCCTGTGTTTGAAAGCGTGCATCGCGTGCGCCATCGCAATGGCGAGTGGCGCTGGGTAAGCAGCCGCGCCAAGGCCCGGCTGGACGAACAGGGCCGGTTGCTGCGGCTGGTTGGCGCCGAGCTGGACATTACCGAACGCCGGCTCTTCGAGGAGGCCCTGTTCCGCGAGAAGGAAAGCGCGCAGGTCACCCTGCAATCCATCGGCGACGGGGTGATTACCGCCGATGAGCATTCGCGCGTGGAGTATCTGAATCCAGTGGCCGAGGAGCTCACCGGCTGGAAACTCGAGGACGCCCAGGGCCGGCCCATCGGCGAGATCTTCCGCGCCTTTCACGAGGAAACCTGCGAGCCGCTGGAAAATCCGATGTCGGTGGCCATTCGCCGCGAGCGCCCGGTCAAGTCCGTGCGCCCCATGCTGCTCATCCGCCGTGACGGCAATGAACTGTACGTGGACAGCACGGCGGCGCCCATCCCGGCGCGGCACAGCGAGGGCGACAAACCAGGCAAGGCGCGGGTGGGTGGCGGCGTTCTGGTCTTCCACGATGTCAGCGAATCGCGCGAACTGAACCGGCGCCTGTCCTACCACGCCAGCCACGACGTGCTCACCGGGCTGGTCAACCGTCGTGAGTTCGAGGCGCGGCTGGAGCGGGCGTTGAAAAGCGCGCGGGCGCGCGAGAACGCCTACGCGATCTGCTATCTGGATCTCGATCAGTTCAAGATCATCAACGACACCTGCGGGCACAGCGCCGGTGACGCCCTGCTCGGGCAGGTGGGCGCGCTGCTGAAGTCGAAGATCCGCTGGCGCGACACGCTGGCGCGCCTGGGTGGTGACGAATTCGGTGTGCTGCTGGAGAACTGCACGCTGGAGGAGGCATTGCGCATGGCCGAGACCCTGCGCGAGACGGTGCGCAATTTCCGCTTTCTGTGGGAGGAACGCACCTTCCGCATGGGCGCGAGCGTGGGCGTAGTGCCGGTGGCGGCGGACAATGCCGACGTGGCTTCCATCATCAGTGCGGCCGATAGTGCCTGCGCGGCGGCCAAAGAGGCCGGGCGCAACCGCGTACACAGCTTCGCGGAGAATGACATCGAGCTGATGCGCCGCCGGCGCGAGATGCAGTGGGCGGCGCGTATCAACAATGCGCTGGAGGAGTCGCGCTTCGAATTGTTCCGCCAGACAATCCAGCCGCTGCAGAAACAGGACCAGGGCGCGCACTACGAGTTGCTGCTGCGCATGCGCGATGAGACCGGCAAGATTGTTTCGCCGGACAATTTCATTACGGCAGCTGAACGCTACGGCATTACGCCCAGCATCGACCGCTGGGTGATCGAGAATGCCTTCCGCTGGCTGGTGTCCGAGGCCGACGAGCGCGAGCGGTTGTCGATGTGTTCGATCAATCTTTCCGGGCTTTCACTGGGCGATGACAAGTTCCTGCCCTTCGTCATCGAGCAGTTCCATCGCAGCGGTCTCGACGCGCGCAAGATCTGCTTCGAGATCACCGAGACCTCGGCGGTGGCGAGTTTCTCGCAGGCCAACCGCTTCATTCGTTCGCTGCGGGAGCTGGGGTGCCGGTTCGCGCTGGATGACTTTGGTACCGGGCTGTCATCGTTCGGGTACCTGAAGCACTTTCCGGTGGACTTTCTGAAGATCGACGGGTCGTTTGTCAAAGAGATTCTGCACGATCCGATCGACCGCGAGATGGTGCGGTCGATCAACGAGATCGGGCATCTGACCGGAAAGCAGACGATTGCGGAGTTTGCGGAGAATCAGGAGATCATCCAGATGCTGCGCGGGCTGGGTGTGGATTATGCGCAGGGGTATGGGGTGTCGAAGCCGCAGCGGGTGCTTAAGGCGGTTAATGCTTGAAGGTGGGGCGCGGTGTCGGGGGC
>JAJFKF010000144.1 GCA_021773365.1 Gammaproteobacteria bacterium | reverse complement strand
CGTGAATACGTCCCTGTAGGCTGCGGGAAAAACATCCTGTTTTTCACGCCCCGGAAAACCCCTCCCCCATCCGCCCTTCGCCGATACGCGGTGCCGTTCATGAGCGATGCGGGCTAGAATGCCGGTCTGCTATCAGATCGAGTTCTTCCTTGACCTCCAGTTCAACTGATGATTCGTCCGCGCGAGCGGAATTGCCTGTCTTGCGCCTGCGGCGTGGTGAGGACCGGCGGCTCAATGGCGGGCATCTGTGGGTGTTCAGCAATGAGGTGGACACCGCTGCCACGCCGTTGTCGGGGTTTGAGGCCGGGGATGTGGTGCGGGTGCTGTCGGAAAAGGGGAAGTTCGTCGGCTACGCCTATATCAATCCGCATTCGCTGATCTGCGCGCGACTGCTGGGGCGTGATGAGCAGCATCCGCCGGGGAAGGGATGGCTGGTGCATCGGCTGCAGGTGGCGCTGAGTCTGCGGCGGCGGTTTTTCGAGCAGCCGTTCTACCGGCTGGTCTACGGGGAGTCCGACCTGCTGCCGGGGCTGGTGGTGGATCGCTATGGTGATGTGCTGTCGGTGCAGACCGGTACCGTGGGGATGGAGCGGATGAAGCCGCAGATTCTCGCTGCGCTGGAACGGGTGGTGCAGCCGACGGGCGTGCTGTGGAAGAACGACGGCGGGGCGCGCGAGATCGAGGGATTGCCGCGTCACGTCGAGGTGGGCGCGGGCGAAGTGCCGCCGACCGTTGAGCTCGACGAGAATGGCGTGCGTTTCACCGTGCCGCTGGCCGAGGGCCAGAAGACCGGATGGTTCTTCGACCAGGCCTTCAATCGCAGTAACTTCCAGCGCTACGTGGCCGGTGCGCGGGTGCTGGATGTGTTCAGCTATCTCGGTGGCTGGGGTCTGACTGCCGCCCGGCACGGGGCGGATCAGGTGACCTGTGTGGATTCGTCCGCACAGGCGCTGGGCTGGCTGCAGCACAGCGCCGCGGCCAATGAACTCAAGGTGGATGCCATCAAGGGCGACGCCTTTCAGGTGCTGGAGTCCCTGCACGCCGCGGGTGAGCGCTTCGATGTGGTGGTGCTGGACCCGCCGGCCTTCATCCGCCGCCGCAAGGATGCGGGCAAGGGGCAGGCGGCCTACCGGCGACTGAATCAGCTCGGCATGCAGTTGCTGACGAAAGACGGGCTGCTGGTATCCTGTTCCTGTTCGCATCATCTGTCGGAGGCGGAGTTGCTGGCGGCCATTCAGAAAGCGGCGCGACACCTGGGACGCTTCGTACAGGTGCTGGAGACCGGTGGGCAGGCGCCGGATCATCCATTGCACCCGGCAATTGCCGAGACGCGGTATCTGAAGGCCTTTTTCTGCAGGGTGGTGCAGGAATGAGTCTGGAGGCGAGGCCGGGTGTGCTCGCTGCCATGGGCCGCGGATGGGCAAGCCCCGGCACTGACGGGGGCAGATCATGATTCCCTATCCGAACTTCGATCCCATCGCCTTTTCCATTGGTCCCTTCCAGCTGCCGCTGGTGGGACTGGTGCATCTGCAAATCCACTGGTACGGGTTGATGTACCTCATTGGCTTTCTTGCCGCCTGGGGCCTGGCCCGTTGGCGCGCATCGCGGCCGGCCTCGACGTGGAAGGCGGCGGATGTGGACGATCTCATCTTCTATGCCGCGCTCGGCGTGATTCTCGGCGGACGGCTGGGCTGGTGCCTGTTCTACGGGCTCGACCAGGTGCTGGCCGCTCCACTGACAGTGCTGAAGCTGTGGGACGGGGGCATGTCCTTTCACGGTGGCCTGGCTGGCGTGCTCATCGCCATGGCGCTGTTTTCCCGTAGCCGGCGGCGGCATGTGGCCGATGTGTTTGATTTCACCGCGCCGCTGCCGGCGCTGGGGTTGTGCGCGGGACGCATCGGCAACTTCATCAACAGCGAGCTGTGGGGCAAGCCCACTGACGTGGCCTGGGGGTTCAGGGTCAATGGTGAAGTGCTGCACGCCTCGCAGCTTTACGAGGCGGCGCTGGAGGGGCTGGTGCTGTTCACCGTGCTCTGGCTGTTTACCGCGCGGCCGCGCCCGCGATTGGCGCCCTCCGGTTTGTTCCTGGTGCTGTATGGAGTGTTCCGCTTCGGGGTGGAATTCGTGCGCGTGCCGGACCGCAATCTGGGCTATCTGGCATGGGACTGGCTGACCATGGGGCAGGTGCTGTCACTACCGATGATCGCCGTCGGTCTGTGGATGCTGATGTTCGCGTACCGGCGCGCGGCGCCCTCTGGCAACTATCGATGAAGGCCTATCTCGGTCTCATGCGCCATGTCCTGGAGCACGGCGCGCGCAAGGCTGATCGCACGGGAACCGGGACGCTTTCGGTCTTTGGCTACCAGATGCGCTTCGACCTGGCGGTGGGCTTTCCGCTGGTAACCACCAAGAAGGTGCACCTGAAGTCCATCATCCATGAGCTGCTGTGGTTCCTGCGTGGCGATACCCATATCGGGTATCTGCGCGAACATGGCGTGACAATCTGGGATGAGTGGGCGGATGCGCACGGTGAGCTGGGCGAAGGCATTTACGGTCGCCAGTGGCGTGCCTGGCCCAATCCCGATGGCACGCACATCGACCAGATGGCGCAGGTGGTGGAGCGGATCCGCACCAACCCCGATTCACGCCGGCACCTGGTGGTCGCCTTCAATCCCACGTTTGCCGACAGCGCGGCGCTGCCGCCCTGCCATTCCTTCTTTCAGTTCTACGTGGCTGAAGGAAAACTATCCTGTCAGCTGTACCAGCGTTCCGCGGACATATTCCTCGGCGTGCCGTTCAATATCGCCTCCTATGCGCTGCTTACGCTGATGGTGGCGCAGGTCTGCGGCCTGCAACCCGGCGAGTTCGTGCATACTTTCGGCGACGCGCATCTTTATCTGAATCATCTTGAGCAGGCCCGGCTGCAGCTGTCGCGCGAGCCACTGCCGCAGCCGCAGATGCGGCTGAATCCGGCGGCGACCAGCCTGTTTGAATTCAAGTACGAGGATTTCGAGCTGATCGACTATCAATGCCATCCCGCCATCAAGGCGCCGGTGGCTGTTTGACTATTTCAGTGTTGTGTTTCCCCTCTCCTCCATCAGCGGGAGAGGCCAAATTGAGGGAGATTATTTTTCGATGAGAACCGCCAACGGCAAACGCCTGCCCATGTTCAAGGTCCGCAAGTCAAAAATTCACGGCAGTGGTGTCTTCGCCCTGCGTCGCATCCGCAAGGGCACGCGGCTGATCGAGTACACCGGTGACCGTATCTCGCATGACGAGGCGGACCTGCGTTACGAGGACCGCCCCATCGAGGACAACCACACCTTTCTGTTCATCGTTGACAAGCGCACCGTCATTGACGCTGGCGTGGGCGGCAGCGATGCACGTTTCATCAATCACGGCTGTGCTCCCAGTTGTGAGACGGTGATCGAGAATCGGCGGGTGTTCATCGACGCCATCCGCACCATCCAGCCCGGTGAGGAACTGAGCTACGACTACCAGATTCAGCGCGACAATGACGATCCGCCCAACATCGACGAGATTTTCGCCTGTCGCTGCGGAGCGAAGACCTGTCGCGGATCGATGCTTGAGGTGCGCGAGCCTGCACCGGTGAAGGCCAGGGCGAAGAAGAAGAGTCCGGTAAAGAAGAGCAAGCCCAGGAACAGTAAAGCCAAAAACAGCAAGCCCAAGAAAAGCAGTCCGAAGAAGGGCAAACCGGGGAAGGGGAAGCCGGGAAAGAGCAGCACAAAGAAAGGCAAGTCACGGAAAAGCCCGCCCGTGAAGAGCCGGGCCGGAAAAAGTGCTAAGTCTCGTCGCCGCAGTCGCTGAGAACGGGGTCATCGGCAGCGGCAATCGCCTGCCCTGGCACCTGCCGGCGGACCTGAAGCACTTCAAGGCGCTGACAATGGGCAAGCCCATCCTGATGGGCCGGCGCACCTTCGAGTCCATCGGCCGGCCGCTGCCCGGGCGGCGCAATCTGGTGCTGACGCGTGACGCGACCTTTGTCAGTCCGGGCGTTGAACGGGTGGAAAGCCTGGAGGCTGCGCGCCGGGCCGTGGGGGCGGCGGAGTTGATGGTTATCGGTGGGGCCCAGCTATATGCGCTGGCCCTGCCGCAGGCCGATCGCATCTATCTGACCCGTGTCCACGCGGCCATCGCCGGCGACACACGTTTTCCTGCTTGTGAATGGAGTCAGTGGCGCGAAGTTCAGGTTCGCAGGCATCCGGCCGACGACGGCAACGCTCATGACATGACCTTCCTGACCCTGGAACGACACGATTCCGCCACCAGCAACTGAATTCGTTGACAGTGATTGCGGGGGAGTCCTAAGCTGCGCCCGACCCGTCCTGATTGCATCCGTCATCGTCACGACTCATAAGAATCCAGAAGGAGAGCGTCATGTCGAGCCCGTCCGTCCCCCGCACCCTGTCCCCGTTGCTGTTAGTCCTTGCCCTGTTCCTGTCCCTCGCCGGCCTGGTGGCCTGCGGCGGTCCGGAGGCCGGTGCCGAGAAGGCCGCACGGCAATGGCTCGACGCCCTGAATGACGGCAACATGACCGCCGCGCAGGAAATCAGCACCGACGCCACCAAAGCCATCATGCAGATGGGCTCGGCCATGGGGCAGAGCATGGCGGTGGGCAAGTACAAGATCAAAAGCATCGTCATGAGCAATGACAATGCCGCCACCGTCACCGTCGAGGCGGAAAAGGAAAATGAGGATATGGTGCTCGACATGGTGCGCGTTGACGGCAAGTGGAAGGTGGGCATCAAAAAGTAGCTGCCGGCAGCGCCATGCGCGGTCTGCGAATGGCCGGCGCCCTCGCGCCGGCCTTGCTTGTTGTAAACCTGATCGGCGCCGCGCCGATAGTCAGCGGGCCGGTTGCCGTTGCCGCATCCACTGTCCCGCTGCACCCTTTGCGCGCTGGCGATGTGGTGTTGCGTCAGGGAACGGGAATCTGGAGTCGTCTGTTCGCCCGCGTCAATCCCCGTGATCGTCGTTTCTCGCATGTCGGCATCGTGGTGCAGGACGGATCACACTGGCGTGTGGTGCATGCTGAAGCCGATAATCTCGGGCGCCATGGCCGGGTGAGGCTCGATGACTGGAATGAGTTCACCAGCCATGTTCCACGTCTTGCGGTACTTCGGCTTGACGATGCCGATGCCGCCGTGAAGGCCGCGCAGGCTGCGCTGGATATGTACACGGCTGCGCTGCCCTTCGATTTCAATTTTGATCTGTCGCGGCTGGAGGCGGTGTACTGCTCGGAGTTGGTATGGCGGGCGCTGGGCGCGGGTCTGGGGCACGATCCGCTGCCGGTCAAGGCGGTGCTCAACGGGCGCGAGACCATACTGGTGGAGAACTTCCTGCTGGACATGGAAGGTCTTTCTGCGGTCTACATTGTCGAATAGGTGGGGTTGACAGGATTTCTCATGAACCGGTGAGGTCTGTCGAGGGCGCGGACCCGGTCGGGGGAGGGCTTCCGGGGACCGGCAGCAAGACCCCATCCTGGGGGCCTTGGGAAAAGCCATCCATGGCTTTTCACATCCCCGGAAATCCCTCCCCGACCCTGCTGCCCGCGCCTGGAGGGGCTGGTGCCGGTTCGTGCATGAGCCCACGTTCCTGTCCGCAGCGGGAGTAAAAGACAGGTCAGACATA
>JAJFKF010000143.1 GCA_021773365.1 Gammaproteobacteria bacterium | reverse complement strand
CCCGCGGCCCCCCCCGCCCCCCCCCCCCCCCCCCCCCCCCCCCCCCCCCCACTCCCCCTTGTGAGGCTGTACCGGACTCAGGGGAGAAGTATGTCGGAGCTTTCCACGGCGCTGTTGAGAACGGGGGAAGGGCTGGAGGAGTTATCCACAATTCCCCGTCAAGCCACTGACCAATGTTCTTGCCGCTTACCATGAACAGCTACACTTGCTGCCAGCGCACGGAACACCCGGCCCCGGGAATTGTGGGTAACTCCCCCAGCCCATCCCCGGCCTCAGCCAGTTTTAAAGAATATACCGGCTCAGATCCTCGTCCTTCGCCAGTTTGCCCAGGTGCTCATCGACGTACTTGGCATTGACGGTCAGAGTCTCTCCGCTCCGTTCGGAGGCATCGAAGGACACTGATTCCAGCAGCCGCTCCATCATGGTGTGCAGCCGGCGCGCACCGATGTTCTCGGTTTGTTCATTGACCTGATAGGCGATCTCGGCGATCCGCTGCACGCCGTCCGCCTCGAATGTCACCGCCACGCCCTCGGTCTGCAGCAGCGCGTGGTACTGCGTGCTCAGCGAGGCGTCCGGCTCGGTGAGGATGCGTACGAAGTCACCCACTTCCAGCGCCTTCAGTTCCACGCGGATCGGCAGGCGGCCCTGCAGCTCCGGAATGAGGTCGGACGGTTTGGACATGTGGAAGGCGCCGGAGGCGATGAACAGGATGTGGTCGGTCTTCACCACGCCGTAACGCGTGCTCACCGTCGAGCCTTCGATCAGCGGCAGCAGATCGCGCTGCACGCCCTCGCGCGAAACATCGGCTCCCATCGACTCCTGGCGGCGTGCCAGCTTGTCCATCTCGTCGATGAACACGATGCCGTTCTGCTCGGCATTGGCCAGTGCGCGGGTTTTCAGTTCATCCTCGTTGATCATTTTTGCCGCTTCCTCCTCCGTGAGAACCTGCAACGCCTCGGGTACCTTCAGCTTGCGGGTGCGCGTGCGGTTGCCGCCGAGGTTCTGGAACATTGACTGCAGCTGCTGGGTCATCTCTTCCATGCCGGGTGGGGCCATGATCTCCACGCCCACGGGCAGGCCGCGCAGTTCGACCTCGATTTCGCGGTCGTTCAGGGCGCCTTCGCGCAGCATCTTGCGCATTTTCTGGCGCGTTTCCGCATCGCGCGGGGCGGCGGGTTCGTCAGTGGAAAAGCCCATGTTGCGCGGCTGTGGCAGCAGGATGTCGAGCACCCGATCCTCGGCGGCGTCGGCGGCGCGGTCACGCACCCTGGACATCTCCTGCTCGCGGGTCATTTTCACCGCCACATCCACCAGCTCCTTGATGATGGAATCAACATCGCGGCCCACATAGCCCACCTCGGTGAACTTGGTGGCCTCGATCTTCACAAAGGGCGCATTGGCCAGACGCGCCAGACGCCTGGCGATCTCGGTTTTGCCGACGCCGGTGGGGCCGATCATGAGGATGTTCTTTGGCGTGATCTCCGAGCGCAGCGGTTCTTCCACCTGCTGGCGGCGCCAGCGGTTGCGCAGGGCAATGGCGACCGCGCGTTTGGCGTCGGCCTGGCCGATGATGTGTTTGTCCAGTTCCTGGACGATTTCGCTGGGTGTGAGGCTCACTGGATCTCTTCAAGGGTTACGTTGCGGTTGGTGTAGATGCAGATTTCGGCGGCAACATCGAGCGCCTTCTCCACGATGGCACGCGGCGCAAGTTCGGTATTCTCAAGTAGTGCGCGTGCGGCGGCCTGGGCGAAGGCGCCGCCGGAGCCAATGGCCATCAGCTGATGCTCCGGTTCGATGACATCGCCGTTGCCGGAGATGACAAAGGACTTCTCCGCATCGGCCACGCACAGCAGCGCTTCGAGGCGGCGCAGAAACCGGTCGGTGCGCCAGTCCTTGGCCAGCTCGATGGCCGCGCGGGTAAGGTTGCCGAATTTCTCCAGTTTGCCCTCGAAGCGCTCGAACAGCGTGAAGGCATCGGCGGTACCACCGGCGAAGCCGGCCAGCACCTTGTCGTTGTAGAGTCTGCGCACCTTGCGGGCGTTGCCCTTCATGACGGTGCTGCCCATGGTGACCTGCCCGTCCCCGCCCATGGCCACCTGGCTACCGCGGCGGACGCAGAGGATGGTGGTGCCGTGAAATTCGATCATTGACTGGCTGCTCATACCTGGATGTTCATTTTGCTGCGGGGCGCTTGCGTCGGGCTCTGGGGTGGGAGGCGTCGTATATGCGCGCTAGATGCTGGAAATCAAGGTGGGTATAAATCTGCGTGGTGGCGATGTTGGCATGGCCGAGCAACTCCTGCACGCCGCGCAGATTTCCGCTGGATTCCAGCAGATGGGTGGCGAAGGAGTGGCGGAACAGATGCGGATGGGTCTTGACCCCCAGATGCTGCATTCGCGACCAGGCCTGCACGCGTTTCTGCACGGCGCGCGCGCCGAGGCGCTGTGCGCCGCGGCCGGTGCCGATGAACAGGGCCTGCGTGCCGGCGCCGGGCAGGGCCCCGCGTTCATTCAGCCAGGTTTTCAGAGCCTTCAGCGCCACCCGCCCTACCGGCAGGATGCGGCCCTTGTTGCCCTTGCCGGTCACGCGCACGGTGCGATCGGCGAAATCCACGTCGCCGAGATTCAGCGATACCAGTTCCTGCAGCCGCAGTCCCGATGAGTACAGCAGCTCCATGATGGCCTTGTCCCGCGTGGCCAGAGCCGTGTCGGCCTCGAAAGCCAGCAGGCGGGCCATCTGGTCGGTGTCCAGCGTTCGCGGCAGCCGGCGTGCAGCCCTGGGTGCACGAATGTCCTGACCCGGATTGCTTTTCAGCACCTCTTCGCGCATCAGGAAACGGCAGAAGCTTCGCACCGAGGACAGCAGCCGCTGGATGCTGCGCGGTGAGAGGCCGCGCGCGTGCTGGCGGGCGGCGAACAGGCGCACATGCTGGCCGTCGAGTTGTGGCCAGGCGGTCAGTTGCTGCCCGTTGCAGAACTGCAGCAGTGCGGCCAGATCGCGTGCGTAGCTGCTGGCCGTATGATCGGAGTACCGGCGCTCGGTGCGCAGGTAGGTCAGGAAGCGGTCGATCCAGCGCTGCATCCGGTGGCCGGCTGCGGTGCTATCCGTAGCGTTCCAGGGCCGCGCGGGCATGTTCGCCGATGCGGGCCAGGTAGTCGGTGCTCATGGTCGGGCGGAAGTGTTCGGAGTCGGCGCTGCCCAGAGCCAGGAACCCCAGGGTGCAGTCCGCGCCGATGGGCGCCAGCGCCACCGAGCCGATGGCAATGTTGTTCGGTCCGAACAACCAGTCACGCTGCGCGTCGCGCACCTGCCCGCAACGCGGCTTGCCGGCATCGAGGAAGGTCTCGAAGGGCTTCATGTCAGGTTGATCACGCTGCGTCAGGCGCAGGAACCGGCCTTCCAGTGCCTGTAATTCCTCTATCCCGGGCATGAACAGCACCAGCACTGCGTTCATGGCCTGAAAATCTTCGCGTAGCGAAGCCTCGATGGCCTCGACGCTGGCTCCCAGGCCGGGTGCGCGGATGAGGCGGCGGGCAAAATGATGGATCTTGTCGGTGAGCTGGTCGTTGTCCCGCGCCACGTCCACCAGATCCTTGAGCTTGCGCTCCAGTCCCTGGGTGCGCTCGCGCAGGACTTCCACCTGCCGCTCCACCAGCGACACTGTCTGGGCGGTGTTGCGCTGGTGCGGCAGGCGCAATCTGGTGAGGACCGCGCTCTGCCGTTCGAAGAAATCCGGATGGGTCTGCAGATACTGGGCCACCGCATCGTCGCTGAGAGTATCGCTGTCGAGGTCGAGTGCGGAGCGCGTGGTCATGGTTGTTGTTCCCGGATTGTGAGTTATATGTCGATACGGCCTTCGAACACGGTAGCCGTGGGGCCCGTCAGCCACAGCGGCGCGTCGTTTCCCGGCCAGTTGACGATCAAACGACCGCCGGGCAGATCCACGCGGACCTCCTCCCCAAGCCACCCCAGGCACCGGCCCACCGCCACCGCAGCGCAGGCGCCGGTGCCGCAGGCCAGTGTCTCGCCAGCGCCGCGCTCATGCACGCGCAGCAGAATATGATCTGCAGCCAGTACCTGCATGAACTCCACGTTCGTGCGTCGGGGAAATCGCGGGTGATTCTCTACCGCGGGACCCCAGCTGTCCACGGGCGCGGTTTCCACCGAGTCGACGCGGATCACCGCATGCGGGTTACCCATGGAAACCGCGCCAAATTCAATCTGCGTCTCACCGATCTGCAGCTTGTACTGATCTGCCTGCGCCGAAGCGTCGAAGGGCAGGGCGCGCGGCGAGAAATCCGGTACGCCTATCTGCACTGATACCAGTCCGTCGGCACGCACACGCGCGAGCATGCGGCCCGCAGGACTGTCCATCGAAACCTCACCCGGGCCTGTGCCGGTGCGCCGATTGATCAGCGCGGCAATACAGCGTGCGCCGTTACCGCACTGTTCGATCTCCAGCCCGTCGGAATTGAAGACGCGATAAGAGATATGGGTGTCGGGAGATTGCGACGGAAACAGCACCAGCGCCTGATCAAAGCCGATACCGGTGTGCCGGTCGGCGAGTCGGCGCCAGGTCTGAGCATCGGGCAGTGCACCGTCGGCCGGAGCATCAAAGACGATGAAATCGTTTCCCAGTCCGTGCATTTTGACGAAATCGATTCGCATGCCGGCAAGAATACCGGAAGCATGGTGGTGCTGTAAGCTGCCGGCGTGGACGCCGCCCGTTCCAGAACTCATCGCGTGATTTTGTTGCCGCAGCGGCGTGAATTCGCTGCCGCGGAGGACGAGTCGGTGCTCAATGCCGCCCTGCGGGCAGGGCTGAATCTGCCGCATAGCTGCAAGGGCGGCAGCTGCGGCCTGTGTAGTGCGCGGGTGTTGTCCGGTGCGGTGAGCTATCCGTTCGGCCCACCTGCTGGTCTGAGCACCGCAGAGCAGCAGCACGGATACGTGCTGCTATGTGAGGCGCAGGCGCGCGAGGAGCTCAGCCTCGACATTCGCGAGATTCAACCTGCCGACCAGGCAGATATTCGCCGCCTGCCCTGCCGTGTGGAGCGCAAACAGCTGCTGGCGCCTGATGTGATGGCGCTGTTCCTGCGCTTGCCGGTGGTCGAGCCATTTCGCTTCCTGCCGGGGCAATACCTGGACGTCATGTTGCCGGGAGAACGGCGGCGCAGCTTCTCTATCGCCAGTCCGCCGCACGACAGTGCGCTGCTGGAACTGCATGTTCGCCGCGCGCCGGGCGGCGAGTTCAGCCGGCTGGTGTTTGATGATCTGCCCGGGCAGTCCCTGCTGCACATAGAAGGGCCGCTGGGCCAGTTCCGCTACCGGCATGAACCGCAGTTGCCCGCCATTCTCATCGGCGGCGGCACCGGCTTTGCGCCGCTGAAGTCGATGATCCGTCACGTCCTGGAGAACGGACTGCAGCGGCAGATGCACCTGTACTGGGGCGCCCGTCAGGCGCGGGACCTGTATGAGGATACGCTGGTGAAGGAATGGGCGTGGGCACATGATGCCTTCAGCTACACCCCGGTCCTGTCGGAGCCCCAGCCGGGCTGGAACGGGCGTACCGGCCTGGTACATGCCACGGCATTCGCCGATCATCCGGATCTCAGTCGGGTTGAGATCTACGCCAGCGGTCCGCCGGCGATGGTGGAGGCCGTCAGGCAGCAGGGCGCGGTGCGTGGTCTGACCGCTGAGCGCCTGCATTTCGACTCATTCGAGTACGCGCCGGATGCCCTGGCCGGGATGCGCCGAGGAGACTGACACGAGTATTGCGGCATGGCCCGGCTATCAGGCCGTTTCCTGCTGCGCGAGGGCGCCCGCGCGTCCGGGAAGCTCGCGGTCGACGATGCGATGCCGCGGCAGTGTGGCGCAATCCAGCGTGGCCGCGTAGCCATTCAAGTCGCCAGGTTCGAATCCGCGTGCGCGCCAGCCGGCAAGCAGACGTTGGAAGTCCCCAAGGTAGGCCCCGCCTTCCAGCTCGGCGTGCAATGTAAACACGTGATCGCGCGGCGTGCCGTTTGTCGTCAGCGCCAGCAGATGCTCAACCGGATCAATTGCGCCAAGATCCGGCCTGCCAATCAGCTCATCCAGTGTTGGCAGCGTGGTTGGCAACTGCGGCACGCCGCTTGTGCTGCCGTTGACCAGCGGCATGAATGGCCCGATACCGCGGACATCGGAGGCAAAAAGGAAGCCGAAGGCCTGCTCCAGTGCCGGCACATGGCGATTGACCTGCCAGCCGGCGGCGCCATGTACTCGCGCAGGGCGGCCGAAGATGTCTGTGAACTGTTCCACGGCCAGTTGCAGCTGGCGTCGCGTCCAGGCCTCACCGGCGGTCGCGACATTGTCCTGCCACTTCACATGATCGTACGTATGAATGCCTACTTCGAAACCGCCGCGTTCGATCTGCAGCATCCGGTCGCGGCAGCGGCGGCCGATATGCGGTCCTGGCAGCAATGTTCCGTACAGCAGTGTCTTCAGGCCATAGTGCTTCAACACTGATGTTCGCCGCACCTTGCCCATGAATCCCCGGCGCAGTGCCCGCCGGATCGCGCGGCCGGTGTGATCCGGCCCCAGGCTGAACAAAAATGTTGCCTTGATATCCAGGTGCTCCAGCAGTCCGGCAAGCCGCTGCGCACCCACCAGTGTGCCGCGGCAGGTGTCGACATCGATCTTGAGTGAGATGCGGGCCATTGATGCTTTGCTCAGCGCAGAATGACCGGATGCTCGCCGGCGGTCTGCGACAGGTGGGCCAGGTCCAGGGGGCCATTGGCAGAGGCGGCCTCAAGTAACTGCAGAACTGCGCCGTCACGACATTCCAGGTAGCACTGCCCGTTCTCGCCCACCAGGCGGGCATGACCGTCAGCCGGTGCGGCGCGTTGTATCAGGCGGGTGCGGTAGATCCACAGGCGCTGACCGCCAACTTCCGTGAAAGCGCCGGGGAAAGGCGGTGCGACGCCGCGAACGAGGTTATGGATCTGCAGCGCCGATCGGCGCCAGTCGATGCGACCATCCTCGGGGCGTCGTCGCCCGAAATAGCCGCCATCCTGCAGCCGCTGCGGCGTGCGCGGCGCGCTGCCGTTCAGCAGTCGTGGCAGCGAGCGCGCCAGCACGACTTCCGCAGTCCGGGCGACCTTCGCGAGAACAGCCCGTGCATCGTCATCCTGCAGTATCGGAACTGCCTGCTGATCGACTATATCGCCGGCATCGGCACGCTCGGTCATGTAGTGCAGCGTGACGCCGGTTTCCTGTTCGCCATTCACAATGGCCCAGTTCACTGGCGCCCGGCCACGGTACCGGGGCAGGAGCGAGCCGTGCATATTCAACGCGCCCAGTCGCGCGCAGCCGAGCAGCCTGGCGCCAAGCAGGGCCCGGTAGTAAAACGAAAAGACAAAATCCGGCTGCAGCGCTTCTATTTCTGCCACGGTTGCCGGTGCATTCGGATCGGTCGGCGATTGCACCTCGAGGCCATGCGCCCTCGCGGCATCCGCCACGCTGTCAAACCAGCGGCTCTCAGCCGCATCGTCCTCATGGGTTACCACCAGCGCAACATCCAGTCCGGCGTCGAGCAGCACCTTCAGACAACGCACGCCGACATCGTGATAGGCGAAAACCACGGCGCGCGCGCTCATGAGCCATCCTCAGCCGGCTGTCTGGTGGCTACGCCATCCGCTTCCAGTACCGCCGCCACCGTATAACGCGGTCGTTGGCGCACCTGCTCATAGATCCTGCCGATGTATTCCCCCAGTATGCCCACGCCGAGCAGCAGCACACCAATCAGAAAGAACATGATGCCAAACAGTGTGAACAGGCCTTCGGCCTCCGGGCCGACGATCAATCGCCGCACGGCCAGGAAAATCACGAACAACAGCGACAGGACTGCGATCGCTGACCCGGCAACCGAAAAGAACTGCAGCGGCGCCAGCGAAAATCCGGTCATCAGGTCGAAGTTCAGTCGCAGCAGCCTGTAGAGGGAATACTTGGACTGGCCTGCCTGCCGGGCAGCGTGTTCTACCTCGATCTCTACCGGAGAGCCCGCAAAGGTATAGGCCAGCGCTGGAATGTAGGTGTTCGTTTCGGTGCAGGAATTAACGGCGTCGACAAGCCGGCGATGATAGCCGCGTAACATGCAGCCCTGGTCGGTGATATGAATGCGGGTGGTGCGTTCGCGTACCCTATTCATCAGACGCGAGGCGGCGCCACGCCACCAGGGATCGCGCCGCTGCGCGCGCACCGTACCCACATAGTCGGCGCCATCATCCATTGCGGTGATGAGCTTGTGAATTTCCTCCGGCGGATTCTGCAGGTCAGAATCCAGTGTAATGACATATTCACCGCGCGAGCGGTTGAAGCCCGCAAGTATCGCGATGTGCTGGCCGACGTTGCGAGCGAGAACTACAACGCGGGTGCAGTCCGGGTGGTGGGAAAACTGCTCGCGCAGCAGCGCGGCAGATCGGTCCTGGCTGCCGTCGTCGACAAAGATTACTTCAAATGTCAGATGCAGTTCGTACAAGGCATCGTACAGTCGTTCAAACAGCAGCGGCAGTACGGCCTCCTCATTAAACACCGGGACAACCACGGACAGCTTGACGGTCATTGCAGCGCCTCGCCGAGAACTTCGTTGACAGCTTCGACCACGGTATCGACGTCGTCCACCTCCATCCCGGGAAAGAGCGGCAGGGTGACGGTTTCGCGGCCGATGCGCTCGGCATTGGGGAACTGTCCTTGTCGATAGCCCAGTTCGCGATAGGCGGAGAAAAGGTGGATCGCGGGGTAGTGGACGCCGATGGCGATGGCGCGTTCCTGCATCGCGGTAACGAAATCCAGGCGCGAAATGCGCAGTCGCTCCAGCGGCAGCAGCGGCGCGAAAATATGCCAGCTATGGCCCTCATCGCCGCGAGCCGGCAGGTGCAGGGCGCAATCGCCGTGCCAGCATTCCAGGTATCGTTGGGCAAGCCGCCGGCGCTTGTCGTTGAATCGATCCAGATGCGGCAATTGTCCGATACCTACGCGCGCTGCTACGTCAGACAGGTTGGCCTTGCCGGCCGCGACCAGCACATCGAAGCAGTCAGGTGCGGTTTTTACCAGCCCGTGAAAACGCTGATGTTCGATCGCGGCAAGTTCCTGCGCGCTACCGCCGCTGATCGCACCGCCTTCGATCGTGGTCATGTTTTTGTTTGGATGAAAGCTGAAGCACACCAGGTCACCAGAGCTGCCGATGCGCCGCCCCTTCCAGGACGAGCCGATGGCGTGGGCTGCATCCTCGATCACGCGCAAATCGTGCCGCTGTGCGAGCGCGTACAGGCGGTCCAGGTCCACCGGCAGTCCGGCAAAATGAACCGGCATGATGGCGCGCGTGCGTGGGCTGATGGCAGCCTCTACCTGGTCGAGATCGATATTGCGTGTGTCCAGGTCGACGTCGACGAATACCGGGTGGGCGCCGACGCGTACGATGACATTGGCTGTGGCGGCAAAACTCAGCGCCGGGGTAATGACCTCATCGCCGGAGCCAATGCCGCAGGCCTGTAGCGCGATTTCAAGCGCTGCGGTCGCCGAGGTCATGGTGCGTACCGGACGACCGCCCAGGTACTGTGACAGCGCGCCTTCGAACTGCGCCACCATCGCTCCACTGGCAAGCCAGCCGGAACGCAGCACTTCCACCACGCCCTGGATGGTCTCCTCGTCCAGCGTGGGTCGCGTGAAGGGCAGTGTCGCTTTCGTCATCGTCAGATCCTCTGTGGCGCGCTGCGGTCACGGCATGGCGCAATGATAGTCCCGGTACTGCCCGCACGCCCTGCGATGAGCTGTACGCGGCGTGGCCATAGTCTCACCAGCGACTGACCGCAATCGAGCGACCATCATCAGCCACGACCCGACCCTGCATTCCCATGCGGCGCAGGTCGCGATAGGTGCCGGGGCTGCTGAAGGCGATGGCGTTGGTGCTGTCACGCCAGATATCGAGAAACTCTTCCATCGTGGCAACATGGCTCCGGGGTTCCTGACGCAGGCCGAAATCCATTTCACCGCGATAGGCCACCAATTTAAGTGTGCGGCCAAGATAGGGGGGTATGGTCTGGCGGTACTGGCCGATGCTGAACAGAGCCGTGTCTGCGCTGACAAGGGGCGCTACCCTGGCCGCCAGGTCGCGCGCGGTTCGCGTGGGTCTGATCTCGCTGTATGCCATTGTCAGGCACTGCCACGCCAGCACCGATCCAATGGCCAGCACGAACGATGTCTTGCGTGAAAGCGTCACCCGCGGTCGCAACGCTCCCGCGATCGCAGCGGCGGTGAGAACGTACAGGCAGGCCAGTATGGACCACAGCCAGGGCGCATCTGCAACCGCTCCGGAGTGATGAATTGATTTGACAAGCAAAGCTGCCGCAAACAGCGCGACTGTCGCCACCGCGATCAGCGCTGGACCACGGATGCCGCTTTGCCGTCTGGCAACCTGCACGCCGATCACCACTGCCAGCACTGGAAACATTGGCAGTATGTAAGGGGCCAGCTTCGAGTTTGAAACCGAATAAAACGTGAACGTCACTGCTGCGAAGAGCAGCAGGAATTTCTGCGGCTTGAATGGTGATGGCGCCTTTGTCTCTGTCCATGCCTGCCGTACGGCGCCGGGCGTGCTGGCCAGCCATGGCAGCAGGCCGAACGCCAGAAACGGAATGAAGTACCACCACGGGCCTGAGTGCTCATGCACGGTGGTCAGGAACCGCGTGAAGTGCTCATGCACGAAAAAGAATCCCGCGAACTCAGGATTGCGCAGCGATACGATAACAAACCACGGTGCCGTTACGGCGATAAATAATGGCAGTCCGGTGCTCAGGTGTAGCCGTCTCCAGGGCCCGGTATCTCGCTCCAGCAGTGAGTACAGCGTCAGGGCGCCTCCTGCCAGCGCACCGGCGACGATGCCTTTGCTCAACACGGCCAGTGCCGCGGCCAGCCAGGCTGCCAGCATGTAGATTCGCTCGCTGCGGGAGGCTGGCGCCGCGCTCTGCGCCAGCGCGAAGGCCAGTATCCCTGCCGTCAGAAAGAAAGTCAGACTTGCGTCAAGAAGATTCAGATGGCCAATGACAGTAAAAAGCGGACTCATTGCCAGCACTGCCACGGCTGCCGGCGCCGCCTGTGGTCCGTGCTGTTTGCGCGTGTAGAGAAATATCAGCGGCAGACAAAGAAATGCAAGTCCGGCGGGCCACAGCCGCGCGGTCCATTCCGAGACGCCAAACAGGCGGTAGGCGCCGGCCGTGGCCCAGTACTGCAGCGCAGGCTTCTCGAAGTACTTCAGGCCGTTCAGTCGCGGGGTAACCCAGTCCCCGCTGCTTGCCATCTCTCGCGGAATCTCCGCGTAGCGCCCTTCATCCGGATCGAGCAGCGGGCATACCGCCAGGGTTGCAAACCATGCGACCGCCAGCGCCAGCCAGAGGATCCATCCGGCCGGCCGGTCGACTGTTGAGCCGGATGCGTTCTGCGCGCCTGGGGCCATCATGACTCGGACAGGGTCCTAGAGGTTGGCTACGGCGCGTCTGTCCAGTACGTCCTGGTTGACGTAGAAACTGATGGTGCTGCGAATGGCGGTATCGAGGTCGGTCGTCGGCGACCAGCCAAGATCCCGCTGAGCCGCTTCGATTGACGGCACCCGGACCTGAATGTCCTGGTAGTACTTGCCGTAGTACTCCTGGGCAGAGACATCCAGGATCTCCGTGGCTGCGGCGTTCTCGCGCAGCGAGGGGAATTCCCTGGCGATGGTGACGATGCGCTGGGCGAGTTGGGCAATTGATATGCAGTTGCCGGCGTTGCCTATATTGAAGATGCGCCGCGAGGCCCGGCCATCCTGATTTTCAATGATGCGCAGCATGCAGTCGATGGCATCGCCGATATAGGTGAAGGAGCGACGCTGACGACCTCCATCCACCAGTCGGATGGGCTGGCGGTACATCACGCTGGAAAGAAACTGCGTGAACACCCGCGAGCTGCCCTCTTTCGGTTCGTCGATGTTGTCGAGGTTGGGGCCGATGAAATTAAATGGCCGGAACAGGGTGTAGTCGAGATTGTCGCGTACGCCGTAAGCGTAGACCACGCGGTCCAGCAATTGCTTTGAGGCGGCGTAGATCCAGCGCTGCTTGTTGATCGGCCCGTAGACCAGGGAGCTGGTTTCTTCCTCGAGCACACGGTCCTCGGCCATGCCGTAAATTTCTGAAGTTGAAGGAAACACCAGTCGTTTTCCGTAACGCACGCAGTGTCTGACTATCTGCAGATTGGCCTCGAAATCCAGCTCGAATACCCGCAGCGGATCGGTGACGTACTGGGCTGGATTGGCAATGGCAACCAGCGGAATGATGACATCGCATTTCTTGACGTGGTATTCCACCCATTCCTTGTTGATGGTGATGTCGCCTTCGACAAAGTGGAAACGTGGGCAGCTGGGCAGATCGCCGAGCTTGTGATCGGACAGGTCGATGCCGTACACCTCCCATGTTCGCGACTTCACGATGGCCTCGATCAGAGCGCTGCCGATGAAGCCATTCGCCCCGAGAATCATGATTTTTAGCGCCACGGCGGTTCCTCTTGGGTGGCCAGGATCAGGCCCTTTTGATCCGTTAGACGGCGGTGCCGGGGAAATCATTCGGTTGCGCTGCGGGAAAGGCGCGACGGCGGAGCCCCGTCAGGTCGCATTGCGCCAGGGCGTTGTCGGGCAGGTTGTTCTTATGTCCGCTTGCGGCTACGGCCAGCGCGCCGTGTCCTGCCGCGCCTGGTAGCGGCGCTGCCTGATCTTCGGCAGATTTGCCCGCTGTCCGATGGCCAGCGCCAGTCCTTCATTGAACACCTGTACGGCGCGCTCATGCTCACCCAGCTGCTCGAGCAGGTTCCCCAGCAGCTGGCAGGTTACGGCCTGACGTTTGACCGCCCAGCTCGTTTCCAGATAGCTGCGCGCCTTGCCATACAGCTCCGCGCGCAGGCACAGGCGCGCGCAGGCGATCAGCAGCACGGGATCTTCCGGGCGTGCCCGCAGCCATTTTTCTGCGTGCGCCAGGGGTTCCAGTGGCTCCGGCATGATCACTTCACCATAGGCGGCGCCCAGGGTTTCATTCCATTCCTCGTCCAGGCGCTCGCGCAGAATGCGCTCCGCGGTGTCGTGTCCGCCGGACTCCATTGCGCCACGTGCATAGGCGAGGATGACCTCCGGGCGCCGTGAGGCGGCCTTCGATGCCTGACCCCAGGCCTGCTTCAGCCGCTGCGCGTCTGCGCTCTCGGCCGCGGCACGGAGCATCTCCAGGTAGGCCTGGTCCATCAGTTCATCAACCGCTGCTGGCCGGATGCCCGGGGCGCGGCGCAATTTCGGTTCGAGTTCGCGCAATTTGTCGAACTCGCCGAGCTGGCGATACAGGCGCGCCTGCAGCAACAGGCCGCGTGGGTTTTGTTTGCCCGAGGCCTCCAGCGCCTGCAGCGTTTCACTGGCGGCCTCGTAGTGCTTGTGCTTCAGCTCCAGCTCTGCCTTCGATACCAGCACCGGGGTTATTTCCTGCGGGTCAGCTTCGCCGGCCAGTTTCAGCCAATGCGCGCTGCGTTCAGGCGCGCCCTGCAGGTCCGCGGCGCGCGCGGCGAGCAGGTAGTTGGCGATGGGTCGCTGGGCGTGCTCGACGCTGCGCGTGGCGGACTTCTCGCATCCTTCCCAGTTGCCGGCGGCGTACTCCAGGATGGCGCGGGAAAAATCCAGGCGCGCGCGTTGTTCGCGCCGTGCGGTCTGCGCCTGCTGGCGGAGCGTACGCAGACGTACCAGGCGGATGAGCAACCAAAGCAGGAAATAGCCGGCCAGTGCCACCAGCAGCAAAGTGGCCACCGACATTTCCACGAGCACCCCGAGGAAACTGATGCCGACATAGCCGGCATCGATGTGCAGCGCTGAAATAAGCAGTGCCGCGATCAGCAGCATCAGCGCCACGCGGATGATGCGCTTCACGGGGTGCTCTGACTGTCAGATGCCAGACGGTCGAGCATGCGCAGCGAACCTGCAATGTCCGGAAGCTCGGGGGCGATCTGCGTGCCCGCCAGCATTCGCAGTGTTTCGTTGATGTTGGCAACGGCCGCGTCGCGTGGATCGAACATTTCCGTCAGCCATTTACGGGCGCTGGCGATGTTGTGATGGAACATTTCATGGTCGCCGCGCACGGCGGCCAGCCGTGCCGAGAACAGCAGCAGCTGCAGATGCTGGCGGCGCACGTTCTGCTCTTCCAGAGAGACCAGTTCCACGGCGTCCTTGCCGATGCGACGGATGCTGATCATGTTGGTCAGTGAGCTGCGCAGCAGCTGCCAGGCGCGTGCGAAGCCGGGCGCGGAACTTTCTTCAGTGCCTTCGGGGCGGTAGCGGTCGGGAATGGAGCCGATGACGGGCAGCTGTCCGGCCAGCTCCTCCGCACCGGCAAGCCGCGCGGCGATACCGGTGATGTCAGGCCGGTGCATGACCTGCAATGCCTGTATCTCCCTGGCCAGCGTGGCGCGCACGCCGTTGAGACCGGGATCACGCAGCTCATGCAGTCGACCATCGGCTGCCTGCAGCGCGATGAGGGCGGTTTCCACGTTGCGCGTCAGCGTCAGGCTGCGATTGGCCACCTTCAGCAGATAGTGTGCTTCAGCCAGCGTCCAGGCGCGACGACCTGCGTCCACCCGTCCGCGCAACTCGGTGACCGAGTCGGCAAGCTGCGCTACCTGGGGGTTCAGGCGGGCGAGCGCTTCAAGCTGCCCGGCGTTGGCACCCACCTGCTTGTTTGCTGCGGTCAGTGCCTGCTGCAGCCGCGTGAAATCGGCGTGCAGTGTTTTCTGCTGCGTTTGCATTACTTGCAGGCGCTGCGTGGCGTCGTAGTGCAGCCATAAGGTGAGCGCGGCCAGAACGACCGCCGCTCCGGCCAGCAGGATGCCCACCATGCTGCGCACTGAGGCTCGTTCGATCCTGCGGCGATCCTCGTTACGCCGTTCGGTCTGGCGGCGGTCGCTGGCTTCCGGACTTTCGGCCGCCTCGTCGGCGAGTACCGGCAGTGAAGAGGGTGGTTCGTTCATGGCCGCACCCGGGCGTTAGCCCGGTCCCATTTCCTGGCGTTTGTAGCCGGCAGGCGGGTCGAAGCTGGACGGTGGCACCGCCGCCGTCTGTGCCGATTCCAGCACCACTTCGCTAACGGGTTTGCCGTCGCGGAAGGTGCGGGTGAGTACCGGATAGCCGTCGATGGACTGCAGGCCCTCCCAGCCGCTGTTCATCGACTCCCTCAGCCAGGGGGTATCCATCGCGTCCATCAGCTCCTTCATCATGACGCCCATGTCCTTCATGATGGCGAACATCTCCTCGCTTCCGGTGATTTCGCCGAAATCCACCACGCAATGCTGCCAGCGCAGCTGATCGCCACTGCGCACCTCCCACAGCCTGCAGGTGTACTCGCCGACCTTCTCGGTCTTGCCGGTATTGCGAAACTCCAGGGGCGCCTGCCGGGGCTTGGCGGCGCCGGGCATCTTGTTGCCCATCATTTTTTCCATCATCGCGCGCTGCTCGGCAGACATGCCTGCCATGGCCTGCTCCATCTGCTTCATGGCCTGGCTCATGCCGCCAGCCAGCTTCTGCAGCGCGGCCTTGTCGAGTACGACATAGGACTTGCGGCTGTGATCGACGGCGATCATGCCGCCATCCTTGAAGATCATGCTGTCTTTTGGTTGGGACTGGCCGGTATCGATCTGCTCTGCCAGCAGGCGCCCGTCCGAGGCGGAAAGCGTGGTGGTGGACTGGATCGCTCCGTTATCCGCCGCGCGCTCCACGGTCTTGTAAACGGTGCCAGCCTGCGCGGCGCCAGCGAGCGAGCAGGCGAGACACAGGGCGGACCATACGGAAAGGCGGGATATTTTCATGAGGGGAGCGCTCCGGAATGATCGGGAGCGGTATTTTAGCCCCGAAACCTGCGCAGTAGCTCGGCGGCGAGCCGACGGCTGGCGGGAAGGGTGCAATTGGCTCCCCGCAGCCGTACCAGGTACTGGCCATCGGCGCCGCGCTCGATGGCCTCGATGCAACGCAGGGCCACCAGCGTATTGCGGTGGATACGCACGAAATCCGCTGTCAGCTCCTCCTCAAGTGCGCGCAGCGACTCTTCAATAAGATCCTCGCCGCCCGCGTGGAAGACAGTGACGTACTTCTGCTCCGCCTGGAAGTAGCGCACCTCCTCGAAGGGAATCAGGCGTATCTGGTTGCGTGCGCGAACTGAAAGATGACTGCGGCGCTGCGTTGGCGTGGTCGCGGTCAGCGCGGCCAGTTGCGGGCGCGTGGGGCGGGTTGCCCGGGCCAGGGTCTCGGCCAGTTTCTCACGTCTTACGGGCTTGAGCAGGTAGCCGATGGCCTGTGCCTCGAAGGCCTTCAGCGCGTACTCATCGTATGCCGTCACGAAAACCACCGCAGGAGGTTGTTCGAGACTGCCGAGGTGGCGCGCCGCTTCGACGCCATCCATGCCGGGCATACGGATGTCCATCAGCACGATGTCAGGCAGGCGCTGCGCGGCCAGCGTCACTGCTTCCTGCCCGTTGCTGGCGTCGCTCAGGCATTCGTAGTCGCCAATTTCCTCCACCAGCCGGCGCAACCGCTCGCGGGCCAGCGCCTCGTCGTCGACGATCATGACTTTCACGGGTGCATTCATGCGGGCAGTATCAGCGTCACATCGTAGCGCCCATCTGCTTCCCGCACTTCCATGCGCGCTCGACCCGGCCAGGCCAGTTCCAGGCGCTCACGAATATTCTCCAGCGCGATGCGATGTCCGCCGCGACGGTTCTCTCCGACCTGTGGGCCGGCCGGAGGCACCGGATTGGAAACGGTCAGTTCAATGCCATCTCCGCGGTGCTTCCCGCTGACGATGACAATGCCGCCCTGCGGCAGCCGCTCGATGCCATGGTAGATCGCATTCTCCAGCAGGGGCTGCACCAGCAGTCCCGGTACGGGCAGATCCATTGGCAGCTCGTTCACTTCCCAGTGCACCTGCAGCCGCGAACCCAGGCGCAGTTCTTCCATGCGCTGATACAGCCGTGCGACTTCCAACTCCTCCTTGAGAGGAATACGGCTGCGAGTTTCCTTGAGGTTGGCGCGGAACAGGTCAGCCAGATTCTCCACCGCCTCCTCGGCCAGTCGTGGATCGGAGCGGGTGAGGGCGGCGATGGTGTTCATGCTGTTGAACAGGAAATGCGGCTGGATACGGGCTTGCAGGGCATCCAGGCGTGAGCGGGCCTTCAGCTCGATGTTGCGCCGCCAATGATGGCTGACATAGAAGTAGCGCAGCGCCAGCGCGCTGACAATGAAGGCGATGAATACATTGCGTAGCAGGAAGGCGGCGTGGTCGGCAGGGAACAGATGCCTTGCTACGCCCGGATTGCCCAGCCACGCCCGCCCGATCCAGAACGTCGCCTCTGAAATCGCCACGGCCACCGTCACCAGCAATCCCAGCGCAATGATCGAAGCGGTCCGCGTCGACAGGCGCGCCAGCCAGCCCCGCACCGCGCACAGTACCGCGGCGCTGCACAGGCCGACCCACAACAGGAACAGGGAAGTGCGCGCCAGATCCAGCCAGAAACCGAACTGCAGTTCAACGCGAGCCAGGGACAGCACAATGGCCACCAGTTCACTGATCAACACCACGGCAAACACCGAGCGGGTGGCACAGAAATCCGGCAGATAGAAAGGCTGCGATGCGCTCTGGTCGGCTGGTTTGTTACGCATGGTCTGGCTGCACGGCTGCGCTGTTCATGGGCGGCAGAACCCGAATCGGGCGTTAGTGCTCATCGCACACCACGTCCAGAACGGCAAGCGCCGCATCGATGTCATCAGTGGTGTTGTAGATATGCGGTGCGAAACGGATCGCCCGTTCACGCAGCGAATGTACGATGCCGGCATCGCGCAGGCGCTGCGACGCGGCCGGCGGATCGGGAGGAATGACCGCAATGATGCCGGCGCGTCTGGCTGGTTCGGCCGGCGTAACCAGTTGTACCCGCGGGTGGTCGCTGGCCCAGTTCACCGCGCGGTCAACCAGCGAGCGGATGTGCGCCGCACCTGCAGTACCGAGTTCGAGCAGCAGCTCCAGGCTCTTTCCCATGGCGACAAATTCCTGGATAGGCAGGGTCATCACCTCGAAGCGG
>JAJFKF010000142.1 GCA_021773365.1 Gammaproteobacteria bacterium | reverse complement strand
TATTGTATTTTTTCGCACTTACCCATCTTCGTTCCCCTGGGGGTTTAATCCGCGGGCGCCCGGGCCCACTTCTTCGGAACCTGCAGCTCCGGCGATGTGGCCTGGTCGGCGGGGTAAGAACCCTTGGCGCATCAATGGGCTGCCGATGAAATATATACCAGTTCCTCGCTAGCGCAATACGTAATTTGACGTTGTCAAGCGGCCCCGTCAGGCCATGGTGCGGACAGACCGGGCTGCAGCACGAATTTGCCTGCGGCGGTTGTCCTGGACGCAACAACCTGGAGGCCTACTTCAGAACCTGCCTGCTCAATGGGCCGTAAGCTCATGTGCCGCAAGTGCTAAACGCCGCAAACGGCAGGCGATGTTGCGGCCTGTGGGCAGGGCTGATTACGGCAGCTGTCGATCCTGCGCTACAACCTGCCGTTCGAGCCAGTCCCGGACCAGCGCTTCCAGAACGTCCAGTGGCAAAGCGCCCTGGGCGAGCAGTAAATCGTGGAAAGCGCGCAGATCGAAGGCCTTGCCGAGGCGTTTTTCAGCTTCGCTGCGCAACTGGCTGATCTTCAACTGCCCGATCTTGTAGGCCAGCGCCTGCCCGGGCCAGACGATGTAGCGGTCGATCTCCACGGTGGCTTCATGGCGGTCCTTGCCAGTGTTCGTCTGCATATAGTCGATGGCCCTGTCGCGGCTCCAGCCGAAGGCGTGGATGCCGGTGTCCACCACCAGCCTGACCGCCCGCCACATCTCGAAGCTCAGGGCGCCGAAGCGGGCGTACGGATCGGTGTACAGACCGAGCTCCTCACCCAGGCCCTCGCAGTACAGCGCCCAGCCCTCGGTATAGGCGGTTGAGCCCCCATAGCGGCGGAAGGCAGGCAGCGATTCCAGCTCCTGGGCCAGGGAGATCTGCAGATGATGGCCGGGGACGGCCTCGTGCAGCGTCAGGGCCTCCATCTGCCATCGGGGTCGGGCAGGCAGGTTGTAGGTGTTCACTGAGAACCAGCCCGGCCGGTGGCCGTTGACCGAACCGGAATAGTAGAAGGCGGTGGGCTGGGAGGGCGCCGAGTAGGCCGGCAGGGCGCGTACGCCGTAGGGCAGGCGGGGCAGGGTGCCGAACAGACGCGGCAGCTGTGGATCGATGCGCTTGGCGATGTCGCGGTAGGCAGCCAGCAGTTCCTCCTCGCTGCTGTAGTAGAACCGCGGATCGGTGGCCAGGAAATGCAGGAAGTCTGCGAAATTCCCATCGAAGCCCACCTCGATGATCAGTGCGTCCATCGCCTGGCGGATACGGGCGACTTCGGTCAGCCCCAGCTCGTGAATCTGTCGCGGTGTCAGCTCGGTTGTCGTGCTGTTGCGCACGTTCAGCGCATACCACTGCGCACCGTCCGGCAGGGCGCCCAGGCCGATGGATTCGCGCGCGTTGGGCAGGTAGGTGTCGCGCAGGAAGTGGTACAGCCGCGAGTAGGCCGGTACCAGGACCTCGCGGTACAGGGCAATGGCTGAATCGAGCAGCCGCTGCCGCTCGGCGGGGGAAATGTGCTCCGGAATCCGGGTGAAGGCACGCAGCAGAGGACTTTGCAGCGCATCGTCCGGAATCATCCGCTGTGCCTGCTGTGGCACTTCGCCCAGCACCACTCGCGGCGGCGTAATTCCGGCCTCCAGGCCGCGCTGCAGCAGCGCCAGATTCTGCTCGATCAGGGTGGGAACCCCGCGCAGGCGTCCCAGGATGTGCTCGAAGTCCCGGACCGTCTCCGCAGGCATTTGATCCAGCGAACCGGGCACCGACTGCTGGATGCCGCTGAGCTGGTTCACCGCCAGCAACTCGCCGGGAAAGGGCTCCTGGGCTGCCGCCATTTCCAGGTCGCGGGCAAACAGATCGAAATTGAGTCGGTCCTCGGGCGAGAGACCGTCCCGGTCAATGCTGGCCACCACCCGTTCCGGCCAGGCCCGTTCCTGCCGCCGCCGCTCCAGGGCCTGGGCGGAGCGGTCCGACCATTGCGACTCGCGGCCCGCGTAGCCCATGGAGGTGGCCAGCTCCGGCGAGACAACCAGCCGGTGCTGCCAGTCCAGCTCGAAGAGCTGTCGCAGCCGCTCGCTGTCGGTCAGATCGTGCGGCGTGCGGGCCAGTTCGGCGTACCGGGCCTCGATCTGATCAAGGGTGGGCAATACAGCCGGCGGTTGTGCGGTGGCACTGCTGGTCAGTAGCCACAGCAGGCAGGTGCATGGGAACAAGCGCAATCCAGGCAAGACACGCATGGCAGACCTCGTTGTTGTTATTGTTGATCCTGGCTATTCTGGCATGTGCAGCTCAACTTTGTTAAGGGAAGGAGCGTCGGTGATGTGCCAATGGAATTCCCGAACATCTGCGGTCGGGCACGGGGGGAAGCTCTGAAGCAGCGGAGTTCGTTTGAATGTCAGCATTTCCGAGTTCCGTCGACAGTTCAATGGTTTCAGCAGGGGCGCAGAACTCCGGCGTACAGGCTTGATAGGTGAGTTTCACGCTCAGGTGCACGGGTCCGGTACTGTCAACGATCTTGAGCTTGCGCCTGAACAGGTGCTCGCCAGCCTCGTAGAGATGAACTTCATATCCTTCGAACACGCTTTCATATGCGGGCCAGACCCAATCGCCCATCACTTCGACGCCATCCGGCGTCGTCATTTCCAGATCAAGCGATATTTGGCCGGTCGATCCAGGGGTGTCCGCATACACATGCCAGGGGGAACTCACTGATAAAGTCAGCTGCAGTTCCACGACGTCGTCTGCCTGAACAGTGGCAGACATGGCCTGGAGCGAGGCCCTTACCGCTTCGCTGCAGCCCTGCGGCTGAGCTGGATAAGCAAGGACAGCAAGGCCAATGCTTGATATCCAGGAGAGAATGCTTCGCAACGATGTGTCCTGTGAGATCATTGGCGCAGAAATACCCAGACCTGCCCGTGATTTCTCTGGGTCGATTTGATTTCTCTGTCTTCGTAGACGTCGGAGTGTTCCGCCAGATAAGCGCTTAACTGCTGCTCCAGGTCGTTTGCCCGTTG
Source organism: Gammaproteobacteria bacterium (assembly GCA_021773365.1). Taxonomy (GTDB): domain Bacteria; phylum Pseudomonadota; class Gammaproteobacteria; order Steroidobacterales; family Steroidobacteraceae; genus JAJFKF01. Next base: position 10,135 of record JAJFKF010000142.1, on the reverse strand, counting down.
CAGTAGCGCCTTGTCGTTCCAATAGGCAAGGACATGGCGTCGGCCCGGGCTGCTATGGTCGTAGCCTGCCTTTCGGTCCAGTTTTTCAAGCGTGTGACGAATGGCTTGCATCTGTTCCCGTTCAGCTGAGGTCAGATCGGCTCGCGGGGTTTTCGAGAGCGAGTAATAACCCACCAGCAGATCCATTTTTCCGTCCAGGTTATAGTCCACCGCATGAATTTGCGTGCGAATGCCGCGCCGCGCCGGCTCGCCCGGCTCGATCCATTGCACACAACGCCCCGGCTCCAGTAGCACTTGCCTCGACTTGAACTCCGGCTGTCCCGGTTTGCCGCTGTTCTTCAACAGATAAACTCTGCCGCTATAGGAGCCGACCAGAATGTCCCATAGCCCGTCCCCGTCCCAGTCGGCCACTGAGGGCGCACTGTGGCGGTCCGGAATCGCCTTTGCACCCGCGATACGGACCTGATTCAGATCCATGTCCACGGCTTGCATTTCCTTGTTGGCAAATGTCGGCTGCGACTTCAACGCGGTAGCGCCCCTGAGTCCGGACGGACTGCCCAAACGAACGAACAGTTCGCCCTTCCAGTTGCCGATCAGCAGATCGAGCTGCCCGTCATTGTCCCAGTCCACCCAATCGATGTTCGATACGATATTCGACTCGAAGGCCCGGCGCCGGTCGCTTTCACTGTGATCCGCAGTGGTGCGCATCCGCCCGCCGATGAACTCTGGATAGGCGTATATCGGATATCCAAGTACATCGGTCAGCATATGCCGCTGATCGAACCGGGCCTTCCCCAGACCTTTGAACCAGTAAATTGCTCCGGGATCGTAGCTACCCGATGAAAGATCCGCCGTTCCATCTCCATCGATATCCACCAGGCGCGCCCCCGCAGCGACGCAACATGCCCCGGGAACCAGCGCGTCCTGGTTGCCCGATGGCAGCCAGGCGGAGTCGGGGCCGAAACGAGGCGTCTTGTCGGTACCCATATTCTTGAAGAAACGGTATTTCCCGATCAACGATCCCACTACCAGGTCCCGCTTTGCATCTCCATCGATGTCGGCCAGGAAAGGCGCCGCATGTCCCCAACCATCGAATTCAGCGGTATCCAGAACCGCTTTCCCTGCTTGAATCGGAAACGATTCACCGTACCAGGTCACCGGCTCGGCCTGGCAGACAAACACCGTCAAACAACCCGCCACCAGGTAGCGTGAGATGAACGCCGATTTATTGCGCATGGTTCGCCGCTGCGCCTTCGCCGTTACCATCGTTTGCTCGCGTTCAACGTGACGTAGCGCCCGACCGGACTTGCGTTCGCCGGATCATAAGTGATCTGACTACTTTGTCCGGCGATCACGGGGGGTGGCTCTTCCGCGAAGATATTGTTGACCGCCACGCTGGCGTCGATATCACGCAGCCATGACTTTCCAGTCAGTCTGGAGCCGCTGAAACGCAGTGTCAGATCGACCATGGTCCAGGATCGAACTCTGGAGGCTGGGGTGGAAAATGGATTGTCGTATCCAGGCTTGTAATTCAGATAAACATACGCACCCAAGGGGCCTTCTCCCGTCCAGCCCGCGTTGGCCCGCAGATGAAAGCCGACCGGACGCCCAACCACATCCTTGGTGCTGAAGTATTCGCTGGTCGGCGTCACCTGGTTGCCGCGCTTTCGCATCCAGGTGGTGTTCAGGCCGAAATTCAGCTGCCCGACCTGCGTATCGAAGTTCGTGTCGAATCTCAGATCGATTCCCTCATAGACATCGACCGACAGGTTCTGGGTGCGCTGGTCAACGAGAATCAGACCAGGCGCCTGCGCCAGCAGGCCGGCAGCTCCGGTGGTTGGATCCCACGTCGGTAACAGCCAGGGGCTGCCGATTTCCCCATCCGAGTCTTGTGAAAAGAAGGCTTCCACCTCCGCCAGGTCCGGGTTACGGGCAATCAGTGTTGCGTAGCGCGCTTCGGTCTGTAGCGCAGCCTGGAACTCGAAGTACGTCATGGGCGTCGCGATCCTGTTCTCATAGTCAACAGAGAGCCAGGAGAGCGACAGCTTCGCCCACTGCGCGAAGTCCGGCGCATAGTCGAGGCTGACGCTCCAGCTCTTGCCTTCTTCCGGTCCTACCGGTGCGGTACCTGCAAGCGACAGAACCGGCGAAGTTGCGCCGATACCGGCCAGCGGATCGGGGAGCTGGTTCAGTGCCGCCGAGCCTCCGCTGACCGTGTCACGAAAGCTGGGCGCACGGAAGGATTTTGCATATGTTCCGCGCACCGCCAGGTCCTCGAGAACCTGCCAGATCAGGCCCGACTGCCAGGTCGAGGCATCTCCGACATCGTCGTAGGAGTCCTGTCGTGCGCCCAGGATCAGCTCCAGCCTTTCAACGCCCGGCGGACCGTTTGCAATCAAAGGAGCACGCAACTCGCCAAAGGCCGAGTCCAGGGTGCGATCAAATCTTGAATGGGTATTGATCGGAAAGACGCCGGAGAAGGAGCCGATATAAGTAATCGAACCCACGTAGCTGTTTACGTACTGCTCTTCGCGGGTCTCAAAGCCGAGCGCCATCTTCGGAGTGACGCCGCCGATCGAGAACAATGGCCCGTCCGCCACGACCGACAGCGACGACACTCGCGCGTGGCGATCACTATCGAACAAGCTGACAGTGTGGTCGTTCGGGCCCCTGTCCGTAAACTGATCACTGTGACTGGGTGTCTGCGAGAGGCTGTGCAGCGCCGACAGATCGACCGACCAGCCGCGACTCAGATCGAACTCAAATCCGGCCGACGCGCTGTGTTCTCGGGTCGCCATCGTCATCGCATTGTGAGTTTCCCCGGCTCCGGCATAGCGTGGCGCAGTGTATGTGAACCGGGTAGTGCGCTCGAGTTCCTTGTCGGTGAACAGCAGGTCCGCGTAGAACTCAAGGCGCCGGTTCAGCGCAAACCGGCCCGAGGCTGTAGCCGAATGCTGTTTCAGATCACTCTGGAACGGCAGATAGTCGTAAGTGGCTCCGCTGGAAGTTTCCTCGGCCGGAAACAACCCAAGGTCGACGAAATTCGACGGCCGCTCACGCCGGTAGTCATAGGTCACGACCAGGCTGCCGCGCCCGAAATCACGTGCCCAGAAGTGATTCGCCTGCAGCCTCTGGCCATCGCTGTAGTCAGTTGGCGCACCATAGGCGATCCGACTTTGCGCACCGCTGAAATCGCGCCGCATGATGAAATTGACAGTCCCGGCCACAGCGTCCGAACCGTACAGCGTAGAGCCGGCACCGCTGACAATCTCCACCCGCTCGACCGCGGACAGCGGAATCGTCGATATATCGACAAAGCGGGCGCCACTGCTGCCGGCTGCGCGACGCTTGCCGTTGACCAGCACCAGAGTCGAGTCGGGTCCGAGACCGCGCAGGTCCAGGCCGGTCGCACCCGTCGTAGCGGCATCCTCGGCAAAACTTGAAGCATTCGTCGAGCCGCTGCCGGCGCCCAGGCCCGCTGCCGGATGCGCACCGGTGAAGTTCTGCGGCAGGCTCTCGAAGAGCTGCTCGACGGTCTGAAAGCCGGCGCGCTCGATGTCTTCGCGCGTGATGATCAGCGACGGGGAGGCGATGTCCGTGGTGCCGCGAATACGCGTGCCGGTGACCACCAGGCCATCTTCGTTTGACTTCCCGGCGGTCGCTTTGGAGTCCTTGCCTCTGTCTTTGCCTTTGGCCGCACCTGCAGTTATCTGCATCCTCTCCGAAGACTCTGTTTCAACGCGGGCGAGATGATGACTGGGGTCGGGGGACTCCTCGAAAACTGCGCCCCGCACATCTCCGACCTTCGATTTCCCTAACACGACCATCCCGCCCTCATCGGACACCACAGTCAGTCCGGTGCCCGCCAGCAATTGCTTCAAAGCAGCACGCACGTCCATGTCGCCGTGAACAGAGGGTGTGCGCATGCCTTTCAAGCCGGCGGTCGGCGCGGAGATCTGAATACCGGCCTGACGCGCAAACTCAGGAATGGATCTGGTCGCGTCCTGCTCAGGCAGATTAAAAGTGCGCTGCTGCGCATAAACACCGGTGGCCAGCAACAACGCGCCGAGTGTAGCGCCGTAGTGCATGGATAACTTCCAGATCTTTGTCATGGTTTCTCCCCAACTGTTCGCAGGTTTTACGAACATTCGGGTCTAGACGCTTGGGACTCGCGATTTCCGCCACGGCGGGAGGAAAATTTCGTCTCTACTGGGTGAGGTGAACAGCGCCGGCCCGCACTTCCGCGTTCAAGCCCAAGGTCTTGGCCGCTGCCCGGGCGAAACTGATGGGATCGTTGGCTGAAAACAGCCCGGTGATCTGTCGGCCGGCCACTGCCGGATCATCGATGACGATAGCCGTTTGACTATAGCGCCCGAAGGCCTCGGCGGCCCCGGCCAAGGTCTCGGCTTCAAAAGCGATCCTCCCGTCCTGCCAGGCCAGCTTGCGGTTGACCTCGTCCGGCTCGACTGCCTGCGGCTCGACGTCAACACCGGACTGGATTGGCAGTTCAGCCTGCATATTGGCGGTTACGCGAACCGGTGCAAGCAGCGAGTTCTGCTGAACCTCCACCGCACCTTCACGGACAATGACGTGAAGAGGCTTGTCTTTCAGGCGCCGCACCGCAAACGTCGTGCCGATGGCGCGCACCGACGCACCGCCCGCCGCGACGATGAAAGGCCGGGTTCTGTCCTTGACCACGTCGAACAGCACTTCTCCTTCCAGCAAACGGATTCGGCGCCGCGTGTCCGTGTAGTCCACTTCGACGTTCGAAGCGGTGTTCAGTGTCATGACGGTACCGTCCGCGAGCGATACCACTTTGAATTCGCCCTGGCGGGTATCGTAATGTCGCGTGCCGTCGATCAGCGGAAGGGCTACCAGGACAGCCGCGCATGCAGCCGCAGCGACTGCCAAGACCTTCGCTCTCCCATTCCAGGCGCCGCGCCAGCGCCTGCCCCGGGAGCGCAGCGGGCTCTGATACTCACCTGCAGTAAACCGATCAGGATCGAACGCGGGACCCAAAGCGCGGGCGCGTTCGCTATGCAAGGCGATGGCGCGCATGCGCATGAACGCGCCGCGATGGCGAGAGTCGCTTTCGATCCATTGCATCAGCGCGCGATCCTCGTCCGCGGCCAGCGTGCCGCGATCGATACGGGCCGCCCAATCGGCGGCGATGCTATCAATGTCCATTGCCGTCATCATGATCGCGGGAGTGTTGCGGGTCCGGGTGTGGTTTACTAGACGCTCGAGACGGTGCATTTCCGCCACGGCGGAATAGGGCGCCCATCAGGGCGAATCCCTTGCTCATGTGCTTTTCCACGGTGTTTTCGGACAGGTGCAGGCGCCGTGCGACTTCGCGCTGCGGCACATCGTGCACCCGGCGCAGGATGAAAACGTCGCGAATTTTGCCCGGCAGCCGGCTGATGGCTTCGGCAAGTCTTTCCAGCTCCTGATGGTCATCGACCTGGGTTTCCAGGTCTGGCTCATCGGCGGGCGTTTCAAGTGCTTCGAGACGCGCAACCGCCAGGATGGGCACGATGCGCGAGCGGCGGATGGAACTGACGATGATCGAGTGGGCGACCTGAAACATATACGTCTTGGGGTCGCGGATACTCTCCACCTTGCTGATCATGCTCAGGCGGGCGTAGGTTTCCTGGACGATATCGTCGACTTCCAGGCCAGGCGCGTTCTTACGGTGCAGCCACGCCCGCAGTGCGGGCTCATGGGGGAGCACGTAGCGGGCCAGCCATAGTGCACGCTCGGTACTTGAATGCATGCAACCATAAGACACCCAAATCGGTTGTGATGGCAAGGGGGAGGGCACGACAGAAATGTCAGGCGCTGAGCGTGAAAGCCTCTTCCACGGCAGCGATTTCCGCCGCAGGTAACCGCAGGGCTCTCGCGCGTTTTTTCCACTCGTGCGTGACGGTCCGCAGCTCCTCGAGAATGCCCCGGGCAGTTCCGGACTTGAGGCGGTAGAACTCCGCTGTGCGCAGGACGGCGTCGATATCCGGCGCTTCGCTGGTCTCGTCCAGCCGCAGCGCGTGTACGCGTCGGGCGGAGTTGGGATTCAAGTCATAGGCCGGTGCCAATCGCCAGCCGCTGAGTTCGCGAATGAAACCGTGATTGCGCAAATGATCGTCGGTGTTGCCTACCAGCACGTTGAACAGTACCCGTCGGAACATTTGTTCGAGATCCGCTGCGATGGCGCCTTGTGCGCCATGACGTTCGATGAACTCCGCCAGTTCCAGATAGCTTCCGCCGTCCCCGTCGCGCCGTTCGAGCAGGGTCATGGCGGAAACGAAGTACCGTCGGCCGCCCCGGGCGGTGCGGTCGAAGCGCTTCGAGCAGAAACTGTGGTAGCGGCTGTTGAATCGCTTGACCGCATAGCCTGGAACGGTGATGCGGCAGTCTACTGCCAGGTCGTGCAGCAGTTTCTCCCATGCACCGATGTCGCGCCGGTCTTCGTGGCTGGGAAACTTCGCGATCCACAGCGAACCGTCGTGTTCACGGAAGTTGGCTTTGGGTCGGGAACCGCCGAGCGAGGTGCCTGGTGCAATCAGGGTGGCAAGCCATCGACGGTAGGCGGGCAGGTTCTCGGAATCGTTCCCTTCAAACGCCAGACTGATAGCTTCAAGTTCCGCCAGACTGGTAACGGGCGGAACGGCAAGGATCGCATCATCGAGAAACGGCGAATCGGCATCGCGGCGGAAACGCAGGGCGCCCATGCGGGTTTCGTCGTGCACGCCGAGTAGGTAGTCCCATTCGTTCAGTGCGCGGGCCGGGCGTTTTTCGGTGCGGGCGAGCAGCGCTTCGCGACGATCAAGGAGCAGCCTGCCCCAACGGTCGGGCGCCGAATCGAGGAAGATGCCGAAGCTGGCTGTTTCACGGTCGGCGAACTGTTCACCCGCATACAGGTCGAGGCGCGGATCGAGTGCGAAAACCTGCCTTCTGGTCAGCCATTCATGGGTGTAAGTGAATGACAACGTACTGTTCGCGCGCACACGCCGGTGCAACAGATCGCCGGTCGCCACCAAGGGTCCTAGTTCCTCGGCGTCCAGGCAAACTTCAACGCGGTCCACGGTCCAGCTCCATGTCCTGCAGCTTGCGGCCCAGCACGTCGTCCTTGCCCAGCAGGTCCAGGTCCGTGTCCAGGCCCAGCACGCGCAGCACGCGCAGGTAGATCCCCAGGCTCACGGCGGGATCGCCTTTTTCCACGCGATTGAGCGTGTCGCGGGAAATTCCGACGCGTTCGGCCATGAGGACGGCCGACAGGCGCCGTCGTTTGCGGGCCAGGCGCAGGCGCTCGCCCAGCGCCATCAGCTGGCGGCGCTGTGCGGGAAAGATGGCGGGTACGCTACGGGGCATAATGGCCGATAGAGTAGGCAGAAAAAGCGAGAAATGTCTAATATATCGGACTTCAATGTTGTCAGCAGCCAGGAAGCGCGTAACTCCGGGGATGTTCGACTGACAACCCTGGCTGGGTCACGCGCTCGTTGAGGTTGTTTGCGGTGATCGCGTGCGCCGGAATCGCTGATGCTGGTTATTCATCCAGTGCGCGAGGGTCTTTATCCATCGTCTCAGCCGCTTCACCCAGTGGCGATGTTTCACTTTACATACCCAGGCGTAGTGGCTAGACTTCTCCCCATCAAGGAGATATCGCCATGTCGGAAAATATCAGTAAATCGTTTGGATTCACTTCTGGCGCGCATTTGATTTCCGCTTTCCGCGCTTTCGTTCACGACAACGGAATGCCAGGGGTTCGGATGACGAAGGACGATGGTCAATATATCGACCTGATCTTTTCGGTTCCCGGTACCAAGGAGCTACAAAAACAACTCGCCCACGCCATACAGATGGCTGAATCTCTTCCGCAGAACAAGCAGTAATAGCCATGTCAGTCCTAGATGCTCCATATTTCCACAACGAAGAATCCGCTTACCGCTACGTCGAGTCCATCCTGTGGCCAGACGGCCCTGTGTGCCCGCACTGCGGCAACTGCGATCAGGGCCGTATCGGCCGTCTACAGGGCAAGACAACGCGTATCGGCCTTCGCAAGTGCTACGAGTGCCGCAAACCCTTCACGGTCAAGATGGGCTCCATCTTCGAGGACAGCAACGCGCCGCTGCGCCTGTGGCTCCAAGCCATCTACCTGATGTGCTCCAGCAAGAAAGGCATCTCTACCCGTCAGCTACAGCGCACCCTCGGCGTGGGCATGAAAACTGCGTGGTTCATGGGCCACCGCATCCGTCTGGCCATGACGCCAGCCGATCCGGGCAAGATGGGTGGCGGCGGCAAGACCGTTGAGGCCGACGAAACGTACCTCAAGAAATCTCAGAAAACCCGCCGTCAGGCCGCACGTTACGCTCGCCCTGACGTGCAGGTACTCAGCCTTGTCGAGCGTGGCGGCAATATCCGCTCCATGTATATCGACCATAAAACGGTCCGTGAGGCGCTGTTCGAAAACCTGCACGGCGATAGCCGCCTAGTGACGGATGGTTCGAACATCTACAAGGCGCAGACCGATAAGCACGAGTTCGTCGATCACTCCAAGTACGAATGGGCGCGCGGCGACGTGCATACCAACACGCTGGAAAACTACTTCTCCATCTTCAAGCGCGGCCTTGTCGGTGTGTATCAGCACATGGACAAGAAACATTTACCGCGCTACTTGGGCGAATTCGATTTTCGCCGCAACACCCGCGTGAAACTTGGTATTAGCGACACTCAGCGCGCCGCAATGGCTGTGGCTGGCGCTAAGGGGAAACGCCTAACTTATCGACAGCCTGACGCAACCGCATAGGGTCGCTGCGGAGAAACTGACCGAAGAAATAAAGTTGGCCATCAAGGAAATCTGCTACTTGAGGTTCATTGACGGAAAGGATTGATCATGTCTCACAAAGAACCAAATGCTTACGCAATCCCTCTCGACGATAAACAGTTAATAATGCTCGGCACTGTTACCGTAGTTTGGGGACAGATTGACCTTCTCGCGTCGTACTGCATTGCTCGCCTTCTTGGTGTAAATCCTGTATCCGCCGCTGTGCTCATGGATAAAATGACCGGCGGCCCAAGAATTGGTCTTCTGGAGAAGCTAGCCAAGAAGGCCAAAACCGCGTCCCTGACAAAGAAGATATTGAATTTCTGTAAAGTGATGAGCGGGTTAAACGAGCGTCGCAATAGCGTGTTTCATGCGTACTGGTCATTCCATATCGATGGAAAAACGAAGACACACTCGGTTGGGGCTGTAAGTGCTAAAAATCCGTCAACAATCTTTACGATTGATCAGCTCAGGAAAATGCTAGATAAGCTTCACGCGCAGTCATACATGATCGATGAGATTTTCCGTGAGCTTCACGGAATCAAGTTCGACAGGAGCCGGGCTGGATTTCACTTGCTCGATAATGGGTCGATACGAGCGATAAAACTCGTTCCGAAACACGAGAAACGTCTACTTCGCAACCGAACTCGTCCATCAAAAGGACAGCGATAGCATCGCGCAATCTACCACTCTTGTTTTCCCTCTGATTTTCGCTTGCCATCGCTATATTCCCGTACCAGACTGACCGCCATGCCGACCAACCCAAAACCCGACAACCCCGAGCAGTCCAAGCGATTCAAGGACACAGCCCGAGAGCTAGAAGCCGATGAATCGCCGGAAGCGTTTAAGCGCGTCCTGAAGCGGGTTGTACCGGAAAAGCCAGATACAACATCCGCTAAAAACAGAGATAAATCAAAGCCGTAGCGTGCTGTCGTTGAGCCCATACCTGGGCTAAAGTAGGCCTTGGCGGCTGCCGTTCTTTCTGATCTCCGTTTTCGCCTAAGTTCCCGCTACAGCCCGGGGCCAATGGGTGGCTCACGGAGTCTCCGGCCTTAACCGGAGTTCATGGGGAACACCATGAAGTCAGAAACCAATACCGCGAAACAGTTGAGTGACGCGATCAAGAGCGCGTTTCTAGCCCGACTAGAACGCATCCTTGGTCACCGAAAGAGCTAATTAGTCGCTGTCGCGAAATTCAACACGCCGATTTTCATCATTCCGGGACTGTTGCCCGTCAATAATTGGTCACCATTCGGGGCGGCCTGCCCGTTGCGGGGGCTTTATGCGCCCACTGCCTCCATATGCCGCATCAACTGG
>JAJFKF010000141.1 GCA_021773365.1 Gammaproteobacteria bacterium | reverse complement strand
ATGGTGCCATTTCGTTTGGCCAAAACGAGGACACGATTCTCGAACGACTCTCAGCCAATCATCTGAAAACGCCTGGCTCCTTTACCGTGAACGACTTGGAAATTTACGCCGCGGTGCAGTCTTTGTTAAGTATGTTTGATTCGTCACTGAGGCACTGTACTGGGCCTCGCCAGATCGTGGCGGGCAGTTTACATGGGGCTGTGGGCGATACCACCCCCCCCCCCTCGTGTGGGTCACCGGGGCGCCCCTTACCCCCTCCCCCACCCCCCGGCCCATGACACCCTGCGATGTCGATTGATACAGCACTGACCGGTATACAGGAAGACGCCATGCTCATCCGCAAACAACCGCCCCGCAAGCTCGCCCTGAACGAGCCCATCCGCCAGCAAACTCACAAGCGCCCCGTCACGCGCCGTGATTTTATCGCGCAGGGCTTTCTCACCGGCGCAGGCACCGTTGCCACCGGCGGCGTCATGAGCCTGTTCGCCAACCCGCGCGCCGCCTGGGCCGCGCTCTCCCCCGATCTCGAAGGCCTCAAGGCAGGTTGCGGCATCAATCAGCTGGGCGCCGGCAAGATCCCCTTCATCTGCTTCGACCTGGCTGGCGGCGCCAACATGGCCGGCTCCAACGTGCTCATTGGTCAGCAGGGCGGACAGCTCGATTTTCTAAGCAGCGCCGGCTACGCCAAGCAGGGCCTGCCCGGCGACATGATCCCTCCCGCGCCCAATGCCAACCGTCCGCAGAACAACTTCATCGAGGATGCGCTGGGCCTGAATTTCCACGCTGACAGCGCCTTTGTGCGCGGCATCCTGGAACGGGTCTCGCCCACCACCGCCGCCAATACCAACGGCGCGGTCATCGCCGCCCGCTCGGAGAACGACACCGGCAACAACCCGCACAACCCCATGTACGGCATCGCCCGCGCGGGCGCCAACGGCTCGCTGCTGACGCTTGTCGGTTCGCGCGCCTCCGAGTCCGGCGGCAACAGCATGGCTCCGGTGAACATGCTGGATGTGGCCCTGCGCCCGACAAAGATCGATCGTGCCAGCGATGTCACCGGCCTGGTCGACACCGGTGCGCTGGTCGGTTTGCTGAGTCTGGACGATACGGTGGCGGTAATGGAATCCATTGCCCGCATCAGCCACGGCAAGATGCAGCAGGTCAACACTGCCGTTACGCGCGATGCGGTCATCAAGGACCTGGTGCGCTGCGGCTATGTGAAGTCCGCGGACCTGGTGGATCGCTTCGGCGAACCTTCCGCGCTCAATCCGGACCTCGACCCGGAGATTGTCGATCCGACATCCGCGCGCAGCACGGGTATCTTCAGTCGCAACGAATACGACGGCGATGGCGAGTTCCGCAAGACGGCCGCGGTGATGAAGATGGTGATGAACGGCTACGCCGGTGCCGGCACGGTCACCATGGGTGGTTACGACTATCATGGCCAGGGGCGGTCCACCGGTGAGGTGCGTGATCTGCGCGCCGGCCGCTGCATGGGCGCGTGCCTGGAGTATGCCGCGCGGCTGGGCGTACCGCTGATGCTCCAGGTGTTCAGTGACGGTTCGCTGTCGGCCAACGGCCAGATCGACAATTCTGTCGACGGGCGTGGCAAGTTCATGTGGGCCAGCGACAATCAGCAGACAGCGGGCTCGTTCTTCCTGGTGTACAACCCGGGCGGGCGGGCGCAGCTGTTCTCCGGAGACTCCGTGCCCGCGGCCCGCCATCAGCAGATCGGCTACATGCGCGCCAGCGGCGACGTGGAGACCGCCTCGAGCCCGGCGGCGAACAACGTCAACCTGCTGGTGGAGACCGTGCTCCTCAATTACATGGCATTGCACGGCGAGCAGGGGCAGTTCGCCACCCGGTTCCCCGGTCATGGCCTCGGCAGCCCGACATTGCGCGACAGCCTGACGGCGTTCAACCCCATCGTGAGCGGGACGATCTAGCGCGCCAGCCGCCGTATACTCCGGCCGCATGACCGGATTTCCCGCCGACATCCTTTCCTGTCCGCAGTGCGGTGCCGAGGCGCTGGCGCCGGGCGACGGCGCCTCGGCACTGGCCTGCAAGGCCTGCACCACCCGTTTCCCCGCAATCGACGGCATCCCGTGGCTGGTCGCCGACCCTGAGGCAATACTCGGCGAATGGCGCGACCGCCTGCACCGGCTGGTGCTGGAATTGCAGAAGGACGCTGAACGCGTGCGTGCGGAGTTGGAGGGCAAGGGGCTGCGCACGGCGACGCGCAGCCGGCTCAAGCTTCTCGCCGGCGCCTATGGCGATCATGCCCGCCGCCTGCAGGCCCTGCTGAGTCCGTTGAGCATTGCGGACAAACAAATTGCCCTGGAGACACATCTGGCGTTGCGCACCGGCCTGCCGCCGGGACAGGACCTGACTTCCTACTATGTGAATCTGCACCGCGACTGGGTGTGGGGTGAAGAGGAGAACGAATCCTCGGCTGCCTTGAACGCCGACCTGCTCGCTGGCAAACCGCCCGGTCGCATGCTGGTGCTGGGCGCCGGTGCCTGCCGCCTCGCCTACGACCTGCACCGCGGCCTGCACCCGGAGCTGACCGTCGCCGCTGACATCAATCCTCTGCTGCTGCTCGCGACCAGACGCATCCTGTGTGGTGAACCGGTCTCCCTCTATGAATTTCCCATTGCGCCGCGTCGCCTGGAAGACCACGCCATTCTGCGGCGGCTTGCCGCGCCGGAAGCGGTGGACGGCAACTTCCACCTGGTGTTCGCCGACGCCTTGCAGGCACCGTTCCGGGAAGGCCGCTTCGACACGGTGCTTACACCCTGGCTGGTGGACATTATTTCCGCGGACCTGGCCGCGCTGGCCCCACGGATCAACCGTCTCCTGAAACCGGGTGGACGCTGGATCAATTTCGGTTCTCTGGCCTTTTCCCATCGCGAGGCGGCCCTGTGCTACACGCTCGAGGAGGCGCTGGAGGTGGTGGCCGATAGCGGCTTTGAGTGCATCGGACAGCGGGAAACATCCATGCCTTACATGCGGTCGCCCGCCAGCCGCCATGCCCGCATGGAGAGCGTGGTGGCCTTCGCAGCCGCGAAGCGCGCGGCCGTGGCGCAGCCGATGGCGCATCGCCATATGCCTGAATGGCTGCAGGACGAGGGTCAGGTGGTGCCGCTGCTGCCGCAGTTCAGAATGACTGCGGCCGCCACGCGCATCCATGCCTTTGTCATGTCCCTCATCGACGGCCAGCGCAGCGCCCGTGACATTGCCGGGGTGCTGGTGGCGCAGCGTCTGATGATGGCGGAGGAGGCCGGGCCGGCGGTGCGTGCCTTCCTGCTGCGCATGTACGAGGACGCGAGGCAGCAGTGAATCTGTCGCCGCCTTGCGACGAACGATCTTTGCCAGCCGGCCGTTGCGTGGAACCGCGAATCCGGACCCGCGCAATCGGTACGGGGCCCGTGTAAGCTCGCCAATTATGCGCTTCGCATCGCCTACATTGCTTCTGGTACTGAGCGCCGTGCTGACCGCAGCGGCCGCTCAGACCCCGCCTGTGTCTCCCTCGCCCTCGCCTCATGGGCCTAAGGGGCCGGGTCGGCCTGCGCCCGACTTCGCATTGAAGAGCCTGGGTGGGGAGAACCTGCGACTGTCGGAGTTTCTTGGCCAGGTGGTGGTGCTGAACTTCTGGGCCACCTGGGCGGGACCTTCGCGCCAGCAGATGCCGGAGCTGGAGAAACTGCACCAGACCTATCGCAGCGCCGGCCTGGTGGTGCTGGGTGTAAACGTCGACGAGGACGGCGCGCGCGCCGCGAGTTTTGCGCACACGTTGAAGATCTCCTACCCGGTGCTGCTCGATACACGCAAGCAGGTCGCGCCCGCCTACGATCTGCAGACCTTGCCCACCACGGTGCTGATCGACCGCGCCGGGACGGTACGATACGTCTACCACAAATATGAACCGGGTGAGGAGCAGGACTATGTCGAGCGGATGCGCGCGCTGCTGGACGAATAAGAAGCGGTTCGGGAACAGAGGCCACGATGTCATGAAAACTATGCAAGTTGCACGCTGGACGGTTATTACCCTGGCTGCCCTGATGTTCACTGCGGGCCGGGCGCTGGCCCAGGAGTCGCAGCAGGAGTCGCAGCAGGAGTCACAGCAGGAGTCGCAGCAGGTCGCGCCGCCGGCCGATCCGCCAGCCGATCCACCTGCGGCCGAACAGTTCCGCACGCTCGACCAGCAGGTGCAGGATCTGAAGAAGGAGATCGTGGATCTCAACAAGGACCTGTTCATTCTCGAGGAAGAATTACTGTTCCCCGCCAATACACAGGTGGCGGTGTTCCTGTCACTGGACGTGGGCGATTTCTTCGCGCTGGACTCGGTGATGCTGAAGATCGACGACAAGGAAGTGACCAATTATCTGTACACCGCCCGCGAAGTGCAGGCATTGAACCGTGGTGGCGTGCAGCGGCTGTATCTGGGCAACCTCAAGGTCGGCGAACATGAGCTGGTAGCCTTTTTTACTGGAAAAGGCACCCATGAACGCGATTACAAGCGCGGCACCACGCTGAAGTTCGAAAAGACCATCGGCGCCAGATACATGGAGCTGAAGATCAGCGATCGCCAGACCCGGTTGCAGCCGGAATTCGTGGTCAAGGAGTGGGAGTAAGCTGGTGCCCCCGGTTTTTTCCAGTCTCCTCTTTTCCCAGCGAGGGGGGAGGGTCAGGGTGAAAGGGGCTTTGCTGCTTTCCGCCGCGCTGATTTCCCTGCTGACATGGATCCCCGCCCCGGCCGCTACTCCTGCCGGCACACTCGCACCCACCGTCATCGAGGACCTGTACTACGGTGATGTGCTCTTCCACTATTTTCAGGATGACTACTTCGGCGCCCTGACGCGCCTGCGGGCCGCGCAGGAAAAAAACCGCATTGTTCACCATGACGAGGAGGCGCAGCTGCTGCTGGGCGGACTGTATCTGTCCTATGGCCAGCACCTGGAGGCCGGGCGCATTTTCGAGCAGCTGCTGGCTGGCAACGTCGCTCCGGCTGTACGCGACAGGGCCTGGTTCTATCTCGGCAAGGTCTGGTTCCAGCGCGGTTACTGGGAACAGGCCGAACGCGCCTTGCGCGAGGTCGGTCGCACCGATTCCGCCGACAAACAAGCGGTCCGCGCGCTATCGCCGGCCCTGGAAGCCGAGCGGCGCAATCTGCTGGCGCAGGTGCTGATCAATCAGGGGCGCTATGAGGAAGCTATTGCCGATCTGCGTCAGCCGCTGGGCGAGGCCGGAATGCCGGCAGACTGGAATGCTTTTGCGCGGTTCAATCTCGGTGTGGCGCTGGTGCGCGCCGGCCGCCTGCCCGAAGCTGCGGAAATGCTCGGCGCCGTGGGGACGATGGCAACGACAAACGAGGAAATGCTGGCGCTGAGAGACAAGGCCAACCTGGCGCTGGGCTATGCCTACCTGCAGGCTGAACAGGCTGAACAGGCGCTGCCGGTGCTGCAGCGGGTACGCCTGGAAGGGGCGGAGTCCAACAAGGCGCTGCTGGCCTTCGGCTGGGCGGAATCGGCCGGCAAGCGCTATGAGGAAGCGCTGGTGCCCTGGATGGAGCTGCACGAGCGCAGTCTTCTCGATGCGGCGGTTCAGGAGTCCTATCTCGCCATCCCCTACGCCTTCGCGCAACTGGGCGCCGACGCGCAGGCCGTTCAGTTTTATACGGCGGCGGTGCAATCCTACGGCGGGGAGGTCCTGCGCATCGACGAGTCGATCGCGGCCATTCGCGCCGGGCGCATGCTGGAGGCCATCGTTACCGCCGACGCCGATGCCGCACGGGCCGCGGCTGCAGCAGCAGAGCCGGGTGATTCCCCGCACGGGCCGCAGGCCCAGGGCTGGTTCTGGCAGCTGGAGAACCTGCCCGATGCGCCGGAATCACGCTATCTGTATCACCTGCTGGCTGGACATCAGTTCCAGGAAGGACTGAAGAACTATCGTGACCTCGGCTTCATGCGCGAGAACCTCGATGAATGGGCGCGCAACCTGGAGGTCTTCGACCACATGCTCGATACCCGCCAGCTGGCCTACGATCAGCGCCTGCCCAGGGTGGAGGAAGTGCTGGCGCGTGAAGACCCGGATGGGCTGGCAGAGCGGCGAGTGCAGCTGGAATCGAGATTGAATGCCGTCGACCGCGGTGAGGACCTGGTGGCCCTAGGCACCGAACAGGAACAGCAGATGTGGAACACCATCGCCGGCATGGAGCAGTACGGTGATGCGCTGGATGAGGACACGCGCGAGAAACTGCGGCTGCTGAAGGGGGTGCTCTACTGGCAGCTCAACGAGAGCTTCAAGTCCCGTCTGTGGAGCACGCGTCGCGGCATGAAGGAGCTGGACCTGGCGATTCAGGAAATGCAGCAGCGCTGGGTGCGTGTGCAGCAGGCGCGCGCGGATTCGCCGCAGGACAATGCCGCCTTCGCCGCGCGGATCGCCGATCTCGGGCCGCGTATTGCCGCACTGGATGGGCGTCTGCAGGCGGCAGCGCGCGCGCAGGGTGAATACCTGGCGGCCCTGGCAATCGATGAGCTGCAGCGCCAGAAAGAACGCCTGGCAAACTATCAGCTGCAGGCGCGGTATGCGTTGGCGACCATCTACGACCGCGCTGCAGACGCGCAGGATGCGCCATGAGCCTGCGGCATGAATTCCGTTTCGTCGCCACGGCTGCGCTGCTGGCCGGTACGCTCGTCTGTACGGCGAGCAGTCTGGCAGCGGACAAGAAGCCGAAGACACTGAAGGATCTGGAAGGACGCAGGATTGAAGTGCGCACGGACGAGCCGGTACCCGCCAGTGCCGAACAGGCCATGGAGAACTACCGCGCCTTTCTGGAGTTGCAGGCCACCGATCCAAAGCTTCGGGCCGAAGCCCTGCGCCGCCTCGCCGACCTGAACCTGGAAGCCAGCGAAATCGAGCGCGCCGAGCGTGAGCAGATTGTCGCCGAGGGCATGCAGGGCGCCGAGGCGGTCAAGCTCTACACCATGCTGCTGGAAACCTATCCGGACTATCCGGGCGGCGATGCGGTGCTGTATCAGCTGGCGCGCGCCTACGACAGCAATGCGCAGCCCGTCGAGGCACTGGCGGCCCTGGACCGCATGGTGGCGAAGTTCCCCGACAGCAGCCTGCTCGATGAGGCGGAGTTTCGCCGCGGCGAACTGCTGTTCAGCGCCGAGCGCTACGAAGAGTCTGATCACGCCTATGCCACCGTGGTGCGCCTGGGTGAGGAGTCCACGTTCTACGAACAAAGCCTCTACAAGGGCGGCTGGTCGCTGTTCAAGCTCTCGCGGATCGAGGACAGCCTGCAGGCCTTCGGGCGCCTGCTGGACCGCAAGCTGATCGACTCCGCCGACGGTGGTGGCATGGTCGATCTGCAAAGCCTGTCGCGTCCCGAGCGGGAACTGGTCGACGACAGCTTGCGTGTCATCAGCATCATGTTCTCCGATACCGAGGGCGCGCGTTCCGCCGATGAGTTCGTCGCGCGGCGCGGCTCGCCTCCGTATTCATGGCTGGTGTATGCGCGTCTGGGCGATCTGTACCTGGAGAAAGAGCGTTACCAGGATGCGGCGCAAACCTACGAGGCTTTCGTCAAGCGCGATGCAGTGCATCCGCAGGCGCCGCTGCTGCAGGTGCGGGCCATCGAGGCCTACCGCAAGGGTGGTTTTGCTTCGCTGGTGCTGGAAGGAAAAGAGCAGTTTGTCGAGCGCTACGGTTTTGGCACGGCTTTCTGGGACGGACGTGAACTGGAACAATTTCCGGCCGTCGTGGCGGAGCTGAAGACCGGCGTGATGGAACTGGCGCGTCACTATCACGCGCAGGCGCAGCAGGCGGGCAAACAGGAGACGGCCAGGCGCAACTCCGATCCGCAGGCCAACTACCAGCAGGCTGCGCGCTGGTATCGCAGCTACCTTGACTGGTTCCCGGAGGACCCGACCTCCGCCAGCACCCGTTTCCTGCTCGCCGAGGCGCTGTTCGAGAGTCAGCAGTTCGAGGCGGCTGCGGCCGAGTACGAACGCACCGCCTACGAATATCCGGTTCACGCCCGGTCCGTCGAGGCCGGCTACGCCGCACTGCTGGCCTACAACGAGCGGGAAAAACAGCTGGCCGACGCCGACAAGGCTGCCTGGCACGCCAAAGGAGTGGAAAGCGGATTGATGTTCGCCACCACCTGGCCTGAACACAAGGAAGCCCCGGTGATTCTCACGCGTACTGCGCGGGAATTGTTCGAGTTGAAAGATTACGACCGTGCGGTGGAGGTTGCCGGCCGTGTGCTGGCCGTACAGCCGCCGGTGGATGCCGACAAACGGCGGGTGGCGCTGACCGTCATCGCCCATTCATATTTCGATCAGCAGCGCTTTCCTGAGGCCGAAGTCGCCTACCTGCAATTGCGTGCGGCCATCCCGCCGCAGGACAAGGAGCAGGCCGGGATCACCGAGAAGATTGCTGCGGCCATCTACAAACAGGCCGAAGAGAAACAGGCGGCCGGTGACGCTGACGCGGCGGTGGACGCCTTCCTGCGAGTATCGAAGATGGCGCCGGGCGCCAGTACAGCCCGTAATGCCGAATACGACGCTGCTGCCGCGCTGGTGAACATGAAGAACTGGCCCCGCGCCATCGAGGTGCTGGAGCGCTTCCGGCGCGACTATCCGCGTGATCCACTGGTGGCCGAAGTCACGCGGACGCTGGCTGTCGCCTATACCGAGACCAGTCAGCCAGCGCTTGCGGCTGCGGAGTTCGAGCGCATCGCTGGAATGCCGGTGTCGGGCACGAGTGCGGAGGACGCGGAGGTGCCTCGTGAGGCGCTTTGGCGTGCGGCGGAGTTCTATGACGAGGCTGCTGACACCATTGCCGCGGCACGAAACTACGAGCAGTACGTGCAGCGTTATCCCGGTGACTTTGACCGTGCCATAGAGGCCAGGCACCGGCTGGCTGAACGCGCGGAAAAGGCTGGCGACTCGAAAACCAGAGACCGCTGGCTGCAGGCCATAATCGATGCGGATGCCGACGCCGCGGCCCGTACCGATCGCAGCCGTTCCCTGGCTGCGCAGGCCGCGCTCACCTTTGCCGAGCCGCAGGGTGCCGCCTTTGCCGCCGTGCAATTGCGAGCGCCATTGAAGAAAACGCTGGGACAGAAGCGCGATGCCATGGAGAAGGCGCTGCAGGCCTACGGGCGTGCCGCGCAGTACGGCGTCAGTGAAGTCACGACCGCCGCCACCTACGCCATGGCCGAACTGTATCGCAAACTCGCCACGGACCTGATGGCCTCGGAGCGTCCGGCAAAGCTTTCCGCGGACGAACTGGAGCAGTACGACATCCTGCTCGAGGAACAGGCCTTTCCATTCGAGGAGAAGGCCATCGAGATTCATGAGGCCAACGTCCTGCGTAGCCGCGACGGTCGCTACGATCAGTGGGTGGGCCACAGCTTCGCGGCGCTGGCGGGGCTGCAGCCAGCGCGCTACGACAAACCGGAGCCGCAGCTCGACACCCTGCCGACGGATAATGCTGCGCTTGAAGCGGAGGCAGCGATGCTGCAGGAGCATCTGGCAGCCTTTCCGGTCGATGCCGGGGCGCAGACCCGCCTGGGCCTGGTGTTCCGCCGGCTGGGGCGCTTCACCGAGGCAGCGCAGGCCTACCAGCTGGCGCTGGCTGCCGATCCAAACCACACTCCCGCTGTGCTGAGCCTCGGTGTACTCTACGACCTGTATCTGCAGGATCCCCAGCGCGCACTCGAGGCCTATGAGCAATACCAGCAGATGTCGGAGAACAGCGACATGCGCGTTGCGAACTGGATCGCGGAACTGAAGCGCCGCCTCGGCTCCAATTCACAACCCACATCGGAGGCTCCCTCGTCGTGATCCGTCCCGCTCCAGATCTGTGTCTCGCCATGCTGCTTGCAGCCTGGCTGCCTGCCGTGGTGGTGGCCCAGCAGCAGGAAGGGAAGCAGGAGCAGGGGGAGGAACAGGCGCAGCAGGAGCAAACCGGACAACAGACCCAGCAGGCGCAGCAGCCGGCAGCGGCGCAGACCCCGCAGCCTATGCCGCGCGCCACCATGGATCGCCTCGAGCTTGATGCCACAGCCATCATTGGCAACCGTGAGCTGCCCAAGGTGCTGTACATCGTGCCGTGGAAGAAATCCGATCTGGGCGACCTGACCGGGCGCCCCACCGGAAGCCTGCTCGATGAGGTGCTGGCGCCGGTGGATCGGGAAGTCTTCCGCCGCCAGACCGCATACTACGAGGCACTTAACAGCCGGACCGCGACGAGCGGGACAGACAGCAGCACTGGAAAAGACAACAAAGGTTCAGAGAGGTAATCCGTATGGAACTGTTCACAACCATCGCCCGATTCTTCCAGGACGGCGGTATCTTCATGTGGTTTATCGCCCTGGTTTTCGCCCTGGGCATGGCCATCGCCATCGAGCGCTACGTCTATCTGACGGCACAGGCACTGCGCAATCGTTCGCTGTGGACCGATATCGTGCCGCACCTGCAGTCGGGCAACTTCAAGCAGGCGGTGAAGCTGACCTCCGATTCACAGTCCTTCATCGGCATGATCCTCAGTTACGGTCTGGCGCGCATTCAGTCGGCGCGCCGGCGCGACGACGTGGAAAAGGCCATGGAGGAAAGCCTGATGGAGGTGGTGCCGAAACTGGAGAAGCGCACCCCGTACCTGGCGAGCTTTGCCAACATCGCCACGCTGCTCGGACTGCTGGGCACCATCATCGGCCTGATCCAGGCCTTCCAGGCGGTGGGCGCGGCCAACCCGGCCGAGAAGGCCGACATGCTCTCCGCTTCCATTTCCATCGCCATGAATACCACGGCATTCGGCCTGATCGTGGCCATCCCGCTACTGCTGCTGCACTCGGTAATCCAGTCCAAGACCACCGAGATCATCGACAGCCTGGAGATGGCGTCGGTGAAATTCCTCAATGCGCTCACCGAGCGCCAGGGCCAGGTAACGGGCCAGGCGACGGGCCAGCCGGCGACTCAGGCCTGACATGCTGAGGGCCGTCGCGCGCCGTCACCGCCGCAACGAAGCGGCCGAGATGAACGTCACCGCGTTCATGAACCTCATGGTTATTCTCGTGCCCTTCCTGCTGATTACGGCGGTTTTCTCGCGTCTGACAATCCTGCAGCTGAACCTGCCGGGCGAATCCACGGCCACTGAAGAACTGCAGCAGACGCTGAATCTCGAAGTGATTGTGCTCAAGGACGAAATTGTGGTCGCTGATCGCGGTACCGGCGTGCTGAAAACCCTGCCGGATATGGCCGAGGCGCATGATCTGAAGGGCCTCACCGAATATCTGCAGCTGGTCAAGTCGCGCTTCCCCGAGAAGACCGACATCACCGTGTTGCTGCAGCCGGACACTGAATATGATTCTGTGGTGCAGGTCATGGACGCGGTGCGCGCCTACGTCACCACGGGAGAAGAGGAGGGCGGTAGCGGCAAGCCCACCCAGGCTGAATTGTTCCCGGACATCTCCATCGGGGATGCACCCCTATGAGTTCCAAGTCAGGCCGCGTCAAGCGCATGGAGCGCCACCACAAGCGGGCCCGTCCGGCCACGCTGCATCTGGTGTCGCTGATGGACATCTTCACCATTCTGGTCTTCTTCCTGCTGGTCAACCAGTCCGAGGTGCAGCAGCTCGACGTGCCCGACAGCATTCAACTGCCCGAATCGATGGCCATGGAGCACCCCAGCGAAACCGTGGTGGTGATGGTTACGCCGGAGCAGATCATGGTGCAGGGTGAAGTCATTGCCAGCGTGGCGGAAGTAGACGCGCAGTTCGGCCTGATCATCGCCCCGCTGCGTGTGGCGCTGAAGCAGCAGACCGACCGGATACTGCGCGCGCAGGCCGCAGCGGACATCGAGAACCGGGAGATCACCATCCTGGGCGATCGCAGCGTCCCGTACCGCATCCTGAAGAAGGTGATGGCCACCTGCACGGACGCCGACTACGGCAAGCTGTCCCTGGCCGTCATCCAGAAGGATGAGGCCCTGAACATTTCCGCGGCGGCTTACTGAGGACGACATAGTGCTGCTGCGACCCTATTACAGAAATTTCGAGTTGCCCTGGAGCCAGGACGAGGAACAGGAGCTGCGCTTCCGCAAGCTGTGGATGGCGCTGCTGGCCACGGCCGTGGTGCTTTCCGTGGTGATCTGGATGGTGGACCTGCCCGATCCCCTGGATCAGGCGGAGACCTCCGTGCCACCGCGCCTGGCCAAGATCCTCATCGAGCGCGAGCCGCCGCCGCCGCCACCACCCCCGCCGCCCAAGGAAGAGCCGAAACCACAGGAAACAAAACCGGAGCCGAAACCTGAGCCCAAGCCGGTAGACCGCCAGAAGCAGGCGCGTGAGCGTGCCGTCGCCGCACTGCTGCCTTTCGATCAGCTCGCGGATCTGCGCGATAACACTGCGGTGGACGCGGCCACGGCCGAACGGCCGCTGACCGACGCGGCGCGCCCTGGCGATCTGGCCGAGCGCTCGGTGATCACATCAAAGGTGGGGCAGGGCAGTGGCGGCATCAACACCTCCAGCCTCAGTCGCGGTTTTGGCGGCGGTGGCGGCGGTTCGCTTTCCGGCCGCGCCACCACGCAGGTCAGCAGCGGACTGGCAGGGGACGGGCGTGCTGCCACGCGCAGCGGCAGCGGCGGCAAGGCTGCCCGCAGTCGCGAGGAGATCGAGCTGATCTTCGATCGCAACAAGGGAGCGATCTACGCGCTGTACAATCGCGCACTGCGCACCAATCCGACGTTGCAGGGCAAGGTGGTGCTGGAACTGACGATTGCACCGTCGGGGGAGATTACCCAGTGTCGCGTGGTGTCCAGCGAGCTGGGCGATGAAGAGCTGGAGCGCAAACTGGTGGCGCGCGTGAAGCTGTTTCGCTTCGAGGACAAGGACGTCGAAACCATCACCACCACCAAACCTATCGATTTCTTCCCGGCCTGATCGTACGATGAACCTGCAATCCGAGATCTCATACTTCAATGAGATGGTGCTAACCGACAAGGCGGGATTTCTTACCTTGCTGATGCACGAGCTGGCCGAGGAAGCCAGGGCGACATACGGACCCGGTGCGGAGGTGAGTAACCCGCTCATGCTGCGCTTCGTCAACGAGCTGCAGCTCCGGATCAGCCGCGTGGCCTGGCAGATTCTGGCGGAAGATACCTCGCGGCCGGCCGATGATGTAGTGGTGCGGATGCTGCTGTCACCGCGCCCGGACAAGGCCGCTGAACGGCTGATCGTCAACGCCTACCGCCGCGCCCTGCAGGGCTACGATCGCCACAATACTTCGACGCTGTTCGGCTGATTCAATCCGCGGGGCCGTGGCTGGCGCCACGGATGGTGAAATTCTCCCCGCTGTGCTCCACGGTGAGCTTGCTGTAGCGCTGCAGGAAATTGGCCAGCGACTGCGGATCGTCGACGTTGAAGCTGGCCGTGAGGCGGGTGTTACGTGCGCTCTCACCCTCGATGTAAAAACGCCGGGGGCTGTAACGGTTGATTTCCGCCACCACTTCTTCGAGTCGTGCCGCGCGGAACACCAGTCGGCGCTCGCGCCAGGTGATCGACTGCGCGATGTCCTGTGGCCGGTGCTTCACGATGCGTCCATCCCCGGCCACTGATACTTCCTCGCCGGCGCCGGCCAGCTGATCCGCTGGCGCTGTGGAGGCGACGCCATGCGTGCCATTCCTGCCGGCAACCCGCACCCGTCCTTCCAGCACCGAGACGACGGTATTGCCCGGTCGATTGCGGATGTTGAACTGTGTGCCCACCACCTGCACCACGGCCGTCGGGCTGGTGACCTGGAAGGGTCGGGCGGATTCCTGCGCCACGTTGAGCAGCGCCTCGCCCTTGAGCAGCTGTACGGTGCGCTGCTCTTCCGAGAAGTGCACTCTCACTCGCGAGTCGGTGTTGAGGTACAGCACCGAGCCGTCGTTGAGCTGTACGGTGCGCTGCTCGCCCACGGCAGTGGTGTAGGTGCTGCCACTACCGGTTGCCAGCCAGACCAGCGTGGCGCCGAAGGCCAGCAAGGCCGCTGCTGCAGCCCAGCGGCCGCCTTCCCGTTCTATCCGTCCCCGTCGTGATGCCGGGACCGGTACTACGTCATCTACCGGATCTACAGGTACAGGAGCTGCAGGCGCCATTCTCGGCTGCAGGGCTACCACGTTGGTTCCGCAGTCAGCTGCATGCGCAGCGGCCGCAATTTCCTCGACTGTTTCTGTTCCGGTGGCGCCAGCCTGGTGCAGCTTCTTCCACGTTGCCGTGGCAAACAGAAATTCCTCTACATGCTGCGGAGAGCGGCGCAGCCAGGTGAGGAAGGCAGCCTGGGTCTGCGGCTCGTCGTCGGTAAGCACGCACAGCCAGTGCGCAGCCTGCGCACTGATTGTCAGTTGCTCCGTCGGCCCCGGTTTCATGACTCCTCCCTGCAGCGGTGGCGGCAGTGGTCGATGGCCTTGTACAGGTGATTCCTGACCGTGCTGATCGAGATGCCGAGTTTTTCCGCGATCTGCGCGTGCGCCAGCTGGTGCTGCGTCGCAAGCTGCAACACCGCCCGCTGCATGGGTGCGAGTTGGGCAATGAGGCGCTCGAAGCGATCGGAGCGGGCACTGTCCTCATAGGCCTTTTCCGGCTGCGCCGAGTCGTCAGTCAGTTGCTGCATGGCCTCGCTCATGGCGGTGGAGTCGAACAGCACCCGGGCGCTGCGCTCGCGCAGCCTGAACTCGTAAAGGACATTGGCGGCAATCCGGTACACATATGCTTGGGGACACCGAACCTGCTCCAGGTCTGCGGCCCGCAACAGGCGCAGGTAGACCTCCTGCGCCAGATCCTCGGCGTTATCGGCGCTGCGCAGGCGGCGCAGCAGATAACGGTAAAGACCGGTGCGAAACTGCTCGAACAGCTGCCCGGCCGCCCGCTCAGGTCGCGGGGCAGGCCCGGACCCGCTGGCGGTTGCTGTATGCACGGTTCGACCCTTCATACTGGATAAGACAGATTGAAGCGATTGCAATCACTAGTGTCTGGCTGGCCGCTGGCAAAAAAAGCCCGCCGGCTAGTGATTCCGCGGGCTCCATCCCGTCTAACCACAAAACGCCTCTTTCCCCGGGGCGCTGGATGAACATACTACGGGAGAGTGTCCTCATGAAGTCCTTCTCGCAAGCCATGGTTATCGCCGGATTCGTGCTGCTTGGCAGCATGGCGGGTGCGCACGAACCGCCCCGCACGGCCGTGAAGCTGGACATTGCCGCCCAGCCCATCAGCGATGCCCTGAATGAATTTGCCCGTCAGGCGGGTCTGCAGGTCTTCTTTCTGGCCTCCGAGGACAGCAAGCGCATGGTGAGTACCGCGCTGGCGGGAACATTTCCGCCGCAGCAGGCCCTGGCGCGCCTGCTGTCCAACACCGGCCTCAACTACGAATACCTCGATGCTCGCACCATCGCCATTCGCTCGCGCAAGGCCGGCAACACCTCATCTTCTTCGCTGTGGCGCGACGGGCGCGACGGCCTGTCCACGCAGATGCGTCTCGCGCTGGTGGCGGAGGGCAGCACGGATGCGGAGTCTGACTCAAAAAACAAGGCAAAGCGCGAGAGCGACGAGCAGGCCGAAGTTGTAGTGGAGGACAGCCGTATCAAGCCGCTGACCGGCGCCAATGTCGATCTGCCGCGCGGTCGCGACGACGCGCAGCCCTACTACATCTTTGATTCGAAGAAGATCGAGTTGTCGGGCGCAACCAGCGTCGAGGACTTTCTTACCCGCAATCTGACGATGAACGTGCTGCGTTCCACCAACACCGGCAATACCACCTCCTATGGCACCAATAGTGACGTGAATCTTCGCGGCCTGGGTTCCGACAACACGCTGATACTGGTCAATGGCCGGCGCGTTCCCAATGCAGTGGTGCTCAGTGGTAACTATCAGCCGGACGTCAACGGCATCTCTCCAGCCATGATCGATCGCATTGAGGTGCTGCCGTCCTCAGCATCTGGTATCTACGGCGCCAACGCGCTCGCCGGCGTGGTCAATATCGTGCTGAAGAGCAACTACACTGGCGGCGACGTGCGCGCCAACTATTCAAACACCCTGGATAGCGATGCAGCCCGCCGCTCGATCGCGCTGAACTATGGCTGGTCTCTGGAGGGTGGAAAGACGCAGTTGCAGATTTCTGCGCAGTACTCCGACGGCAATTCCATGCGGTTGCAGGACCGCGCCGATCTCATTCGTGACAACTACGCCAGGGTCTTCAGCAACAACTCTGCCCGTGTGTACAGCATAAGCAGTCCGTTTGCCGGCGCCACCACCAACATTTCCAACACCGTGGACGCCAACCTCGAGCTTGACAGTGGCGGCATGCTCGATTCGCGTATTACCTATGTCTCACCGGGAACCGCGCCCGGTACCTCGGCGGCGGCGCTCGATGCCATGCTCGCTGCCAATGCCGGCGCGTACAACCTCGATTTGCCCTCCCTCTACTGGCTGCAGACAGGGCTCGGCTCCTATTTTGGATTCACTCCAACCAGTCGCTCGGCCAGCGCGTCTCTGACACGCAAGCTGCTGCCGAACCTTGAGGCCTTTGTGGAGTATTCCTACAGGCGCAATCGTGGCGAATCCCTGTACAGCGGCTACTTCAACAGCTCGCGCCGGGTGGGGGCCGATGCGTCCACCAATCCATTCACCACCGATGTGGTGGTTACAATGCCGGCGCAGTATCTGAAGCCGCGTATCGGCACCTTTGATACCGGTACGGCAACCGTAGGCCTGAAAGCCACGCTGCCACATGGCTGGCTGGCGCAGCTTGACTACGCGCATTCGAAGTCCGATTCCGATCACATCTTCCAGGCTACGGACAATGGCGGAATCAATGCCGATATGCTCGACGGTGCCATCAATCCTTTCGTCGATACCCAGCTCTATCCGGTCTCGATAGATCCCTACGGCGCGGCATATGCGATCACGCATGGCTCTACGCAGAACGACCTTGCGCTGCGTGGCTTCGGTCCGCTGCCCAGCCTGCCCTGGGGCGTGCCGCATCTGACCTTCGGCCTCGAGAACCGGATGCTCGGCACGGTGAATGGCAACTACGAAACCATCACCCCTTCCAGCCACTCCCGTACGGTCTATTTCGGGCGCAAGCAGGTCAACACCAGCCTGTATATGGAGTTGCAGGCGCCGCTGCTCAGGCGCGACAGCCTGCCACTGGTGCACACCCTGGATCTGCAGCTGGCCGGGCGTGCCGACCGCTACACCGTAACCACGGGCACGCCAACAGCCAACACCAATGTTCTGACCGGTACCACAACGTACGGTAGTCCAAACATCAATGGCGAGCCGTACACAGACCGGCAGCGCTTTGAGTCGGTCAATCCCACGATCGCCATCAAGTATCAGCCGGTGGAGTCGCTGACCCTGCGGGCATCCTATGCCACGGCATTCCAGCCGCCCACAGCATCGCAGCTGCAGCGTAATCCGGAGCCGAGCACAAGCTTGACCACCATAGACGATCCGGAAACCAGCACCACCTATGATGTGTAGACCATCTCCGGCGGCAATCCCGACGTCAAGCCGCAGAGCGCGGTCAGCTGGAACGCCGGCATCATCTGGGCGCCTGGCGGACGGCTGGAGGGGCTGCGTGCCAACGCCCAGTACTACAAAATCAGTCAGGAAGATGCGATCAGTTCGATCAACGCGCAGCTGGTTCTTGATCTGTATCCCGACCGCGTGACGCGCGACTCCTCCGGCATGATTACGCTGATTGATATCAGTATGCTCAACCTGTACGAGCGTGAAATGAAAGGCTGGGATTTTAGTCTCGACTACACCTTTGATGCAGGAAAGGCTGGTACATTCACCTTCAGCGGCGTCCACTCCCTGGTGGACAGCACCACCACGCAATACTCGCTGGACACCCCCTCCTATCAGGGAGTGAACTACCCGCTCGATACCACCATCGGCGGAGCGTTGCGGCACCAGACGAACCTCACCCTGTCCTGGCTGCACGGCCCCCTGAGCATAGGCTGGACCTCGCGCATAGTCAGCTCGTACAACGCCTACGGCTCCGCGGGTGGTCCATTGTCGGTGCGCTATGGCGGTGGAGCCAACTACAGCACCTATGCCGATGCCCAGGGTGGCGACGGCACCATTCCCGCGCAGGACATCCACGATGTGGTCATGAGCTACAGATTCAATGACACAAGTGGTCGCGGCATTCTTGCTGGCATCACCAGTGGCATGACGGTGTCGATGGGCATCCGCAATGTCTTCGATACTCCGCCGGCATTTGATGCCGGGCCCTTCGCGCTGGGATTCTTCAGTCCATTCGTGGACGTACGGATGCGCGAGGGCTGGATCACTCTGACCCGCGCGTTCTGATCAGGATCGTGGGGCTGGATGACTGAAGCAGGACTCCAGCCCCGCGACGGCGATCATTGTCCGGACAGTCCTCTAGGGCGTTGCCAGGCGGATGTGGAGGAGCGCGACGGTACGGTAGCGGGGCCGAGTGCTTGGCGTGTCGTACCCAGCCTGCTGTGGAATCGCGGCAACCTGGGCGCAAACCTGTACATCAACTATGACAGTGCTGTGCGTGTGGTCGCCCTGGCGTCGCCGCAGAGCGAGGTCGGCAGCATCACCACCGTGGACGCGCAGGTGAACTGGAATGCACCGCGGCAGGGCTGGCGGGTGGCGCTGGGTGCGCAGAACCTGCTCGACGTGGATCCGCCGTTCTATGACACCAGCTACGGCATCGATTTCAGCCGCTACAACGCCCAAGGCCGGCGGGTGTATGTGAACGTCACCAAGTCTTTCGGAGCGAATTGAATGAGAAAACCAAGCGCGGCCCTGCTGGGTCTGTTGCTGCTGCCTGCGGTACTCCATGCACGGCCAGGCCTCGATCGCATCGAGGCCTGGCAGACGGTGGAGACTTACAAGCTCAAGCAGCAGATGAACATGCGCAGCTATGCGCAATGGGCCCATCAGCCGGGCAACGAAAGCAAGTCGCGGGCCGAGGCCGAGGCGGCGCTTGGACTGGAGAAGCTCGATCCGCTTCCGGCCGTGGAGGCCGCCGTGGGCATCGCCGAGGCCAATCCCGTTGATGACCTGGGCTTCCTGGCGTTGCGTTTCGTCTTTGGCGAGCTGCGCTCGCTGCCGGCCGCGGAACGTCAGAAGTTCAGTGGCACGGTATTCGGGCTGCTTGAGCGGCACTATCTGAACGATCTGCGGTTGAACGCCATGCTGCTGTCACTGGTGCGCTTCGGCGGGGATGCCGGTGTCGATCTGGTCGACAAGGTCGTGGCTGGCAGCACTGAGCGCCTGCTGCGCGCGCGCGGTGCCTACTGGTCCGCCTCGGACCGCATGATGCAGGTCGATGACCTGCGCGCCACTGCGGCCCGGCGGGCGGCGGTCCGTGAGGAAGTCACACGCATGGCCCGGCTGGTGGCCGATGAGTACGGCGATGTCGAGGTCTGGGGCAGCAAGACGGGTCGCGAGGCCATCAAACCCGTACTGTATGCGCTGGAACATCTGGCCATCGGCAGTGAACTGCCGGACGCCAGTGCTCAACGCATCGGCGGTAGTGAGGAGCGCCTGAGCCAGTATCGTGGCAAGGTGGTGCTGCTGGATTTCTGGGCGACCTGGTGTGTGCCCTGCGTGGCCAGCCTGCCAAAGGTGGTGAAACTCAAGGAGCTGCTGCGGGACCAGGACTTCGAGGTCGTCACCCTGAGCATCGACAAGGAAATGAAAACGGCACAGCAGTTCATGGACCGGCGCATGAAGATGCCCTTCGTGAACTGGCACATCGGTGATCAGTCGCAGCTGTACAGGGACTGGGGCATCAATGGTGTGCCCACCTACATCCTGGTCGATGAACAGGGCATAGTGCGTGGGCGGACCCACGACGTGGAGTCGCTGTACGACGTCGTACTCGATCTGACCGGTGCCGGCAGCGAAGTCAGGGCGAAGCTGGCCGCGAAGTAAACCATGCGACGGTTGTTGTTCATCCTGCTATGCGGCGTGGTCTGCGGCGCCCTCGGCGGCTGCAAGGATGCCGGCGAGACAGCGCCTGCTATTAACGCCACCGCCGAGACTGGCGCCGTGACATCGAACGAGGAGCGCCCTGTATCGGCGTCATTGCAGGCAGCGATCGATGCCATCGAGGTGGCCGAACCCAGCGAGGTCGATCCGGTCGCGATGGCGGCCGCGATCATTCCCGGGTTCGCCCGCGCCGGGGAAACCGCCGCGGTGGTGCTGAAGCTCAGGATGCATCCGGGCTGGCGTATATACCGCTATGTTCCACCCGGTGAGCCGTACGTGGCCACCGAGTGGCTGCTGCAGCTGCCGGACCACGGGCTGGAGAAAATACGTCTATGCATTCCATCAACGGCCCGTTCGCGCCGATCGGCAGGATGCTGCTGATTCTGGCTATGACTACCCTGGCGGCAGGCTGTGGCAGGCAGCCGGAGCAGGCTGCAACCGAACAGATTGAAAAGTCCGATCTGCGGATTCTGTATGTGGGCACCGATCCGCAGTTGCCGATAACGGAGCGGTTCCTGATGATATCTTCGGGCAACCCCACCCGGGCCGGCGAATTGCTCAGGAGCCGGGCCGGTGAGTTCGAAGCATTTCTGAAACAGTACTTCGACACTGTGCAGGTGGTGTACGCCGACGCTTACAAGGAAGCGATGTCGACGGACTATGACGTCACCATCATTGACGGCTATCTGCCGAAATCACCGGACGACGGCACACCGGAAGTCAGCGATGACGGGGTGCGCAAACAGCCGCAGTATCTGTCCAGGGAATACAGTCACGCCACTGTAATGATCGGCGAGCCATCGGCCTTCATCGGCCAGGGCCGCGAGCTGAAGATCAACCACCTGTGTCTGTGCCTGGATGCCCATGCCCACGGCATGAAGCTCGATCACCCGATTTTTCACACCCCCTACGAAGTGCAGATTACCTACGAAGACCGCACGGTGCCCGGCAACTACAAGGCCCGCTACAGCGGCCGCGATCTGGGCGACACCATGCCGATGTGGCGCACGCAGACCGAGGGCTACCACGATGGCAACGGCTTCCCGATCGGGCTGGTGTCAACGGGCTACGGGTTTGACAATGGCATTGATGCCGAGTGGATTTCCAGCGGTCACTGCGACAAGGGAGTGAACTCAATGGCCATCGGCCGGCACGCCAATTTCTTCCACTGGGGGTTTGCAGCCGCGCCTCCGTACATGACTGACAGCGCCAAACGGGCCTTCATCAATTCGATTCACTATATCGCCCCGTTCAAGGGCGCCGCTCAGATCACGCGGAAGATCAAGTACATGCCGCTGCGGGAGTACCAGCGCGAGCAGCAGTGGACCATGACCGACCGGGGATGGGCGGCCTGGCAGGCGTACTTCGAGGAAGGCAATCGCAAATCCATCGAACAGAAGAAGAAACTGCAGGCCAGGAAGGATGCCGGCGAAACGCTCAATGAGATCGAGCAGGTCATACTGAACATGCCGGCGCGCTCGGAGATCCGGGCCTGGACCATCCGTCACGAGCCGCAGATGCTCAAGGACAAGTTTGGCGAGGACTGGGCGGCGTACGAGCGCTACTACGCCGAGAACATGGACTACTTTTATCCGGTGCCTTCGGGCAGGGGGCTGTTCCAGGTGGCAGTGGACGAGGATGCCAGGGCGCTGGGTATCCGCAACAGCCGCGTGGAATTGCTGGAAGCAGCGGTCGGGATGCTGCAGGAAGGTAAACGGGCGCCGATGGCCAATCGTATCCTGGCCCGGTATACCAACGAGTCCTTCCAGACTGCCGGCGAGTGGGCGGCATGGCTGCAGGCTCATCGCGACAGGCTGTATTTCTCCGAAGGGGATGGGTACAAGTTCATGGTCCTGCCGCAGCAACAGGCGGTGACCTCGGGCTCCTAACCGGTGCTTTGCAACCCCTGCGCAATCCCCGTAATCGAATCCAGCAGCGCGACAAACAACTGCGCGTCCTCCCGCCCGCTTGCCCGCCAGCGCTTGAGCAGGTCCACCTGCATCAGGTTCATCGGGTCCACGTACGGATTGCGCAGCATGATGGAACGCTGCAGCGTGGGGTCGCCATCCAGCAGGTTCTCGCAGCCCTTGATCTCCAGTACCAGCCGCCGGGTGAGCTCGAACTCCGCGCGCAACGGTGCGAAGAACCTGCGCAGGTCCTCCCCGGCCAGCTCGTTGTAGAACACGGCGATCTCGAAGTCCGTGCGCGCCAGCATGGCTTCCACGTCGTCAACAAGGGCCTGGAAAAAGAACCACTGCTCGCGCATCTGCCGCAGTAGATCCATGCCGTGCCTGTCGACAACCGCCTGCAGACCCATGCCCATGCCGTACCAACCCGGCAGCATCAGCCGGGTTTGTGTCCAGGCGAAAACCCATGGAATCGGGCGCAGTGTGTGGAACGGATCCTGCGCGTCGCCCGCGGTAGTGCGGCCACCGATCTGCATGCGCTCGATGACATCCACCGGCGTGATCTGCCTGAAGTAATGATCGAAGCCCGGTTCGGCGAGCAGCTGGCGATGCGCCTGCGCACCGGTGGCCGACAGCAGCTCCATGATCTGCACGAAGCGCGGATCCTCCGTGACCTCGTGCATGTTGGCGTGTGAGGCTTGTGCCAGCGCGTAAAACGCCCGCTCCAGGCTGCGCATCGCAATGGGCCGCAGGCCGTAGCTTTGGTGCAGCACCTCGCCCTGCTCGGTTACGCGCAGGGTCTCGCTGATGGCGCCGGGCGGGGCGCTGCGTACCAGCGCATCAATGCGACCACCGCCACGGCTGATGGTGCCGCCGCGTGCATGACCGATGATGAGCTTGAATCCGGTGTCCTTCAGCGCGCGCATCAGGTCGGTCTGTGCGCGATGCGCCGCCCAGCGGGACATGGCGATGCCGGCCTCCTTGTTGCTGCCGGAGTAACCCACCAGCACCCGCTGGCGGGCGCCGCGCGCCTGCAGGTGGCGGCAGTAAACCGGCTCATCAATGAGCTGGCGCATGGCTGTACCGCAGATCTTCAGTGTCGCCACCGAATCAAACATGGGTACGACATCCAGCGGTACTTCGCCGGTCTTGCGGCTGGTGACCTCCGCCCAGCGTGCCAGCAGCAGGACGCCAAGGACATCTTCCGCATGCTGTGCGCCGCTGACGATGTAGGCGCCGATGGCCTCGCGTCCGTACTTGTGGCGGCTGTTGGATATGGCCTCGAACACCGACAACGTGCGCCGGCCGATTGCATCAAAAACACCCTTGGGGCCTTCATCGCGCTCCAGGGCCTGGCGCAGACGCTGCAGGCGCTCATCTGTGCCGCGCGTGCTCCAGAGTTCATCATCCAGGCCCTGCGCCAGCACATTCCGATGCACGTCGCTGTGCTGGCGCACGTCCAGGGTTGCCAGATGAAAACCGAAAGTGCGAATGCGGCGCAGGAGTCTTCGCACGACATGGTAGCCGGCGTTGATGCCCTGGTTTTCCTTCAGGCTGTCCGCCGCCATTTGCACATCGGCCATGAGCTGCGCGGCGGTGTCGTAGTGATTGGAATTGCCGTCGTAGGTGTTGCGCAGGCGCTGGGCCACCTGGTGGAAGAAAATCCGGTACGGCATGCGATCGTGCCGCGAGGCGGATTGCATGCGTGCGTTGGGCAGCAGGGTGGTGTATTCCTCGATGCGCCGCTGCAGCGCCTGGGAAATGGCCACGCGATTGGCGCTCTGGCTTAGCACGGCGGCGAGCTTCTGGCACTCGCTGAAGTAGGTGGAAACGATGAGCTGGTGATGGCGCGCCAGGGTTTCGCGGATGGTTTTGGCGTGCACGTCCGGATTGCCGTCCATGTCCCCGCCCACCCAGCTGCCGAAATGCAGGATGTCCGGCGGCTCCACGGTGCCGGGTGCGGCGTCGAAGGTTTTTTCCAGCGCTGTTTCCAGCTCCTCGTAGAAGGCCGGCACGATGCGGTAGAGAATTTCGGCCAGGTAGAACAGCACGTGCTCGCGTTCGTCCGCCGCTGTGAGGCGTTGGCGTGGGTGCTCTTCGGTCTGCCAGCCGGTGGTGATCTCGGTACGTAGCTGGCCGAGGAGGCTGCGCACTTCCTGCGGGGTGAGCGTGGGATCGAGCCGTCCGAGCAGGAGACGGGCGATGCTCTGTTGCTTGCGCAGCAGTGTGCGGCGGGTGGATTCGGTGGGATGGGCGGTGAGTACCGGCTCGATGCGCATGCCGCGCAGCAGTTGCAGGGTTTGTTCGAGGGTCAGGCCTTCCCGCTTCAGTTGCTGCAGGCAGGTGCCGATGCCGAAGGGCTGCGGCGCCGTCTCGCTCATGAAGTACTGACGGCGCCGGCGGATGCGGTGCACATTCTCGGCGATGTTGACCATGCGGAACCAGGTGGAGAAGGCCCGCACCAGGTTGCGCGCCAGCCCGGGCGGGCGGTCCTGGGTGCGAATGGTCAGCTCGATTGTTCCTTGCGCCTTGGCCTCAGCCTCGCCCGCGCGCCGCCGGATGGCAGCTACGCGGTCGCCCTCCACCTGCTCGAAAAGCTTCTCTCCGCCCTGTTCGCGCACCACCGCGCCGACCAGGTCGCCCAGGGCATGCACGTCGTCGCGCAGTTCGATGTCTTTGGCCGGAAAGTGGATCTCGTGACGGTGCATGAGGAGGCGCATGATGCCAAAAAGAGTGTGCGATAGGTCACGCGTGTGGCGAATTGGGGGGATTTCGTACCTGCTCTTGCAGATTGGCGCATGGTTTTGCCGGGGCTGCAGGAGGATGCTGTGTCCCGAAGCGACGTGTTGGGCAGCGCCGGATAGAGTGGGAGAGCGGCAATGGGCAAGAGTGAATCACGGGTTCGCCCGCAGGCACAGAACAGCGGTTTCTACACCGCCGATGAGGGTTGTGAGCGCTGGCGCGACTGGGCCCGCGGTCATGACCGCAGCGACGAATATGACGGCAGCGCCACGGCGATCCGGCGCAGCTGGTTCGGGCGGCAGGGTGCTTCCAGGCAGGTGCGTCGGCCTCGTTGATCTGATTCGAGCCCGTGCTGGGCGGAGGCTGGATCGGGGAGGGGTTTACCGGGCCGCCGTGAATACATCCCTGTAGGCTGTGGGAAAAACATCCTGTTTTTCACACCCCGGTAAACCCCTCCCCGATCCAGCCTCCGCCGATAGGCCCCATTCCCTTAATTGCTGATTGCATCTTCTCTGGCAGATGCTGTATATAAAACCAGGTACTGGCTTGATATACAGCTTCTCTGCCTCCCATGTCGACCCGTCTGGATACTCTTTTATCTGACCATCCTGCCCTGTGGCGGGCGGACGCGCAGGCGCGGGCGCGGCGTGTGGCGGTGCCTACCGGGCATGCCGGGCTGGATGCGCGGCTGCCGGGTGGGGGCTGGCTGGTGCCGGCGCTGATCGAGGTGCTGCATGAGCAGCCCGGGGTGGGGGAACTGCGCCTGTTCGTTCCGCTGCTGCGTCACCTGGGGCGCGCCGGGGCGTCCTGTACCGCTGCCCTTACCTCTGCCCTGGGCTGGATTGATCCGCCCCATATGCCCTATGCGCCGGCGCTCGGTGCCTGGGAGCTGGATCCGGCGCGGCAGCTGATCGTGAGAACGGCCTCGCCGGCGCAGGGTCTGTGGGCGATGGAGCAGGCGCTGCGCTCGGGGGCCTGCTGCGCGGTGCTGGGCTGGATGGATCAGGCCTCCATGCAGTGGCTGCGGCGACTGAAGCTTGCGGCCATGGAAAGCGGTGGCGTGGGCATTCTGTATCGCTCTCTGCGATGGCGGGCGCAGCCTTCGCCGGCCTCGATCCGTCTGGCGCTGGAGGATGATGAGGGGCTGCGGCTGCATTTGCTGAAGGTCCAGGGCGGGCAGCCCGGCTGGCTGCCATGGCAGTGAACAGTGCTCGTCGTCAGACGGTCGCCGGGGCCGCGGCGGTGCTGCAAGAAGCGCCTGCCATCGGTCGGGTATCGGGATCGGATCGACCGCCGCCAGGCTCGATGCCGCTGCCGTTCGCGGCGCCGCAGCGACTGTGGCTGGCCATTCATCTGACAGATCCGGCCGTACTCCGGCATGTTGCTGTTCATTGCTACCGTTTCACCTCTCTCGTCAGTCTGGAGCCGCCGGATGGACTGGTGATGGAGCTGCAGGGCAGCCTGCGCCTGTTCGGTGACGCCCATGCGTTGATCGCCCGTATCGACAAAGAACTGCGGGCGCAGGGCATGGCAGTGCATCTGGCGGCGGCATCAACTCCCACGGCGGCCCTGTGGCTTTCACGCGCTTGTTCTTCACGTTCCACCCTCTCCGCCCTGTCCGTTGCCTGTCTGCGCTGGCCGCAGGCACAGACCCGTCTCCTCGAGTCCCTCGGCGTACAAACAGTGGCCGATCTCATGCGTCTGCCCCGGGCCGGCCTGGCGCGGCGCCTGGGCGCGCAATGGCTGGCCGAACTCGACAGTGCGCTGGGTCGTCGTCCCGATCCACGCAGCGGCTATCGGCCGCCCGAACGTTACACGGACGCTTTCGAGCCCGAGGCGCCGGTCGTAACCACGACCCTGCTGGAAGCGCTGCTGGTGAGGCGGCTTTCGCGGCTGCAGGATTTTCTGCGCTCACGCCAGGCCGCCATCGGCACGCTGGAGCTGCGACTGCGTCATCACGGACGTGCGGCCACCCGCCTGCGCCTTGCGCTGGCCGCGCCCTGCGCCCGGGTCGACCCGCTATGCCATCTGCTGTCAGAGCAGCTCGGGATGTTGCGGCTGCCGGCGCCGGTGGCGGCGGTGCGCATGCGTTCCGGACCTTTGTTTGCACAGGCGCAGAGCAGCGGGTCGCTGGTCAGAGAAGAGGCGGGGCCGTCGTCTGCCGGGGTTGAAGCCCTGCCCCGTCTGGTGGAACGACTGCGCGCGCGACTGGGCGCCGGGGCGCTGTCCGGCATTCGCAACGTTGCCGATCATCGGCCACAACGCGCCTGGCGGGCGGTCGATGTGCTGGCGCCGGAGCAGGATATTTCGCAGCCGGGTGCAATGGCCGCGCGGCCAGCATGGCTGTGCCTGCTTCCCCGCCCGTTGACGCCGGCCGCGCGTGCGCGCCTGATTTTCGAGCGCGGGCCGGAACGGATCGAGTCCGGATGGTGGGACGGGGAGGATGTGGCGCGGGATTACTTTGTTGCGCGTGACGGCCGGGGGGCGCGTCTATGGGTGTATAGGGAAGCTGGTGCGTCGGGCGGGTGGTACCTGCATGGATTTTTCGGCTAGGCGGCGCGTGGGTACCGGCGTGACGAGCAGAGTTATCCACATTTTATGGGAATCCCTCCCCCTTAAAATGTGGGTAACTCTGCTCGTCACGCCGGTACATCACCTGTGCCCTGCGTATCCTCATGTACGCTGAGCTGCATTGCCTGAGCAGCTTTTCCTTCCTGCGTGGCGCTTCCATGCCGCAGGAACTGGTCGAGCGTGCCGCGGCGCTGGGTTATGCGGCGCTGGCACTGACTGACGAGTGCTCCATGGCCGGAGTGGTGCGCGCGCATGGGGAGGCGAAGAGGCGGGGGCTGAAGTTCATTGTCGGC
The DNA here is from genome assembly GCA_021773365.1 of Gammaproteobacteria bacterium. Taxonomy (GTDB): domain Bacteria; phylum Pseudomonadota; class Gammaproteobacteria; order Steroidobacterales; family Steroidobacteraceae; genus JAJFKF01. The sequence goes on along the minus strand of JAJFKF010000141.1, from coordinate 50,175 downwards.
AGTGAGTTCGCTCTTGCGGACGGCATGCGCCTGGTGGTGCTGGCCGCAAACCGCAATGGCTATGGCAGGCTCTGCCGACTGATAACCCGCGGCCGGCGGGCGGCGAAGAAGGGCGCGTACCTGCTGGGGCAGGATAATTTCTCACAGGGCATCGATGACTGCCTGGTCCTGCTGCTGCCGCCCGCCGGCGTTGCCGCCGCGCAGGTGCGCTGGTTTGCCGATCGCTTTCCCGGCCGGGCATGGCTTGCCGTGCAGTTGTTGCGCGCCGGGGATGATGGTGCCGTCCTGGCGCGGCTGACCGCACTTGGCGCGGAGCTGGGGTTGCCGCTGCTGGCGGCCGGTGGCGTACACATGCATGTGCGCGAACGCCGCGTTCTGCATGATGTGATGACGGCGATCCGGCTGAACCGGCCGGTCGCCGAGGCGGGCCATGCCCTGCAGCCGAACGGCGAGCGGCATCTGCGGCCGCTGAGCGTGCTGCAGCGCCTGTATCCGCGAGCATTGCTGGATGAAACGCTGCGGGTGGCCGGACTGTGCGCCTTCTCGCTCGATGAGCTGCGTTACGAGTATCCGGACGAGCTGGTGCCCTCCGGCCATACCGCCTGCAGCTGGCTGCAGCAGCTCACGGAAGAGGGGGCGCGGCGGCGCTGGCCTGATGCAGTACCGGCCCGGATCCGCGCGCAGATCGAGCATGAGTTGCAGCTGATCCGGGAACTGCACTATGAGGCCTACTTCCTGACGGTGCAGGAACTGGTGGCCTTCGCCCGCGAACGGGGCATTCTTTGTCAGGGGCGGGGTTCGGCCGCCAATTCCGTGGTTTGTTACTGCCTGGGCATCACCTCGGTCGATCCTGCCGCCCAGTCGCTGCTTTTCGAGCGTTTCATCTCCAGGGAGCGCAACGAGCCGCCGGACATCGACGTGGATTTCGAGCATGAGCGGCGTGAGGAGGTGATCCAGCACCTGTATGCAAAGTACGGCCGTCACCGCGCCGCACTGGCCGCCACCGTCATCACCTATCGCCACCGCAGTGCGTGGCGCGATGTGGGCATGGCGCTGGGTTCCCCGGATCATCCCCTGTCGTCGCGGCTGGTGGAGGAGCTGAACGGCTTTCCGCGCCATCTCTCGCAGCATGTTGGCGGTTTCGTGATTTCCCGCGGGCCGCTGGAGGAACTGGTGCCGATCGAGAACGCCGGCATGGCCGATCGCACCGTCATCCAGTGGGACAAGGACGATCTGGAATCGCTGGGTCTGCTCAAGGTGGATGTGCTGGCGCTGGGCATGCTGACGGCACTGAAACGCGCCTTCGATTTCCATCACGCCTGGTCCGGCGAGCGGCTCACCCTGGCCTCGATACCGCGGGAAGACCCGCAGGTCTATGGAATGATCCAGAAGGCCGACACCATCGGCGTGTTCCAGATCGAATCGCGCGCGCAGATGTCCATGCTGCCGCGTCTGAAACCGCGCAACTACTACGACCTGGTGATCCAGATCGCCATCGTGCGTCCCGGTCCCATTCAGGGCGACATGGTGCATCCCTATCTGCGCCGCCGTAACGGTGAGGAGCCGGAGGACTATCCGGACGAGGCGGTGCGCGCCGTGCTGGCCCGCACCCTGGGCGTGCCCATTTTTCAGGAGCAGGTGATGCAGCTGGCCATGGTGGCAGCGGGCTTCACCGCCGGCGAGGCGGATGAACTGCGCCGCTCCATGGCTGCCTGGCAGCGATGCGGTTCACTGGAGCGTTTCCGTGTCCCTCTGCTGGAGGGCATGCGGGCGCGCGGTCATGACAGGGCGTTCGCCGAGCGGGTGTACAAACAGATCCAGGGCTTCGGCGAGTACGGTTTTCCGGAAAGCCACAGCGCCAGTTTTGCCCTGCTGGCCTATGCCTCGGCCTGGTTCAAGTGTCACCACCCGGCCATCTTTACCGCCGCATTGCTCAACAGCCAGCCGATGGGTTTCTACCGCCCGTCGCAGCTGATACAGGATGCGCGCAGGCATCAGGTACAGGTGCGGCCGGCGGATGTCCTGCAAAGCGATCGGGACTGCACGCTGGAAGGTACGAAGGGCGATGCACCGGCCCTGCGGCTGGGGCTCAGGCTGGTCAGGGGGCTTTCCAGGGCGGGCGTTGATCGGCTCGTGGCTGCCCGCAACCAGTGTAGCTTTGACAGCGTTCATGATCTTGCCGCCCGGTCGCGGCTGGACCGGCGCGATCTGCAGGCCCTTGCAGCCGGCGGCGCGCTCGCCGTGCTGACCGGCAATCGTCGTTACGCTGCCTGGGAAATCGCCGGCATAGAGAAACCGCTGCCACTGCTCGACAGACCCCCTGCGCCCGAGGGCCTGCCGCTGCTGCGTCCGCCCACGGAAGGACAGAATGTGCGCATGGACTACGGCAGTCTGGGCTTCACGCTGGGCCGCCACCCGCTGGCCTTCCTGCGCCGGCGCCTGCGGGATCTGCACATCGCCAGCGCCGCAGAGGTGCATGCCGCATCCAACGGCAAGCGGGTGCGGGCCGCCGGCCTGGTGATCGGGCGCCAGCGTCCGGCCACCGCCAGCGGCGTGACCTTCGTGACGCTGGAGGATGAAACCGGACATCTGAACCTGATCGTGCGCCCGGCGGTGGCCGAGGCGAATCCGCGCGTATTCATGCAGTCGCAGCTGCTGGAGGTGCAGGGTCGGGTGCAGCGCGCCGGCCAGGTGCTGCATATCCTGGCGCAGCGGCTGGTCGATCACAGTCAGTGGCTGGGCCCCCTGAGCGTCCATTCGCGGGATTTTCATTAGGTAAAAGGCCCCAGCTCATCATGCAGCCAAACCCCCAGGGAATGGCTAAGGGTTTCCCTTACAGACATTTGAGGGGTTGACCGGCTTGAGTGCCGCCTCATTCGTGTGGCCAATAGCACCCCTTGGAAGCTGGCCGTGGCGCGGGATTTGCAGTACGGCAGGTGGGGCGAAAATGACCGGACGTGGCCATGGCGGGCACATACGGTCCTGGCTTGAGGACATGCATGCTGCTCGTGGCACGACGCGTTGGTGAGGCACTGCGCATTGGAACCGATATAGAAGTCAAGGTGGTTGCGGCTACCCGTTCGCGTGTGATGCTGGCGGTGACAGCGCCGCGCGAGCTGACCATTCGGCGGATATACGGCAAGGCCGACTACAAGAAGGTGGGCGAATCCGGAGCGGTGCCTGAGGCCACCGAGGAGGTCGTGGCCGGCCCGGGGGGCGGCATCGCAGCGAATTCTGTGGAACAATCCGCGGAGTTGCCGGTGGCGACCGAGCCCGAGTCCGAAACCAGGAGCGGCGTGCCTCCGCAGAAAAAGCGGGTGCCTGCCGACTGAGTGAACGCCGCGAGGGGCGGGTATCCCGTGCGGATCAGCCACAGGCCCAGTAGTTGAGCCTCGCATGGATCAGCAATGGACCCGATGATCAAACTGCTGTTGGTTGAAGACTCGCCGACCGACGCTGATCTGGTGCTCACCCAGCTGCAGCGCGCCGGCCTGCAGCTGCAGACTACCGTCGTCGATGATGAGGCGAAGTTTCGCACCGCGCTGGAGGCCTCCTCTCCCGACATCATCCTTTCGGACTTCACACTGCCCGGCTTTGACGGCCTGGCGGCACTCAACATTGCGCAGGATCGGTGCCCGGACGTGCCCTTCGTGTTTTATTCGGGCACGCTCGGACCGGAGAAAGCACGCCAGATGCTTTCGCGCGGCGCGGTGGACTATATCCCCAAGGGGCGGTTCCTGCGCTTGGCGCCGGCAGTGGAACGGGCGCTGCGTAAATCGCAGCTGCGTCAGCACCGGCGCACCTCCGAACAGGCGCTGCGCGAGAAAGAGCAGCGTCTGCGCGATATTGTGGAGACCTCCCAGGACTGGATCTGGGAGCTTGATGCGCAGGGCAGGTACGTATTCTCCAACCGGGCGGTCAAGGACATGCTCGGCTTTCGCCCCAATGACCTGCGCGAGAAGGCGTACCTGGATTTCGTGCATTCCGATGACAAGGCGCTGATCCAGCAGACCTTCGAAAGCATGCGGCAGGAAGGCTACGGCATGACCGGCATCATCGCCCGCTGGCGCACGAAGAGCGGCGACTATCGTTGGTTGGAGAAAAACGCCCTGCCGCTGTTCGATGCGCAGGGACAGTTCAACGGCTATCGCGGCACCGACCGGGATATCACACAGCGCATGGTGCACGAACTGACGGGGCTGCCCAACCGGGCACTGTTCTGTGAGCGCATCTCGGCCACATTGTTCGCGCTGAAGGAGCAGGGCCTGCCGCTGGTGGCGCTGGTCTTCGACATCGAGCGGCTGACCACCATCAACGACAGCTTCGGTCGCTCGGCAGGCGACCGGCTGCTGCAACTGATCGCCGAGCGCATGCGCTCGCTGCTGGGCGATTCGCGCTCAATGGCGCATCTGGGCGGAGGGGTGTTTGCAGTGGTGTTTACCGACCTGGTGGACGCTCACGACGCCGCGCACATCCTGCGGACCGAGATTGCCCGTTTGTTCGCCGAGCCTTTCGTCCTTGGTGGGCACAGCGTCCGCCTGACCGCCAAGTCCGGCATCTCCCATTTTCCGCGCGACGGCAGTGATGCCGAGACGCTGTTGCAGCGCGCCGAGGCGGCGTTGCGCAAGGCGAAGGAATCCGGCGAGAAATATCTGCACTACCAGCTGCAGATGAATACTCAGGTGCTCGAGCGCATGTCACTCGAGAATCGTCTGGAGCGCGCGCTGGCGGAGAAACAGTTCTCGCTGCACTACCAGCCCACCATCTCCCTGACCAGCGGGCGTATCAACGGCGCCGAAGCGCTGCTGCGCTGGAACGACCCGGCCACTGGCATGGTGCCGCCCGCACAGTTCATCCCGATCCTCGAGTCCAACGGCATGATCCTGGAAGTCGGCGAATGGGCGTTGCGGGAAGCCGCAGGGCAGATGCTGAAGTGGCGGCTGCAGGATCTGCCGCCGGTGCGGGTGGCGGTGAATGTCTCGCCGGTGCAGCTGCGGCGACGGGAGTTCGTGGCCGCCGTGCTGGAAACACTGGCGCGCGGCACAGCCGATTCAGTGGACCTCGACCTTGAGATCACCGAAAGCATGCTGATGGGAGAAATGGACGACACGGTGCGCAAGCTCAAGCGCCTGCGCTCGGCCGGGGTGCGCATTGCGCTGGATGATTTCGGTACCGGCTATTCCTCACTCAGCCGCCTGGCCACACTGCCCATCGATACGCTGAAGATCGATCGAACCTTTGTTCAGCAGGTCACCGAGCAGCACAGTTCGCGCGCGCTGGCGGCCACCGTGATATCGCTGGCGCATGCCTTTAACATGAAGGCCACGGCGGAGGGGGTGGAGACCGAGCAGCAGCTGGCGCTGCTGCGCGAACTGGGTTGCGACAGCGTGCAGGGCTACCTGATCAGTCGGCCGCTGCCGGCGCAGGAGTTCGAGGTGCTGCTGGGAGAGAACAGCGCCCGCTTTCGGCGGTTGAAGTCGTAACCCATGCCCGAGTTGCCGCTGGGTCCCCCATGCGGGTCCTGCCGCCGGAGTGGATTCCTGGCGCCGCGGCGACCACAATCAGTACGCCTGCCCACGAGCCTGATGGAGCATGCAGAACCCGCGAAGGAGACTGGACCATGAAGACAGCATCAATTGCCCTGACCCTGCTGTTGTCCGCCGCCGGCGCATTCGCCGCCGATGCAATCAGCGGTGAACGCATTGCCACCCGCGAGGGTGAGGTGGTCATCCACCCCATCGAGCATGCCACTTTCGTCATGACCTGGGGCGGCAAGACCCTGTACATCGATCCGGTGGGCGGCGCGGCGCGCTTCAAGGACCTGCCGCCACCGGATCTGATTCTGATCACCGACATCCATGGCGATCACATGGATGCGGCCACGCTGCAGGGCGTGGTGCGGGCGCAGACCACGGTGGTGGCGCCGCCGGCGGTGGCGGAGAAACTGCCCGCGCAGCTGCGCGAGCGGCTCACCGTGGTGCCCAATGGCATGGCGCTGCTGGCCATGGGGCTGGAGGTCCATGCCGTCCCCATGTACAACCTCACCGCCGAGCGCCTGAAGTTCCACGACAAGGGGCGCGGCAACGGCTATGTGGTGGTCATCGGCGGCAAGCGCTTTTACATCAGTGGTGACACTGAAGACATACCTGAGATGCGCGCGCTGCAGGACATCGATGTGGCCTTCGTATGCATGAACCTGCCGTACACCATGACCGTGGAGCAGGCAGCCAGCGCGGTGCGCGAGTTCAAGCCCGCCATCGTCTATCCCTACCACTACCGCGGCACCGGCGGCATGAGCGACGTGGAGAAATTCAAGGCGCTCGTCGGCAGCGAACCGGCGGTTGAGGTGCGCCTGCTGGGCTGGTATCCGGCTCGCGACTGATTCGAGCGACCGGCGACCGGCAATCGGTTGGTCGATAGGTTGGTCGGGCCGCCAGCCGGACGTCTGGTCGGCTTCACGCCCGCACCGCATGACTGTGGCGTTCGCCCCGCGTTTGTTGCACGTGCAGGCGTGTAACCACTTCCCCCCGACCACGTAACTGCTACCGCCGCTGGCGCGTGTACTGACGCCCGGCGGCGACGGTGACGTGTAATTTCTCCGTGTCACGACGCCGGATTGCAGGAAGCACACCGTCCGTTTGCAGATATTTCCCTGGCTTGCATCTTGCACTGTTCCCCTTGCGCAACGTATTTGCGCGAGCCCGCGACGGGTAGGTGCCGCGGCGGGGGACTTCATCAGCAACCGAAGGAGAACACCATGCAAATCGCCATCAAACATTCGATCGCTGCCGGAGCGCTGCTGGCCCTGGTCCTGACGCTGGCCACCGGCGTCGCGCACGGTCAGGGATACGCCCCTGACAACGAGCGTGGCTGGTACGTTGGCGGCGGTGTCGGGCAGTTCGGCGTGGAGATCGACGGGCTGGACGGTCTTGATGACACCATCGCCGATTTCGATGCCGATGACACAGCCTGGAAGCTGTTCGCCGGCTACCGGTTCAATCCCTACCTCTCCCTGGAGGCTGCCTACGTCAACTTCGGTGAGCCAGGCGATGATTTCTCCTCCGGTGGCTCCAGTGGCGACTACACCCTCAATCTGAGTGGCTTTGCGCCGTACCTGGTGGGCACAGTACCGCTGGGTCCGCTGGAGCTGTTTGCCAAGATCGGCTACTACTTCTACGACCTGGAGATCGATGCCGATCTTGATGATCTGGGCGGCGATGTGTTCACCTCCAGCGACAGTGGTCAGGATATGGTCTACGGCGTAGGCGTCGGGATCACCTTCATGGAGCGGTTCAACGCCCGGCTGGAGTACGAGAACATCGACGTGGAAGGCACCGATGACGCCAACGCCTTCTGGCTGACGGGGGCCTGGCGCTTCTGAGCTGACGCTCAATGCCCGGTGGGCGTACACTTGCCCGGGCGGGGAGCCAGTCGGCTCGCCCGCTCGGGCAATGTACCTCGCGCGGAGTCGAACATGGACAACAATAAGGTCGTCGAAACACTCAATCGTATCCTCGAGCTGGAGCTGGCTGGCGTGGTGCGCTACATGCACTACAGCTTCATGATTTTCGGGCACAACCGTATTCCCATCGTCAGCTGGTTGCGCGGGCAGGCCGACGAGTCGCTGGCGCATGCCGTGCTGGCTGGCGAGAACATCACCGCCCTGGGCGGACACCCGTCGTTGCACATCGGCTCGTTGCTGGAGACACACAAGCACAACGTCGATGAGATCCTCAACGAGGCGGTCGAGCACGAAGAGGAAGGTCTGGCCGAGTACCGCAAACTGCTGGAGATGGTCGCTGGCAGCAGCATCATGCTGGAGGAGTATGCGCGCGCGCAGATCGCCGCCGAGGAAATGCACCTGGCGGAAATTCGAAAGATGATGCGCAAACCCGGCTCGATCAAGTAGGCACCGGCTCGTGCGCGCGCCGGTCACCGTCGCCGATGTCGCCAGGGCACTTCTCCTCGCGGGCATCTGCATTGGTCCGGGCGCGGGTTGCAGCAGTGCTGCCGCACAGCAGATGGAGTTTTCGCGGGCACAGCGCCCGCAGACGCCCGCAAAGCCCTACCCCTACCGCGAAGAGCAGGTCCGCTATCGCAATTCAGTTTCCGGTCTGCTGCTCGCCGGAACGCTCACGCTGCCCGAAGGAGAGGGGCGGTTTCCCGCAGCGGTGCTGATCACCGGCTCCGGCCAGCAGGACCGCGACGAGACAGTGATGGGGCACAAGCCATTCTGGGTTCTCGCCGACCATCTCACCCGCAAAGGCATTGCAGTGCTGCGCACCGACGATCGCGGTGTCGGCGGCTCGGAGGCCGGCGATCTTGATCTGGCTACCAGCGCCGACTTCGCCACCGACGTCAATGCCGCCCTGGCATTCCTGCGTGCGCACGAGTACATCGCCGGCGACCACGTCGGTCTGATCGGTCATAGCGAAGGCGGCATGATCGCCGCCATGGTGGCCGGCGACGATGAAGCCGTGGACTGGGTGGTGCTGCTGGCGGCGCCCGGCGTGGACGGTGAGGCAGTGCTGGCCGCGCAGAATCGTCTTATCGGCGCGGCCATGGGCTACAGTCCACAGGAGCTGGACAAGGCAGCCGCCCTGAACAAGCAGGTGTACGAAGCGGTGAAGGCCGAGGCCGACGTGGTGAAGCGGCGCGCACGCATCCGCCCGCTGATTGCCGCCGCTCTGGAACCGGTGGGCGTGCCCCCGCAGGCCGTCGATGCCCAGGTCCGGGCGGTATCCTCAGCCTGGTTCCGCTTCTTCCTCACCTACGATCCGGTGCCGGCGCTGCATAAACTGAAATGTCCGGTGCTGGCGCTGAACGGCGAACTGGACATGCAGGTGCCGCCGGCGGAAAACCTCGCTGGCATTCGCGCGGCGCTGGCCGGCAGCCCGCAGGCGCAGGTGCGCGAGCTGCCGGGGCTCAATCATCTGTTCCAGCACGCCACCACCGGGGCGCCTACCGAGTATCAGCAGATACGTGAGACCTTCGCGCCCTCGGTTCTGGAGATGATCTCCACCTGGATTCACGAGCAGAGTGATACCACGCCGTAGCGGGCTGCCTGACTGCGAATGGCGGAAAACGGAGTTTCGTCCATCGTAGGTGACATCATGAGTACCGGCCGACCCTTGCTGCGGTTTGTCCTGCGGATGCTGGCGTTTGCGCTGGTGTCCGCCCCTGTGCTTGGAGCCTCCGGCCCGCTGCGCTTCACCGTTTCCCTTCCCGGCGGCGCCGAACCGGTCACCGGGCGCCTCATCGTCCTTGTTCAGCGCAGTGGTGAGGTTGAACCGCGTTTCGCTCTGTCCGCCGTCAGTCCGGCCAGCGGCGCAGCTGAGGGCCCGGCCCTGTTTGGCATCGACGTGGAGAATCTGCGTCCCGGCGCACCCGCCACGGTCGACGCTGACGCGGACAGCCATCCCATCGAGTTCGCCGGGCTTGCCGCTGGCGACTACCACGTCCAGGCCCTGCTCATCCGCTACACTCAGGTCCACCGCGCTGACGGGCACAGCCTGTGGGTGCCGCTGACCGACCGCTGGGTGTTCGCCACCAACCTGCCGGGCAATCGCTACAGCAAACCACGCAAGGTGCGCGTGGATCCAGCCGCCGCAGAAGACATCGCGCTGGAACTGACGGAAACCATCGGCCCGCTGGAAGAGCCCCAGGATACCGACTGGGTCCGGCATGTACGCATCAAGAGCGAGATTCTCAGTCGCTTCTGGGGTGTGCCCATGCACATCCGCGCGCATGTGCTGCTGCCGAAGGACTTCCTGAAGCACCCGCAGGCGCGTTACCCGGCCGTGTACGTGTTCGGTCATCGTCCGGTGCCCTTCGGTTTCAATACCGATCCGGCCAGTCACGAACGGTCGCAGGGCTCGGCGCGCGACGGTAACGTGGAAACCGGCTACGAGTTCTATCAAAGCTGGTCCGGCGAGGACTTCCCGCGGATGGTGGCCATCGTCCTGGAGCACCCCAGCCCCTACTTCGTGGAATCCTATGCCATCAACTCCGCCAACAACGGCCCGTACGGCGATGCACTCACGCAGGAAATCATTCCCGCCCTCGAACGCCAGTTCCGTCTGATCTCCGCTCCCTATGCACGTATCGTCGAAGGCGCCTCCACCGGCGGCTGGGAAGCGCTGGCCCTGCAGCTGCACTACCCGGACTACTTCGGCGGCGCCTGGGTGTTCAATCCCGACCCCATCGATTTCAGTCGCTACCAGCTCGTCGATATCTATAAAGACGAGAACATGTTCAGCATTCCCGCCAGCCCGTGGCGAAGGGTGGAACGCCCCTTCAAGCGCAGCCGCGAAGGCCAGCCGCTGGCCAGTACACGCGACCTGGCCCGTTTCGAGGCACTGCTTGGCTCCAAAGGCCGCTCCGGTTACCAGCTCGATATCTGGCAGGCTACCCACGGCCCGGTGGGTGAGGACGGCTATCCCGTCCCGCTGTTCGACAAACAAACTGGAAGGATTGATCACGAAGTCGCGCAGTACATGCGTGAGCACGGCTATGATCTCACCGCCTACGCCCGCGCCAATTGGGAGCAGCTCGGACCGGAACTTGGCGGCAAGCTCAATCTCTTTGCCGGAGAAATGGACGACTTCTACCTGAACCTGGGCGTCTACGGCTTCCAGGCCATGCTGGAGGAAGTCGCCGGCCCCGACTATCCGGCGCGCTTCGAATACGGACGACCGAAGAAGGGGCACAACTGGCATCACACCAGCTGGGCGGGTGTGGTGCGTGAAATGGCTGAACACATCCGGCGCAGTCCGTTCGCCGCGGAGGGTGTTGCCGCTGCAGGGAGTCCGGAATGACATCGCGCCCCATCCTGATGTACGCATGGCTGGCCGCCATCACCGCTGCGCTGATCTACATTGCGTGGCCGCAATTCCATGCTGGCGCAAAGACTGCGGATTTCGATGAGATCAACGTCCAGCGCATCAATATTGTAGAGCCCAACGGCTACCCCCGCGTCATTGTCTCCAACCGCGCCCGCATGGCCGGCCTGTACTGGGGTGGCAAGGAATACAAACATCACTCTCGCGACGAAGGCGGGTTTTTGTTCTTCAATGACGATGGCGACGAAGTCGGCGGCATGATTTTCAACAGCCGTAGTCAGGGGAAGAACCACAGTGCCGGCAGCCGCCTGCTGTTTGACCAGTACAAGCAGGGTGAGACGCTTTCGCTGGCCTACGGCGAGGAGAATGGCCAGCGTCAGGCGGGCCTGACCATCTTTGATCAGCCTGATGAGTCGATCTTCCCGGCCATCGAACTCAGTGACCGGCTGATGAGCGCTGGCACTGAAGAGGAACGCGCCCGCCTCAAGGCCGAAATGGAGCAGATGGGAAAGTCACTGCAGGAGAAAGGCTACTTCACCACCCGCTTCTTCGCCGGCAAGGCGCTGGGCGAATCGCTGGTGCGCCTCGCCGATCAGGAGGGCCGTCCGCGCCTGGTGCTGAAGGTCGATGCCGATGGCGCTGCCAGTATTGAATTCCTGGATGAGGGCGGAAAAGTGACGCGCCGCATCCCGGAGAAATGATTGTCTTTCGCGGGGAAGGCGTACACTGCAACTTGACTGAAGCGGGAAATGCTGTGGCAATGTAGTCATGGATCGCGGTGAACATGTTCGGTGGTTTGCGCGCGAGGTTCTGCCTCACGAGGCTGACGTGCGTCGCTGGCTGCTGCGGCGCATCCGGGGACTCCCGGACTGTCACATCGACGAGATTGTGCAGGAGGCCTACGCGCGGCTGTGGGCCGTGGGTGCGGAGCGGATACTGAATCCGCGCGGATATTTCTTTGTGACCGCGCGCCATGTGGTGGGCGAGGTGCTGCGCCGTTCGCGGGTGGTTTCCATCGAGACGATGGCGGATATCGAGACACTGAACATCATCGACCAGGATGTCGGCCCGGAGCGGCGGTTGAGCGGACGCGAGGAAATCGAGCGCATGGGCCGGGTGCTGACCACCCTGCCGCCGAAGTGCCGCGAGGCCTTTGAGCTGCGCAAGTTCGAAGAATTATCGCAGCGGCAGATTGCGCAGCGCATGCAGGTGTCGGAGAGCACGGTGGAGAAGCACCTGGTCAAGGCCCTGCGCATGGTCAAGCAGGCAATGAACGATACGACGACGGCCGGGCAGTCCCTGGCCGGCAAGGCACATGAATACAGACACGGCAAACAATGATCTGATCGAGGAGACCGCCGCCCGCTGGGTGATGCGGCTGGATCGCGGCGATCTTTCGGCGCGCGAGCAGCGCGAGTTCGACCACTGGCTCGAAGTCGCATCGCGCCATCGCGGCGCCTTCATCGGCGCGCAGGCACACTGGCTGGACTTTGACCGGGTGACGGCGCTGGCGGCCGGCAGCGCCGTGCCCATGCGGGTCCGTCCCATGCAGTACCTGCGGGCCGCGGCGCTGGTTGCGGTGTTCTTTGCCGGCGTACTGGCGCTGCTGAGTGCTTCGCAGCACTTTCTGGGTGGCCGCGAGACCACAGGACTGGGCGAGATTCGCCGGTTGACGCTGGAGGACGGCTCCACCGTGGCGCTGAACACCTCCTCGGTCGTGCAGGTCATGTTCGATCGCCACGAGCGGCGCATCGTGCTGCGTCGCGGTGAGGCTTCCTTCAGGGTCGCGCACGATCAGAATCGTCCTTTCGTGGTCGAGGCGCGCGATGTGTCGGTCAGGGCGCTGGGCACGGCTTTTATTACCCGGCTGCGGCCGCAGAGCGTGGCGGTGACCGTGACTGAAGGCGTGGTGGAAGTGGTGCGCAATCCGGAGCGGGCCAGGGCCGGCGAGCCGGTGCAGTCCCGGCGCCTGGAGCGCAACCAGGCGGTGGTGGTGACCGGGGACAGCAACCCCATCGCAGCCAGCAATCTCAGCCCCAACGAAGTGGCCCGCCGCCTGGCCTGGCAGGAGGGCTGGCTGGTGTTCGAGGGGGAATTGCTTGACCACGCGGTAGTCGAGGTCAATCGCTACTCGTCGGTGCCGGTGGTGCTCGACGCGCCATGGCTGGGGGAGAAGTCCTTCGTCGGCGTGTTTCGTATCGGCGATACACGGGCCTTTGCGCGCGCTGCGGCGGCGGCCTACGGGGTACGGGTGGTCGAGGAGGGCGGCGCCCTGCATTTGATGGAGTAGAGGAATTCTCTTCTCCGCCCATCGTATTCGCCGATGACAGGCCATAACCCGTGGAGGCGATATGCGGTACCAGCGATGCAGATGGTTCCAGGCCGGAGTGCTCGTTTCCGTGTTTGCCGGTGCAGTGGCGCTGGCCGGAGACGCACTGGCCGATGACAGGGTTGCCTTCGATATTCCGGCACAGCCGGCTTCCGCGGCGATCCGCACCTGGGCGTCACAGTCCGGCCTGCAGGTGTTCGCCGCCGACGAGCATCTGCTCGGCGTGCAGACCAACCCCGTGCGCGGCGCCTACACGGCCATCGAAGCCGCGCAGAAACTGATCGCCGGTACCGGCCTGGAAGTGGTCGCGGCCGGTGAGAACGCGGTCACCATCCGCCGGGCTCGCAGCGGCGGCAGCAGCGGCGCGCCGCCGGCCGACCGGCCCTTCATGATCCGTCAGACTCTTGCCCAGAGCGAAACAGCGGCGGTCCCCACGTCGGCTGAACCGCCTGCGGAAACCCAGAAGAACGAAGTCACGGTCACCGGCTCGCGCATCAAGCGCGCCGGCTACGACACCCTGCAGCCGGCCATCGTCACCGATGCCGAGGAGCTGGAACTGCGCGGGTATCTGAACATCGGGCAGGCGCTGGAGGCCACGCCGGGTTTCGGCACCGGAGTGAACGGTACCGGTGGGCAGGCCACATTCGGCGCTGGGCAGACCTTCGTCAATTTCTTCGGCCTGGGCAGCAACCGTACGCTGACGCTGGTCAATGGCCGGCGGTTTGTTTCTTCCAACACCGTGGCGGGCGGTAACGCCGGCAGCCAGGCCGGTTCGGGCGCGCAGGTCGACCTCAATGTCATTCCCGCTGGTCTGGTGTCGCGTATCGAGACCGTGGCCATCGGCGGCGCGCCGATCTATGGCGCCGACGCCATCTCCGGTACGGTCAACGTCATCCTCAGGGATGATTTCGAGGGCATCCAGTCCTCGGCCCAGTACGGCGTCACCGGCGAAGGCGACGGGGAGTCAAAGTCCTTCCGCACCATGATGGGCGGCAACTTCTCGCAGGACCGCGGCAACGCGGTGCTTGGTTTCGAGTACAACGAGCAGGAGGGTATGGTGGTCTCCGACCGCTATACCTACTACCGTTTGCTCGGCAATCCCGCCAACACCGGTCCGAACGACGGCATTCCCGCCCAGCGCGTGGTGCCCGAATATGGTTTCGGCGCCATTACCGAGGGCGGACTGCCCTATGTCAGCGCGGGCGTGGCGCCGGGTTTCACCAATGCCACCTATCCGAACGGCAACTACATCTTCAATACCTCGGGGGCGCCGCTGAAGTTCGGTCCGGACAGCGAGCTGGTGCCGCTGGTGCGCGGCACCACGATTTCCAGTTCCGCGGGCATTCCCATCGAGGTCAGCGGAGGAGATCGGCTCGATCCGGCCCGCCATGGTGCATTGCTGGCCCCGTCCAAGCGCATCCTGCTCAACGGCATCGCCCACTACGACCTGACGGATGGCGTGCGGGCCTTCATCGAGACCGCCTACGCCAGCACCGAAGGCACGGAGCTGAGCGAGCTGGCCGCCTTCGCCGCGCCCACCCTGAGTGGCACCTCGATCACTGTGTCGGCGGACAACGCCTTCCTCAGCACCCAGACACGCAACACGCTGGCGGCCAACGGCGTGACGGGCAATTTCAGTCTCTCGCGCAACCTCAACGATGTCATCGACCGGCGACCCAGCCATACGGAGATCGATCTGCAGCGCTTCGTCGGCGGTCTGCAAGGCGATCTTTCCGCCTTCGGCGAGCGCTTCTACTGGGATATCTCGTACAACTACGGACGCAGCAAGGCGGTGTCCACGCAGGCCTACATTAACAGCACCCGTTTCGTCGAAGCCATTGGCGCGGTAATGGATGCCGGGCGCATCGTCTGCGGATCCGGCAATGTCGGTTGTGTGCCGCTGAACATCTTCGGCGAGGGGGCGGCCAGTGACGCCTCTGTGGACTATGTGCTCGATCGCGGCGTCGCCGCCAGCACCAACACCCAGCGGGTGGCGACGGCCAACATCGGCGGCGAGTTGCCGTTTGGCGTGGCTGCGCCGATTGCCTTCAATCTGGGTACCGAATATCGTCGGGAGGAGGGTTCGTTTGTAGTCGATGGCACGCTGCGCGCGGGTTCCTTCCTGCTCGGTGCGCCGCTGGCGGGCGCCTACGTGGGCACCTCCGGTCACTATTTCACCCGCGAGGCCTACACGGAGATCGTCGCGCCGCTGGTGGCCGAGGACTGGGATGTGCCGGCGCTGAAAATGCTGACCTTCGAGGGTGCGGTCCGCTACGTGGACAACTCACTCACCGGTGCTGATACGACCTGGTCTGCCGGCCTGCGGCTTGCGCCGCGCCTGCCGGGGTGGGGTGATGGTTTGTTGTTTCGCGGTGTCTACACCGAGGCCATTCGCGCACCCTCCATCACGGAGCTGTTTTCAGGGCAGACGCCCACGCAAGGGACCATTACCGATCCATGCAGCGTGTTGAACTACAACCAGGGTCCCAACCCGACGGTGCGTCAGGCCAACTGCGCCGCGGCGCTCGCCGCGGTGGGCGCGGCGGCGCCGGGCACTTTCATGCAAACCACTAATACCACGGCGGTCCGCGGTTTCACCCAGGGTAATGCCAGCCTGCAGAACGAATCTGCCGAATCCTGGTCGGTTGGCCTGGTGTACGAGCCCAGTGCGTTGCCGAATTTCGGCATGTCGTTCGACTGGATCAATATCTCTCTGGTGGAGGGGATCTCCACGCTGGCGATCGGTACGCTCCTCACCCAGTGCTATGACAACGCTGGTCTGAGCAATCCGGCCTGCGCAGCCTTCAGCCGTCTCACGCCGGCGGAAGCAGCCGCTTCGCTGGTCACCCGCAATGCCGGCGATATCGCCAATGGCTATACCAGCGGATTCTTCAACACATCCCGTCGTGAGTTCTCCGGCGCCATATTCGATGCGCGCTACCGTACGTCCGTGCGGCAGGTGCATGCACTGCGCGCCAGCGCCAAGATGTTCTACACCGATGAGGATGCCTCGGTGGCCTTTGCCGGGCAGGATAGCGTCGATGCGGCGGGGCTGGCGGGTACACCGGAGTACCGGGTGCAGTTCAATCTCGGCTATTCCTTCGAGCGGGTGGATGTGGACTGGCAGACACTGTGGACCGACTCGGTGCTGATCAGCCGTACGGCCACCATCGAGCAGTCGCCCATTCTCGCCATTCCCGCCTTTACGCTGTCGAATGCGACGGTGGGATACCGGGTGACAGACGATGTGCGGGTGCAGGTGGGGGTGAATAATCTGTTCGATGAGGCGCCGGCCTATGAGGCGCTGGTGGCGCAGGCGTTCCGGCAGTACAGCCCGCTGGGGCGCAGTTACTTCGCCACGGTGCGGGCGAATTTCTAAGGCTGCACAAGAGTGGGAGATGGTTGGGTTTGTGCCACCGATAGGCCGTGTCATGGCCAGCCATGGATGAGGAAACTGATCGCACTGTCGTTGGCTGGATTGTCGGGTCTGGCGTTGCTCCAGCCAGCGCGGGCTGATGAAAGTGAGCGGCTGAATGCATTCTTCGAGGCGAGGTTCGAGCGCAGCCTTGAGCGCAGTCCGGTGCGCGCTTCGCGGCTGGGGATTCGCACGTATCAGGATCGCTGGGATGATGTGAGCGAACGGCGCCGCGAGGAGGATGCGGCGCTGGCACGGGCGGATCTGCAGGTCCTGAGGGATTTCGATTACGGGCGGCTGTCGGCGCAGGATCAGCTCAGCTATCGTTTGTTCGAACGCTCGCTGCGCAATACCCTCGAGGCATTCGACTGGCGCCGGCAGGACTACCTGCTGACGCAGATGGGCGGGATGCATCGCACGGTCGCCACCACGCTGTTGAACAGTCATCCGGTGGGCGATCGCGCCGATGCCGAGGCCTACATTGCGCGGCTGGCGGGTGTGCGGGCGTTGATGGCCCAGGTGGTGACCGGGCTGCGGCGGCAGGAGGCGGCCGGTGTACGACCGCCGCGTTTCGTGTATCCACTGCTCGTCGGCGAGGCGCGGAACCTGGTGGTCGGACACCCCTTCGACACCTCGGCCGGGGATAGTCCCTTGCTGGCGGATTTCAGGAAGAAGGTCACCGCCGCGCCCCTGGCCGTAGCGCTGCGTGAACGGCTGATCGGGCAGGCGGAAGTGGCGCTGCGGGAACAGTTCGGGCCGGGATACGAGGCATTGATTGCGCACCTGCGTGAATCGGAGCGGGAGGCCACGGACGAGGCGGGGGTGTGGAAGCTGCCGCGGGGCGAGGCGTTTTATCGTTATTGCCTGCAGCAGTACACCACGCTGCCGGTGACTGCGGCGCAGGTGCATGCGCTGGGACTGAAGGAGGTGGCCCGCATCCATGAACAGATGCGCGCCATCATGGAGGTGCTGGGGGTGCCGGGGTCGCTGCAGGACTTCTTTGTCCGGGTGCGTGAGGATCCGGACTCCTACTATGCCGACAGTCCCGAAGGCCGCGCGCAGTATCTTGGTGATGCGCAGGCCCTGCTTGAGGAGGTGCGCGGTCGCCAGGGCGAGGTGCTGGGCCTGGTGCCGCGGGCGCAGGTGGTGGTGCGGCCCGTGGAGGCCTGGCGCGAGCGTTCGGCGCCCAAGGCCTTCTACCAGAATCCGCCGCTGGACGGTTCACGTCCGGGCATCTTCTACATCAACCTGTACGACATGCATGCGGCGCCGAAGTATCAGCTGCCGGTGCTGCTGTATCACGAGGCCATTCCAGGGCACCACGTCGAAACGGTGGTGGCCTATCAGTTGAACGGCCTGCCGCAGTTTCGCAAGTTCGCCAGCATTGCGGCCTTCAGCGAGGGCTGGGGGCTCTACGTCGAGCGTCTTGCGCACGAGATGGGCCTGTATCCGCAGCCCATGCAGGACTTCGGCCGGCTGTCGCTGGAGCTGATGCGCGCCGCGCGGCTGGTGGTGGATACGGGTCTGCACGCCATGAAATGGACGCGGGAGGAGGCGGTGGCCTATCTGGATCGCAACATGCCCTCCACGCATTACGACAACCAGCGCGAGATCGATCGCTACATCGTTTTGCCGGGCCAGGCCACCGCCTATGCGGTGGGGATGCAGAAGATTCTCGAGCTGCGCGAGCGGGCGCGCCAGTCGCAGGGAGAGCGCTTCGATCTGCGCGCCTTCCACGATGTGGTGCTCGGCAACGGCCCGCTGCCCCTGCCGCTGCTCGAGGAAATGGTAGCGGCCTGGATCGATACGAGGAGCGCAACATGAGACGACCCTGCTGTGTTCTTGTCCTGATGTCGATGATCTGCACAGCCGCCGCCGCGCAGGAGACCTATGTCCATGCCGGCCGTTTGCTCGCCGATCCGGCCTCCGGGCGGGTGGACGCTCGCCGGACCGTCGTGGTGCGGGCGGACCGGGTGGTGGAGATTCGCGAAGGCTTTGTGGAAGCGCCGGCGGGCGTGGCGGTTGTGGACCTGAGGGAGAGTTTCGTGCTGCCGGGCCTGATCGATAGCCACGTGCACCTTTGTCACGAGAACGGCCCGGATGACCGGATGCATCGCGTCGTCAATACCTCGGCCGACTGGGCCATCCAGGGCGTGCAGTTTGCCGCGCGAACCCTGCAGGCGGGCTTTACCACAGTGGCCAATCTCGGCGACGACAATGACGCCATCTTTGCGCTGCGTGATGGCATCGCTGCCGGCACGATTCCGGGTCCGCGCATTCTGGCGGCAGGCAATGTGCTGGGTCCCCATGGCGGCGAAGGCGATATCCACGGCTATCGCTGGGACGTCATCGAAGCGGTACGCAGGCCCGCGCAGTGTTCGGGCGCCGACGATTGCCGCCGGCTGGTGCGTGAGCAGATCCAGCGCGGTGCGGACATCATCAAGATCGTGGCTACCGGCGCGGTGCTTTCGGACATGGCGGCGGGCGTCGGCCAGCAGTTCACGGCCGATGAACTGAAGGCCATTGTGGACACCGCGCATGGCCTGGGCCGCAAGGTGACCGCGCATGCGCACGGCGCCGACGGCATCAACGCCGCGCTGGCGGCCGGTATCGACAGCATCGAGCACGGCAGCTTTCTCGACGCGAAGTCCATCGAATTGCTCAAGGCCGGCGGCGCCTATCTCGTGCCAACGCTGCTGGCTGGCGAAACGGTGAAGCGCTGGGCCATGGACCCGGACGGCTTTCTTAGTCCGCAGTCACGCGCCAAGGCGTTGCAGGTGGGGCCGAAGATGGTGGATGCCACGCGGCGCGCGCGGCAGGCGGGGGTGAAGATCGCCTTCGGCACCGATGCCAGCGTGGCCCCGCATGGCACCAATGCCGGGGAGTTCGGGCTGATGCTGCAGGCGGGATTCACACCGCTCGGCGCCATTCAGGCCGCCACGGTCAACGCAGCCGACCATCTGGGTCTATCCGGTGAGGTCGGCTCGCTGGCGCCCGGCAAGGCGGCCGACCTGATCGCCGTGCATGGCGATCCCCTGCAGGACATCGCCGAACTGCAGCGCGTGCACTTCGTCATGCGCGCCGGCCGCATCCATCGCAACGATTGAGCAACTGTTTCAGCACCTACGGAGAAAGAGCATGAGTTCAAAAGCAACTGGCATTCTGCTGGCCTATGCAGCCATCGTCAGCACCGTGGCCGCGGTGGCGGTGTTTACCCGCGAACCGCCGGCCATGCCGGAGGAGATCGACGTCAAGCGCATCAACCTGCGCGAGGAGGACGGCACGCTGCGCATGGTGCTCAGCAACACCGAACGCTTCCCGGGGCTGATCTTCAAGGGCAAGAGCTATCCCCACCCCAGTCGCAAGACTGCCGGCGTACTGTTCTTCAACGACGAGGGCACCGAGAACGGCGGGCTGATCTTCGGTGGCAAGACCGAGGACGGCAAGGTGAGCAGTGGCGGGCACCTGTCCTTCGATCAGTATGAGCAGGACCAGGTGATCCAGTTGACGCAGAACGAGTACGACGGCGTGCGCTGGGCGGCGCTGGTGGTCTCCGATCGGCCGGAGAAATCCATGGATCTGGATGCATGGCAGAAATTCACCGCCCTGCCGGAGGGTCCGGAGAAGAAGGCGGCGGAAGAGGAGCTTGGCAAAACCTTTGGCGGTGCCCAGCGCCTGTGGGTGGGCAAGAGCCGGGATCGCAGCTCGGCCGTCATGCTCAGTGATGCCGCCGGCCGCCCGCGACTGATGTTGCAGGTGACCGCTGAAGGCGAGGCCTCGCTGCAGTTCCTGGATGAGAACGGCAAGGTGGTGCGCACGCTGGCGCCAAAGGAGTGACGCCATGATCACGCGCTCCGGTTCCCACCAACAGGCCGATCCCTCCCTGCAGACCGACCCTGTCCTTCAGCCCGGTTCTGCCGAGCGGGATCGCCGGCGGTTCCTTGGCCTGGGCGCGGCGGCCCTCGCGGCCGCGGGCACAACGATGGGCGGTGCGGCCGCGGGCGCGCCGCAGTCGTCCGGGACCGGTTCCGCGGCCAAACGCCGTTCGGGCATGATGATGATCGATGCCATGGGGTTCACCGGCGACCCGGCGTCGGGTCCGCTGCCGGAGTCGCCGCCCTCGCCGCAGCTGCTGCAGGACCTGCGCGATTCGGGGCTGACGGCCACCAGCATGACGCTGAGCGTGGGCAGTACGGGCGATCGCATGAGCAAGGCCATCCGCCGCATCGCGGTGTTCGATGAAAAGGTGGCGGCCGCACAGGACACGCTGATGCGTATCCGCACCGCGGCCGATCTGCGCACGGCCTGGGAGACGGGGCGGGTGGGATACGTCTACAACCTGCAGGACACCTCGCTGCTGGAGAACGACCTCACGCGCGTGGCGACGTTGCAGGCGCTGGGCGTGCGGCAGATCCAGATGACGTACAACACGCGCAATCTCGTGGGTGACGGCTGCCTCGAGAGAGCCAACAGTGGCCTGAGCAATCTCGGGCGGGATCTGGTTGCCGCGCTGGAGGCAGCGCAGGTGGTGATGGACCTCAGTCACGGCGGCGAGCGCACCATCGCCGAGGCGATTTCGCTCGCGAAGGCGCCGCCCCTTATCAGCCATACAGGCTGTCGCGCGCTGACCGACCATCCGCGCAATGTGTACGACAAGGAGATGCGGGCGGCGGCGGACAAGGGCGGTGTGGTCGGCATCTACTTCATGTATTTCCTGGTACCGCAGGGCAATGCGAGGAAGGAGGATCTCATCCGGCACATCGAGCATGCCGTGAATGTGTGCGGCGAGGATCATGTGAGTATCGGCACGGACGGCAGCATCTCGCCGACGAAGGTGGATGAGCGGTACATGGAAGGTCAGCGCAGGGAATATGAGAGCCGGGTGGCGCAGGGCATCGCCGCGCCGCGTGAAGGACCGGATTCTCATGCCTTCGTGCTGGATTACAACCATCCGCGGCGGTTCATGATGCTGGCGGAGGACCTGGCCGCGCGCGGCTGGGCGGCGGGGAGGATAGAGAAGGTGCTGGGAGGGAATATCGCGCGGGTGTACGGGGAGGTGTGGGGGTAGCGTCGGTAGTCCGCGTCGACATCACAAAGCTCCCCGATCGCAGGGGTGGCTTCCCGCCGCCGCCCAAGAACTCCAGAGCTTGCTTTCTCAAGAAGATAAGGGGAAGTCGATCTTCACAGCTCTGCCAAATGGCACTAGAATGGTGGCCATAATGACATAGGCGGATATTTTATGCATACAGATATCGTGAGCACTCTGGGCGGTCGCCGAGTATTCGGCGCTCGCTCGCAAGCAATTGATTTACTTGTAGAAGTTGAGCGAGGATTGCCAACCAAAACCTATCGAATCGTGGCCGATGCGCTTAACCTGACGCCGGAGGAAGAGGACAGACTACTGCAGGTCAGCACGAGAACCCGCGCCCGCTGGAAGCATCGACCCCGCCTGGATACGGCAACTTCCGACCGCCTTGTCCGGCTGGCTCGCATCCTGGCGCTTGCGGTAGATGTACTGGAGAGCCAGGAACATGCCGTAGCATGGCTACGAGAACCTGCCGATGCCCTGGGGGGTCGCTCACCCCTGGAAGTTATGGGGACTGATGTAGGTGCTGAAAAAGTAACCAACATGCTCTATCAAATGGAGTATGGGGTATACGCGTGACGATAACGGTTTACCGGATCACCAAGCTACGATATCAGGATCAGATTTTTTCCGGACTGGGCGGACTATACGCACATGGCCGCTGGACTCCACGCGGTCGACCTGTTGTTTACACATCCGCGAGCATCTCGCTCGCAGTACTCGAATACACAGTGAATTATCGCAGGCGCGGATGGGTGCCTGCTTCGGTGTTGGGTCGCGCCTCTATTCCCGATGATGTGCCGATCGATGTCGTCAAATTAAGCGATTTACCCCGCGGATGGTCCGACGCTGATTCTCCGTCACTACTCCGCGGCATCGGAGAAGAATGGCTTGAGGCAGGCAAGACAGCGATATTGAAGGTGCCGTCTGCCATTGTCACAGAGGAGTGGAATTATCTGCTCAATCCTCAGCATCCGGATTTCAGGAAACTGGTTTTCGGTAAATCCAGGCCTTATCGGCTGGATCAGCGACTCGCAAGAACAGGTAGAAATTAATTGCTCCCATAGAGCACCATCTACCGGCCAGCGTGTAAATTCCGTCAATCCTCCGGGCGACTGAGCGGCGGTACCCGATTCCGGCCCGATGACTCTATTCTCGCAGGCGGCCTATGCTTTCGCGTGGGCCTTTCTCCGGGGCGAAAGGGCGTGAACCGCGGGCGACGCAAAAACTGGGCGCGAATGTTCATCGAGCATCACTCCGCGCTCACGACTTTCTTCCGGCGGCGGGTCGGGCATCGCTGGGACGCGCAGGACCTCACCCAGGAGGTCTACCTGCGCCTGCTGCGCGCCGACCAGCGCGAACTGATCCGCAATCCGGAAGCGTATCTGCGTACCGTCGCCTCCAATCTGGTGCGCGAGTATGTCGTGCTGCAGAAGCATCTGCCGCAGCCGGTGGCATCGCCCGAGCAGGAGGTCGGTGCGTGGCTGGCCGCGGAGGGCGAACTCCCCGATGACGATACCGATCCTGAAGTGCGCGAGGCCAGGCTGGCGCAGGTGCTCGATACCCTGCCGCCAAGACACCGTGCCGTGCTGTTCATGCAGCACCGCGACGGCCTGTCCTACCGCCAGATCGCGCAGGAGCTGGGCGTCTCCACTCACATGGTGAAGAAGTACGTGGTCAAGGCACTGGCCCTGTGCCGCCATGCGTTGCGGGAACGCGAGGAGGCTGGATGAGTCCTGGACAGCACCGCATGCAGGAAGAGCTGACCGAACAGGCCGCCGCCTGGTACGTGACGCAGCGGCAGGGCGAACTCGACGGTGCTGCCCGCGAGCAGTTCGTCGAATGGCTGCGGGCCTCGCCGCTGCATGTGGCCGAGTACCTGGTGATCTCCGGCATCGGCCGTGATGTGCCCAACGCCGTGCGCCGTTCGCGACTTTCCCGTGAGGCGATCCGGCACATTGGGCAGCCCGCGGCGGAAGTCGTGCGCATCGACGGTGCTGTTCCGGACAAGGCAACGGCAGTAGCGAACAATGGACCGCGGACTCGGGTACATTGCCCAACGTTGGAACACCGCCGACGTCGGCGTCTGCGCTTGACCGGCATCGCCGCTGCCTTTGCGATTTTGGCGATCAGTGCGGCTGCCTTGCTTGTATGGCGTGACGGCGGCCGGCAGTTCGTCACCGACCATGGCGAGCAGCGCACGTGGCAGCTGCCCGACCTGTCCGTAGTGCGGCTGAACTCCGATACCGCCGTGCGCGTGCGTTTCGACGGATCGAAACGCGAGGTGCTGCTGGAACGCGGGCAGGCGTACTTCGATGTGGCCCGCGACGCCTCGCGTCCTTTCGAAGTCAGGACGCGTTCGGCCACGCTGACCGCTCTGGGAACGGCATTCGACGTCTATCAGCAGGACGAGTCGACCGTGATTACTGTGATAGAAGGCCGCGTCGCCGTGCAGCCGGACAGGGGCGGTGCGGCTGCAAGTCGTCCGGACGCGGGCGGTTCCACCTCGGTGCCGTCCGTCGAACTGGGGACGGGCGATCAGGCGCATATCCGCAGTTCCGGGCAGCTGGCCAGGGTCTCGCGGGCTGACATTCCGCGCGCCACCGCCTGGGTGCGTCAGGAGATCGCCTTCGACAGGGAACCGATCGCGGCGGTGATCGCCGAGTTCAATCGCTACAACCGCATGCAGCTGGTGGTCGAGGACGACCGCGTGGCCGCCATTCCGGTCAGCGGCGTGTTTCACAGCTACGACGTGCAATCCTTCGTGGACTTCCTCGACCAGCTGCCCGATGTCCGGGTCACTTCCACCGCAGGGCGCGCAGTGGTGACGTACGGGCCGTGACACCGATGCGCCGCAATCCCGGTACCCGGTTCGCGCTTCAGGACTCTATTGCTGCATCAGCGGACGAGACAGTCCGCGACAGCGAGGATTGAAGCCATGCGTTTCCTGAAAGTAACGAGCGCGATCGTGCTGGTGATGATGTCCGCCACTTCCATGGCCAGGGAAGCCATTGCGCCCATGCGGTTGAGTGATGCGCTGAGCACCTTCGCGCGCAATTCCGGCATTCAGGTGGTGTATGTCTCTACTATTGCCGACGGCCTTCGCACCAAGGGCGCCCCGGCGGGGCTGGAGCCGGATGCGGCATTGCGGGCGCTCCTGGACGGCACAGGGTTGAGTTACCGGTTCATCAATCCGCGCACGGTGACGATACGGAGCAGCCAGGCGGAGGCACCCGCCGATGAGGCGACGCCGCCGATGTCCGGCGAGGACAGGCGGGCCGTGGATGGCACATTGCGTTTGTCACTCGTGCCGGAAGGCAGCACCGCAGCGGATGAGAAAGAGGCCGCAGATGAACAGAAACGAGGCGAACGGGGTGTGGTGAAGGAGGAGTCTTCCGCAAACGATGCCGAATCCGCCCAGTTGACCGTCACCGGCACGCGCATCCGTGGTCTGCTCGGCGAGCAGTCGATTCAGCCGGTGCTGACCATCACCCGCGAGCAGATCGAGCGCTACGGCATCTCCTCGCTGGGCGAGATTTTCCGCTACATACCGCAGGTATCCAGTTTCGAGCTGGGACAGGAGATTCAAAGCCCCAGCCTTATCGGCACGCCGGGGATTGATGTCACCTCCAATCGCATCACCGCCACCCTGCGCGGCGCGCCTTTGGGCGGCACGCTGCTGCTCGTCAACGGTCGGCGGGTTCCAAAGACCGGGCAATCCGGTGGCCTGCAGGGCAATGATGCGTACAACCTGGGCGGCATTCCGCTGTCGGCGGTGGAACGGGTCGATGTGTTGCTTGATGGCGCCAGCGCCGTTTACGGCGCCGATGCGGTGGGTGGCGTGATAAACGTCATTCTGAGGAAGAACTATCGCGGTACCGAGGCGCGGATCAACTACGAGAACACCTTCGATTCAGACGTCAGCGTCCGGACGGTGGCGCTCACGCACGGCTTCTCCACCGGCAAGCTTTCTGCCTTGGTCAGCGCTTCCTGGGAGGAGGCCGGGTCGATGATGTGGAGCGACCGCTGGTTCTTGAAGTCCTTCGACAGGAGCTTTCTCGGCGGACCCAATCTGGTTTCCGCGTCCAGCTATGGGTATTCGGGTCCCGGAATTGTTTCCAGCGTCAGTGGCAATCTGCCCGGCCTGAGCACCAATCAAGCGCCCATTCCGGCCGGATCAACCGGCACGAATCTGACGGTCGCCGACTATGCCAACGCCGGGCCTCTGCCGGAGGCCTTCGACTATGGCGACTACATGCGCTACTCATCGCCCTACGAGCGAAAGAGCGTATCCGGCAGCATCGAGTACGAATTCTCCCGCTCCGCGACGGTGTTTGCCGAAGCCCGATGGGGTGAAAGCCGAACCTGGTCCTCCACTACGCCTGTAGTCGGGTTCAATCGCACCGTGCCGGCCGGCGCGCCAGGCAATCCGTTCGATGTGCCCATTCGGGTAACGAAATGGTTCTTCGACCAGCCCGCGCCCGAACAGGAGGCTGTGACGGAGAATCGCGGCGTAACGGCCGGTATCCGCGGCGAGTTTCTGCAGGACTGGCGCTATGAGTCGGCCATGCACGAAGTACGCAGCCTGCCTGATGTGGCCACGCGTAGCTCAAGCCTCAACACGACGCTGCTCGCGGCAGCCTATGCCGGGCCGAATCCACCCATCCTGCTATACGACAGCACTGCCGGGATTTCACCTAATCCTCCGGGAGCGCTGGAGGCGCT
Source organism: Gammaproteobacteria bacterium (assembly GCA_021773365.1). Lineage (GTDB taxonomy): Bacteria > Pseudomonadota > Gammaproteobacteria > Steroidobacterales > Steroidobacteraceae > JAJFKF01. Next base: position 23,779 of record JAJFKF010000141.1, on the reverse strand, counting down.
GTTGACCGAAGGCGCCGATGCCGAACGTGTTCGCGAAAGAACCTTCGATGCGCAGGCCGACGGACCGCTGTTCTCGCTGCCGGCAGGCGACGTCCGCGTCTCGATTGGGATGGAGTACCGCGATGAGAGTGTGGACTTCCCTTTTCCGGGACGCAGCCTCAGCATCCATTCGAATAACCGCTATACCTCCGGATTGTTCTCCGAGATACGCCTACCACTTGTCTCTCAACGCCAGAGGTGGCCGCTGGTGAATCGTCTGGAGGCCAGCCTGGCGGTGCGGCATGATCGCTACAGTGATTACCCCGAAGCGACCAGTCCACGCTACGGATTGCTGTATCGGCCGTTCAGCTGGCTGATGCTGCGCGCCTCGCACGGGGAGGGCTACAAAGTGCCCACGCTGGTGCAGCTGTACCGGCCCTCTACGCAGGGTGAGGGCTCCTTCCCGCCGGGTCTATTTTTTGATGCCGAGCGCGGTGGCGAAACCATAGACGGCTTGATCACGATTGTTTTTGGGGGCAACCCGGACCTCAAGCCCGAGCGATCGGAGAACCGGACGGCTGGAGCGGTGATCGATGTGCCTTTTCTTGAAGGTCTTTCGGTGTCCCTTGACTACTACGACACCCGTTATGTCGATCGCGTGGGCAGTCTGGGTCTGACCGACCTCATCGTGCTGTTTCCAGATGCTGTCACCCGTGGCGACAATCTCCCCGGCGACCAGCCGGGGTGGCCGGGTCCGGTGATTGGCTATGACAGCGTCGCCTTCAACATCGCAGTCAACCGCATTGCCGGCTACGACATTGGCGCCGTGTACCATCGGTCCGGCGGGTGGGGCAACTGGACCGTGCAGGCCACCGCCAGCAAGACCACCCGCAACGAGAGCCGTGCCGCGCCTACTCAGCCGGTGACGGAGCTGCCGACGTTCAATCTGCCGGTGCAGATCACCGGTTCGGTGTTCTGGGAGCGTGGTGCATTGAGCCTGGGGGCGTTATGCGCCTATCGCGAGGCTTCCATCGGCAGTGCTGCTACCGGTCCTTCCATACCTTCGGCGACCCGCTGGGACTGGCAGGGCAACTATGACTTCGGTCGCAGCGGCTGGAGTGCGATGCAGGGCAGCGCCTGGTGGGGCCGGGTGCTGGCGGACACGCGTGTGCACTTGACCATCTTCAATGTGTTTGATGAGGTGCCGCCGCTGCGCAACACTTCTTTCATGCCGGACAATTCAGTGGTGGATTCGAGGCTGCGTCGCTATGCTGTCAGCGTCACGAGGAAGTTCTGAAGCGAGCCGGGTGGAGGCCTGTGCAAGTAGGTAGACGAACTGGTTGCGCAGGCGCTGCGGGCCGCAGATATCGAACGGAGTTTCGGTGTCCTGTAGCGAAACGTCAGAACTTCAACCCCAGCTCCCGCACCATCCGTACCCCCATCTCCAGCGCCTCGCCCTCCAGGTTCCTCAGCGGCCGGCGCAGGTCCCCGGCCGGCAGTCCCACCGCTTTCATAAGCGACTTCAGCGCCACCGGATTGATATGCGAATACACGTAGTGCCACAGCGGCAGCAGGCGCAGATACATCTCCTTGAACGCCACCGCTTCCTTGTAGTCGTGCCAGGGCTTTGAGATCACCGCCATCTCGGCAGGCGCGATGTTGCCCAGCATATTCGCCGTGCCCTGGCCGCCCAGCGACATCGTGGCCGGCACCAGTCCCAGGTTCGGCGAATCGCAGCACATGATGGACACCCGCGTATCGGCCGCCAGCAGCTGCGCGATCTGGCCCACCCGCGCGGTGGACTCCTTGTGCACCACGTAGTTGGGATGCTCGAAAATACGCAGCAGCTGCGTCCAGTGCAGGTCCGACTTCACCCGCGGCGGGTTGTTGTAGATGCCCAGCGGCAGCTGCACCGTCTCCGCCGCTTCGAGGAAGAAGGCCACCAGATCCTCTTCCGGCGCACATATATAAGAGGGCGCGGCCAGGATGGCGCCGTCGGCGCCGTGGTCGCGGGCGAACTTCAGGTTGGCGATGGTCGCTTCGGTGTTGTTGCCCGTGCAGCCGTAGAAGAACGGCATCCCCGGCGGCTTCATTGCGGCCGTTTCCGCGACGATGGACTGGCGCTCCTGCGCGGTCAGCATGGAGGACTCGCCGGTGGAACCCATGAACAGGATGGCCGCGGTGCCATGGGTACGCTGGAAATCGATCAGCGCCCGGAACGCGCCGAAGTCCACCGACCCGTCGGCGTTGAACGGGGTGATCAGTGCGACAAACGAGCCTTGCAGTCGTTGTCCGGGCAGCCGTGGTCCGGTTGCGCGCTCAGTCATACAGCCACTGCCCGGTGTCTGCCCCGGCCGGCGCATGGCGGCGGATCACCTCCGCCATCTCCCGCACCAGGTTCGCCCAGGTGGCATGGTGCCAGTTGTGCCCCTTCTTCGGCCGGCCGTACTCGAACTGCACGCCGTGATCGCTGCCCGCGGTCTCCTTCAGCATCTCCTCGAAGCTGTACACGCCGAGGTTCAGATAGAAATCGTCCATTTCGCCGGTGATGAACTTCAGCCGCCCGGCCAGCATCGGGCCGAGGGTCTCCCAGTTGCGCCGCGCATACTCCGTCAGATCATAGCCGTGCTCGCGCATGTATTCGGCTACCTGGCGGTCGATCGCCCCGGTTTGTTTGTCGAACAGCAGCACCGGATAGCCGTCCGGTCCGACCGGTCCGTGCGTGGCCTGCCAGATGTCCAGCTGCGCGCCGGAGCGCCCGCGCGTGCCCAGCGCCGCTTCGTAGCGCGCCATGTCGCGCACGTAGAACAGCGGCTGCCCCTCACGGTCGCGCCGCCACGGCCGCTCCGTGGTGGTGAAGGGCGGCAGCGGCACGGTGAACATGTTCTCGTCGCTGTAGATGTCCACGCGCTGGTAGCGATGGAAGTCGATGGGATCGGGATTCAGTACCCAGGCGCCGCCGAACAGTTGCGGATAGTGCAGCTGCATGGCCAGGGCCTCCCAGCCGCCGGTGGAGTTGCCCTCCACCACGCGCGCGTAGCGCTGCGGAATGAGACGGAAGGTATGCTCCAGCAGCGGAATCATCTCGCGCGTCAGCGCATCGCCGAAGGGTCCGTTGTTGGCCGAGTTCACCGCGTAGGATTCGACGAAGTAGGGACTGGGCATCTCGAAGGTGATGGCCACCACGCGCGGAAAACCGTCCGAGTTCCAGTCCTGGTACAGCTCGTAACCGGTATCGAGATTGGCATCCCGCGCGCCGGCCAGCGAGGGCTCATGACTGGCCGGATCGGTATTGAAGCCAAAGGGCGGATCGCCGTGCCCGAACAGATACACGCCCGGGTAGCGCACATCGGGATTGTCCGCAAAGCCGCGCGGCAGCAGCACATGGGCGCGCAGGTACATGGGAACGCCCCAGAAGCGGCTCAGTACTTCGCTCTTCATGCGCACATGCCGCACCCACGGCGTGTCCTGCGGTTCGGGCATGGGCGGAATGATTTCGGTCAGCAGCAGTTTCACCGTGGGCGCGGAACGGCCGCCCAGGCGGATCGGCGCAGGTTTGCTGAAAAGATTCCCGGGCAGCTGATGAAAGTTCGCGCGACGATCGGTGATCGGTACCCATATCGTATGCCCGTCGGCGCGCCGCACTTCCGTGAAGCGCGCCAGCACGGCCTGTACGAAATAGTCGCCGGCCGGAAGCTCCGCCGGCTCCAGCGGATAACTCGCCGCACCGCCATCCACCACCGCCACCTGCGCGGGCGCCAGCGCGTCCACATCGATGCCGGCAAAGTTCGCGCCCCGATCAGGTCGGTAGCCCACAGGATTGGTGGCCCTGAGCCCCAGCCGCGGCTCCGGCTCAGCCCGCGGCGAGATGACCACCAGCAGCCGCCCGGTGATCGGCGCTGCGTGTACCGAGGCGGGAAACGAAATCTCAAACCGGGGCGTATCAGCCGCGGCGGACACACACCCCAGCACACCGCCCACCAGCCCCGCGATGAAGGTGCTCCACCACGTGATCAGCCGCATCCGCTTCTCCTCCACACACAGCCCCATTTCAACGATGTATGAGAACCCGCGATCCACCAGTCTGGATAGCGCATGAACGGCACGGGCCTCCACCTGGTACCAACCTCAACCGTTCATGCGCAACCCCCAAGCTAGCGGATATCCCCCCCTCAACCATCGTATCCACTGACCGATCCGCACAAGGGAGCCCCCGTTGAACCCATCGATTCTGGCGCGCCGCGCCCTGGCGCTCTCCGCCGGACCCGCCGGCAGGCATTTCCCCTTCGAGTTCGACCCCGAGGTCGTGCTATTCGATTCCGGCTTCGCCTCTCCGGCCGTGCTGCCCGACCTCACGCACTTCGCCCAGGAGGCGCTGAGCCGCCACCGTGACGAGGTGCTGCAGTACGCGCCCTCCCAGGGTCACCCCGAACTGCGCCAGTGGCTGGCTGAATACATGAACGAGGATGGCTGCAACCTTTCGGCCGCTCAGGTGTTAGTCGTCAATGGCGCCAAGAACGGTCTCGACCTGATATGCCGCCTTCTGCTGGAGGAGGGCGACACCATCGTGGTGACCGCGCCGATGTACTTCACGGCCATCCCGATATTCCGCGGCCACGGGGCACAGTTCATGGAGATCGGGCAGGACGGGGAGGGCCTGCGCGTGGATGTGCTGGAGGAGGCGCTGCGCCGCCGCGAGCAGGCCGGCCGGCCGGCGCCGAAGTTCATCTATACCGTCCCGGACTTCCACAATCCCACCGGCGTGACCCTGTCGCGCGCGCGCCGCGTGGCGCTGGTGGAACTGGCCGCGCGCCGTGGCATTGCCGTGGTGGAGGACAACCCCTATCGTCGTGTGCGCTTCGAGGGCGAAGCGCTGCCCACGCTGAAGTCGCTGGATCGTGGCGGCTGGGTGCTGCACGTGGGCACGTTCTCCAAGCTGATCGCGCCGGGACTGCGCATCGGCTGGGTGGCCGCCGACGCCGATGTCGTCTCCAGGCTGCGGCAGATGAAGGCCGATGGCGGCACCAATCCCTTCGTGCAGCGTCTGGTGTTGGAGTTTTGTCGCTCGCCGGACTTCGCCGCCCATGTCCGGCGCGTGCAGACCGTTTACCGCGAGCATCGCGATTGCATGCTGGCGGCCCTGCGCCAGGAATTGCCGCAGGCTTCGGTCGATGTTCCCGCAGGTGGCTACTATCTGTGGCTGGAGTTCGATCCGCGCGTCGATGGCGATGCACTGGCGCGGGATGCAGCCGCTGCCGGCGTGAATCTGATCGCCGGCAGCCGGTTCTTTGCTGGCATGGGGGATGTACCGCGCAACCATTTGCGTCTGTCCTTCAGCTACGCCTCACCGGCGCAGATCGAGGCTGGCGTCGCCCGCCTGGGGCGAATCGTCCGGCAGCAGGAGGTACGGTAGCCATGCCGGGCGCCTTCATTGAATTCCGTGGTGTCCGCAAGACCTACGATGGACGCACCGAAGCGGTTGCCGGCCTGGACTGCCGCATCGAGCGTGGTGAGTTCCTCACCTTTCTCGGTCCCTCGGGCTCCGGCAAGACCACGGCGTTGATGATGCTGGCCGGTTTTGAACAGCCAACGGGCGGCGAGGTGCTGCTCAACGGTCAATCGCTGGCGCGCGTACCGCCACACCGGCGCAACATGGGCGTGGTTTTCCAGAACTACGCCCTGTTTCCCCATCTCACCGTGGCCGGGAACCTGTCCTTTCCGCTGACGGTGCGCTCGGTGCCCGCGGACAAGGTGCGTGAACGGGTGCAGCAGGTGCTGGCACTGGTGCGGCTGGAAGGCTACGAACAGCGCCGCCCCACTGAACTGTCCGGCGGGCAGCAGCAGCGCGTGGCGCTGGCGCGGGCGCTGGTGTTCGGTCCCGACCTGATCCTCATGGACGAGCCGCTCGGGGCGCTGGACAAACAACTGCGCGAGCAATTGCAGATCGAGATCAAGCAGATCCAGCGCCACCTTGGCGTGACGGTGGTGTACGTCACTCACGATCAGTCCGAAGCGCTGGCCATGTCTGATCGCATCGCGCTGTTTCAGAGTGGCGCCATGCGCCAGCTCGCTTCGCCGCGTGATCTGTATGAACGGCCTGCCAGTGCCTTCGTGGCGGAGTTCGTCGGTCAGAACAATCGCCTCGATGGAGTTTTGCAGGAAACCACGGCCGGACGCTGCAGCGTCCGGCTGGGTGACGGTGAGCTGCTGCAGGCGCTCAACGCAGATGCGGCGGTGCCGGGTGAGAAAGTCAGCGCCTGGGTGCGGCCGGAGCACATCGATCTGCAGATCGGGCCTGCGCCGGCCGATGACGGTCAGGCGGTGAAGAACAGCCTGCGCGGGCAGATTGGAGAACTGGTTTATCACGGCGATCATGTGCGCGCGCATGTGGCGCTGACGGATGGCGCGCAGATCATCACCCGCTGTTCGCGCGCCGCGGGTAAGCGACTGCGGCCGGGTGCCGCTGTGACGCTGAGATTTCGCAGGGAGGACTGTCGTGTATTCGCGCAGCAGCCGGAGGCGGGTGCATGAAGAAGACGGCGATGATTTCTGTCTGCGCGATGGCCTGTTTCGTCGCAACAGGGCTGGGTGGATGTACCGACAGCGTGCGTCAGCGCGATCTGACCATCGTCGGGTGGGGCGGCAGTTCCCAGCGCGCGCACCGCGATGCCTACTGGACTTCGTTTGTTGTCGACACCGGTATCACGCTGCAGGAGGATGTCTGGCACGGCGGCATCGGCGTGCTGCGTACCAAGATCCAGGCAGGCGCGGCGGACTGGGACATCGTGCAGGTGGAAACCGAGGAACTCATCCTCGGCTGTGAGGAGGGGCTGTTCGAGCCCATAAACTGGCAGATGCTCGGCGGGCGTGAGGCCTTCATCGAGCCATCGGTACATGACTGTGGCGTAGGCGCAATGGTCTGGTCACAGCTGTTCGGCTACGACGCCGACCGCATGCCCGAGGGACCGCGCAACTGGGCGCAGTTCTGGGACGTACAGCGCTTCCCGGGTCGGCGCGGACTTCGCCGCACGCCCAAGTACACCCTGGAGTTCGCGCTCATGGCCGACGGGGTGGAACCGGCCGATGTGTATTCGGTGCTGCGTACTCCGCAGGGCGTGGACCGCGCTTTTCGCAAGCTCGATGAACTGAAGCCCTATACGGTGTGGTGGTCTTCGATTTCCCAGGTGCCGGATCTGCTGGCTTCAGGCCAGGTCGCCGTGTCGATGACCAGCCCGGGCAGGTTGCTGGTGGCCAATCGCGAGGAGGGGCGTAACTTCCGCGTGGTGTGGGACGGCAATATCTACGCCGTCGATTACTGGGTGATTCTCAAGGGCAGTCCACGCAAGGCGCAGGCCATGCAGCTCATTGCGCACATGAAACAACCGCAGAATGAGGTTCGCCTGCCGCAGTTCATCCCCACCGGGCTGTCGAACCGCGAGGCCATCGCCATGCTCGATCCGGCCCTCAAGCGCGATACGCCTTCCAATCCGGAGAATCTGCGCCACGCGGTGGAACTGGACGCGCAGTTCTGGGTGGAGAACTCCGATGCGCTCACGCGGCGCTTCAATGCCTGGGCGGCGCGGTAGAGCGGATGCCGGCGCTGGAAGCCTCTTTGTCCACTGGTTTGCACCAGCCCTCCGATGCCGGCAGTCTGCGCCGCGCCCTGAGGCGCGGGGAACGCGGTCGCAAGCGCATGGCGCTGGCCCTGATCGTGCCGCTGGCGCTGTTCCTGCTGGTAAGTTTCCTGGTGCCCATTGCGTTGCTGCTGGCGCGTGGGTTCACGGAGCGTGAGGTACCACAGATCTGGCCGGCCACTGCCGCGGCGCTACGGGCCTGGGACGGCACGGGACTGCCGGACAAAGCCGTAGCTTCCCTATTTGTTGAGGACCTGGTCGCATCGCGACGCAGCGGGCAATTGAGCACCGCGGCCAGCCGGTTGAACTATGCCGTTCCCGGCGCCCGCACCCTGGTGATTCGCACTGCAGTGGCATTGCCGCTGCCGCCTGGCAGTGAACCGCTTGCGGGGCTGATACAGCTGGATCCGCGCTGGGGTGAGCGCGAAACCTGGGCAGCGATGCGTCAGGCCGCGCACGGGTACACCGGCTTCTATCTGCTGGCCGCCCTCGATCTGAGAACGGACGCCGACGGACAGGTGCAGCCTGTGCCGCAGGAACAGGCCGTGTTCATCGATGTGTTCGCGCGCACCTTCTGGATCAGCGCGGTGGTCGCGGCCTTGTGCGCACTGTTCGGCTATCCGCTGGCCTACATGCTGGCGAACCTGCCTGAGCGCGTGGCGCATGTGCTGCTGGTCTTCGTCCTGGTGCCGTTCTGGACCTCGGTGCTGGTGCGCACCGCCGCCTGGATGGTGCTGCTGCAGGATCGGGGACTGATCAACGATCTGCTGCGCGATCTGGGGCTCATCGCCGAGCCCCTGCAGCTGATCTACAACCGCACCGGCGTGTACATCGCCATGACGCATGTGCTGCTGCCGTATTTTGTCCTGCCGTTGTATGCGGTGATGAAATGCGTACCGGCCGCCACGCAACGGGCGGCGTTGTCGCTGGGGGCGACGCCCTTGCAGACCTTCTGGCGTGTGTACTTTCCACAGACCGCGCCAGGTGCGGCGGCGGGCGCGCTCATCGTTTTCATTCTTGCGCTGGGATACTACATCACGCCCGCGCTGGTCGGCGGTCCCGAAGACCAGATGATCAGCTATTTCATTGCCTTCTACACCAACCAGTCGCTGAACTGGGGCATGGCGGCGGCGCTGAGCCTGGTGCTGCTGGCAGCGACACTGTTATTGCTGCTGGTCCATGGACGCCTGTCCGGGCGGCGCGAGTTGACAATGCGATGAACGCCCGCGGTGCATATCTGACGCCGGGCACGCGGGTCGCGCGCGTGGGGCTGTATGTCTTCGGCGCGCTGGTCTGCGCCTTTCTGCTGTTGCCCATCCTCGCGGTCGTGCCGCTGTCGTTCAATGCCGGCGCGTTCCTGAGCTATCCGCTGTCCGGCGTGTCGTTGCGCTGGTATGAGGATCTGTTTGGCTCCTCTGGATGGAGCACCGCTTTTTGCAACAGCCTGGTCGTTGCAGCCGCGACCACCGCACTGGCCACGCCGCTGGGTACGCTGGCGGCGCTTGGTCTGGCGCGGCTCAGTTCGAAGCTGAAACCATTGATGATTGCGCTGCTGCTGGCGCCCATGTTCGTGCCGGTGATTATTGTCGCAGTAGCGGTGTACTACCTGTTCGCGCCGCTGGGACTGGCGCATAGTTTCCTTGGGCTGGTGCTCGGCCACACCATACTGGCCACGCCTTTCGTGGTGATCGTGGTGCATGCGACGCTGCGGGGCTTCGATGTCAGTCTGCTGCGCGCCGCCTCCAGTCTCGGTGCGCCGCCGCTGACGGTGCTGCGCCGGATCCTGTTGCCGCTGATTGCGCCGGGCGTGTTCGCCGCGGCGGTGTTTGCATTCACCACTTCGTTCGACGAGATCGTCCTGGCGCTGCTGCTGGCGGGCGCCGGGCAGAAAACCCTGCCGCTGCAGATGTTCGACGGGGTGCATGACCAGATCAGTCCGGCAATTACCGCGGCGGCGACGCTGCTGTTCCTGCTGTCGGTGCTGCTGCTGTGGATGGTGGAGCTGATGCGCCGACGCCGGGCGCGACTGTTTGGCGGAACCGTGGAGGAATCCTGATATGAAGATGCAACTGCAACCGTTGACGGCAGGACTGTTGTCCGCCGCCGTCGTGATCGCCGGCTGTGCCGGCGTGCCTCCCGGGCCTGATCCAGCGGCAGGAAAAACAGTGGCCTTGCCGTTGCCGCGGGCGCTGGATCCGCAGGCCGATCGCAATCCCTTTCCCAGTACCTATGGGCCGCTGCCCTCGCAGCCTACGGCCATTGTCGGCGCAACGGTGCTCACCGCCACCGGCGAACAGATCGACAACGGCGTGGTGGTGATGTCCGCCGGGCGTATCACGGCCGTCGGTGATGCGGCGACGTCCGTGCCTGCCGGCGCGATGCGAATCGACGGCCGTGGCAAGTGGGTGACGCCGGGCATTATCGATGCGCACTCGCATCTCGGGGTGTACCCGTCGCCGGGCGTGAGTATTCGTCAGGACGGCAATGAAATGACCGATCCGAACACCGCCGGGGTGTGGGCTGAACATTCGATCTGGCCGCAGGATCCCGGCTTCCAGCGGGCGCGGGCGGGGGGCGTAACGGCAATGCAGATTCTGCCTGGCTCCGCCAATCTCTTCGGCGGCCGCACAGTGACACTGAAGAATGTGCCTGCCGTCACCGTGCGCGGCATGAAATTTCCCGATGCGCCGTATGGACTGAAGATGGCCTGCGGCGAGAACCCAAAGCGCGTCTATGGACGCAAGGGTCGACTGCCGTCCACCGCCATGGGCAATGTACTCGGCTACCGCAAGGCCTGGATCGATGCCGCGGAGTACGCCCGCAAGTGGGAACAGTATCGAGACAAAATTGAACGCGGCGAGCAGGCCGAGCCGCCCAGACGGGATCTGACGCTCGACACCCTGGCCGGCGTGCGCGCCGGTGAAATCCTGATCCACAACCACTGCTACCGCGCCGACGAGATGGCGCTGATGCTCGATCTGGCGGATGAGTTCGATGTGCATATCACGGCTTTTCATCATGCCGTGGAGGCCTACAAGATCGCCGATCTGCTGGCGCGCGAGAATGTCTGTGTCGCCGTCTGGGCCGAGCGCGGCGGCATGAAGATGGAGGCCATGGACGGCATTGGCGCCAACGCGGCAATGGTGCATCGCGCCGGCGGCTGCGTGGTGGTGCATTCGGATGATCCGACAATGATCCAGCGCCTGAACCAGGAGGCGGCTATTGCGCTGGCTGCGGGACTGGAGGCCGGTATCGTGATTTCGCGCGCCGACGCCATCGCCTGGATCACGGCCAATCCCGCGCGCGCGCTGGGTATTTCTGGACAAACAGGCACGCTGGAACCGGGAAAAATGGCCGACGTGGTGCTGTGGAGCGGGGATCCTTTCAGCGTGTACACGCTGGCCGAGCAGGTGTTCATCGACGGGGCGAAGGTGTACGACCGCCATGATCCGGAATTTCAGCCCGTTTCCGATTTCGAACTTGGTCAGCCCGGCGAGGGGGAGTTTCACCCATGAAACAGCGAAATTCTGCAGGTATTCTTGCGGTTCCTACGGTTTTGGCGGTTCTGGCGACGGTGATGCTCCTCATGCCGGCGCAGCCGGCCGCGGCACAGACCGTGGCCATTATCCATGCGCGGCTGGAAACGGTCTCCGGCGAGGCCATACCGCGCGGCACCCTGCTCATGCGCGATGGACGCATCGTCGCACTGGGTCCGGATGTACAGGTGCCGCGGGATGCGCGGGTGATCGACGCCGCCGGCAAGGTGGTGACGCCGGGCCTGTTCGCGCCCTCCACCAATCTGATGGTGAACGAGATCAATCTGGTGGCCGAGACGCGCGACGACGAAAGCGGCGACCATCTGGGCGCCGGATTCGATCTGCAGTACGGCATCAATCCCGCTTCCACGCATGTGGCCGTGGCGCGCCTGACCGGCGTGACGCATGCCGCCATCGTGCCCATCGCCGGGCGGGTCTACACCGGCGGTGATGGCTGCGAGCACGATGAGCAGTACCAGCATGTGGACCACGCCGCCCTGCAGGGCGGCGGCGATGGCGACAGCACGCACCCGGCATTGTTTGCCGGGCAGGCGGCAGTGGTGCGGCTGGCGGCGGGCGATGCCGATCCGCTGCTGCGCACCGCGGCCGCGGTGATCTGGAATTTCGGCGAGGCTGGCGCCGAGAAGGCGGGCGGCTCGCGCGGCGCGGCCATCGTGCTGCTCAAGGCGGCCCTGGCCGACGCCCGGCACTACGCGGCGCATCGTGATGCCTTTGTACGCGGAGCGACACGCGACTACGACCTGTCGCGGATCGATCTGGAAGCGCTGGTGCCGGTGGTGCAGGGCCGCACGCCGCTGCTGGTGCGCGCCAGCCGCGCCGCCGATATCCGCCAGGTGCTGGCGCTGGCGCGCGCGGAGAAGGTGCGCGTCATTCTGGAGAACGTCGAGGAGGGCTGGCGGGTGGCCGATGAAATTGCCGCCGCACAGGTGCCAGTGCTGATCGATCCGCAGGACGACCTGCCCCGCGCCTTCGAGACCCTGCAGGCGCGCCTGGACAATGCGGCGCGCCTGCAGGCGGCTGGTGTCCTGATCGCCATCAAGGCCTCGCCGAACTTCAACAGCGTGCGCCCGGTTCGTTTGAACGCCGGCACGGCGGTTCCCTATGGCCTGCCGTACGCCGCGGCCCTGAGAGCCATCACGCTCAACCCCGCCCGCATCTGGGGCGTCGCGGATCGCACCGGTTCGCTGGAGGTGGGCAAGGATGCGGACGTGGTGCTGTGGAGCGGCGATCCACTGGAGACCCTGTCTTGGCCGGTGGCGGTTTTCATCGGTGGTGTAGAGCAGCCCATGACCTCACGGCGCACCGAACTGCGAGACCGCTACATGAACCCGCGGCAAGCCTATCCGCCCGCCTATCGCTGAAGTCCCGCCGCCCGCAACCTGCCGGGCGCAAAGGGCTATCAGATGTTCGCGGCCGCTATGCGACCTTGACGTTGATCTCCGCCTCGTGCTCGTCCTTGTTCTCCCCGCCCAGCGCCGCCACCAGTTCATCGAGCATCTGCCCCACTTCGCCGCTCATCAGCGCGAAGTCCACGTCGAACTGCTCATCAGCCTCGTGCTGCGATTCGGCCTTGTCCTCGTCCACATCCAGGAACTGTACGCGCCTGACCTGCAGTTCGGCATTCAGCACCAGCGCCACGCGCGCGTGCCAGCTCAGTCCCAGGCGCACCACGCTCTTGCCGCCGGAGATGTGCTTGTGAATGTCCTTGCCGTCCAGCGGGTGGCGGACATACTTCACCGCCGACTTGCTGTCGTCCCTGGCCTGCAGTTCCAGGTCCTGTTCGATATTGAACCGTCCGGGAGCGCGCCCCGCCAGCAGCCACGATCCCATGGCGGCGGCAGGCGAGTGCGTGGTATCCAGCAGCTGCACGGCGAAGGTGCCCAGCGTGTCGCGCAGCGTCTCCACCAGCTCTTCGGCCTTCGTGGTGCTCGCCGCATCGACAATGAAACGGCCACGCTCCGGATCCAGCCAGGCACGCATCTCGCTGCGACGGGTGAGCGCCTTCGCGCGCAGTTCATCGCCCACCCGTTCCTTCAGTTCGCGCATCTGCCGGCGTCCCACCGGGTGACCCTGCTGCGCGGCCAGCTCGACGGCGCGATCCTTAGCCATCTGGTTGATGACCGCAGCCGGCAGGATTTTCTGGTGCACGCCCAGCGCCAGCAGATGATGACCCTGCACGGTGCGCACGTAACGGCCGTCGCCGGTGGCGCCGGCAGGCGGCACCCAGCCGCGGGTCTGCAGGTCGTAGCCCGTACAGGGCTGCAGGGGGCGGCGCGCAAGGCGCTCTTCCAGTTCAGCCGCGGTGAGTGACCAGTCGGCGGGCAGGCGATAGATGACGAGATTCTTGAACCACATGAGGAGGACCGCAAAAGGGCGCGGAGTATAACGCGGGATGCGCGAACGGCATGCGCCGCTATACTGCGCGCCATGATTTTATCGCCGCAGCGTGTATTTCAAGTCAGCGCCTTCACCCGCGAGGCCTCCGGTGGCAATCCCGCGGGCGTGGTGCTTGATGCGCAGGGCCTTTCCGATGCGCAGATGCGCACCATGGCCGACACGCTGGATCCACCCGACACGGCCTTCGTGCTGCCCGCAGAGCAGGGCGGCTGCGACGCGCAGGTGCGCTATCTCACGCCCCGCCGCGAGACTACCTTCGTTGGCCACGCCACGGTGGCCGCACAGTACGTTCGCGCGAAAATAGAAGGCCTGAGTTCGCCGCGTCAGCGACTGATGACCGGCATCGGCCCTGTCGAAATCGAGACGCTGCAGGCCGACGGCGATTACCGCATCGCCATCACCCAGCCCGCGCCGGTGCTGGGTCCGATGTTTTCAGCGCAGCACCACACGGCGGTATTTTCGGCGCTGGGCCTGTCCGGCGCCGACGTGCATCCGCAGTTTCCCCTGCAACTAGTGGCGCAGAAAGCGCCGCGCCTGCTCATCGGCGTGCGCTCTCCGGACACCCTGTCAGCGCTCAGGCCCGATTTCGAGACGTTGAAACGCCTCTCGCCGGAAATTGGTGCCGAGGGCTACTTTGTTTTTGCGCTGGAGTCGGGACAGCCGCGGGCCGTAACCCGCGCACGCCTGTTCTGTCCGGTCATGGGCATTCCCGAGGACCCGGTCAGCGGCAACACCCACGCCATGCTCGGCGTGTACCTCGTGCAGCATGGATTACTGGCGCCACAGGCCGGCAGGATGTGCTTTCGCGGTCACCAGGGCGCCTTCGTCGGCCGGCCGGGTGTGGTGGACGTGGAGGTGCTATGCGAGGCGAATGTGCCGCAGGCCGTGCGCATCCTCGGAGATGCCGTCATCACCTGGTCCGGCGTGCGTTCAGCGGATTGAATTCCCTTGCGCGGTCGTCCGCGATAGCGGAACCGCACGCCTCGTGCATCGTTGTTACGGGCAACACCGCACGAGGAGACGACGATGAGTGCAGTCACCGGCAAGAACCTGCTGATCCTGTGGCTGGCAGCCCTCAGTGCCGGTCTGATCTTCATGGCCTGGGGGCGGGCCGCGCCGAAGGTCACCGACTTCGAAGAGATCAACGTTCAGCGCATCAACATCGTCGAGCCCGATGGCAAGCCGCGTGTGGTCATTGCCAGCAAGGCGCGCGCTGCCGGGCTGTACTGGGGCGGCAGGGAATTCAAGCATCCCAGCCGCAACGACGGCGGCTTCTGGTTCATGAACGACGATGGCGACGAGGTGGGCGGCATGACCTTCTCCAGTCGCCAGGAGGGTGACAGCTACAGCGCGCGCGCCGGCCTGACCTTCGATCAGTACAAGCAGGACCAGACCATCAGCCTGCTTTACGGCGAGCAGAACGGCGAGCGAACAGCCGGCCTGCGCGTATGGGACCGCCCGAGCGAATCGCTTGGCCCGGTGGTGCAGCTCAGCGACAAGCTTGCGCGGGCCACCAGCGACGAGGAGCGACGGGAGATCCGCGCCGAGATCGGGGAAATCGCGAAGTCCTGGGGTCCGCATCCGGTGCCGGAGCGCTTCTTCGCCGGCAAACAACTGGGCGAGTCGCTGGTGAAGCTGGCCGACAAGCAGGGCAGGGTACGGCTGCTGCTGAAGGTCAGCGAGTCTGGTCAGCCCAGCATCGAGTTCATGGACGAGGCGGGAAAGGTGGTGCGCCGGATCGAATAGTGACGCTCAGGCGTCCGGCACATACTCCTCATCGTCCTGGTGCGCGCGCTCGAACTTCAGGAACTCGTAGTAGCCGCACTTGTTGCCGTAGGGATACTTCCGGCACACATTGGGGCGCGCCTCATACACCGTGCAGCGGCGCTCGTCGCGGTCGAAGAAGCGGCAGATGGACTTGTAGATGTGGTCCTTGTGGTGGCGCAGGATCTGCTCATCCACTTCCTTGGTCTTGTAGTGATAGGTGAAGCGCTCCTTTGCCTTCTGCGGAGTGACGTCGAAATGTCTGGCCAGGCGGACGATGTCGTGCTCGCTCACGGCGATGCGTGAATGACTGCAGCAGTATCCCGGGCACTTCAGGCAGTTGAATCCCACGGCGCTTGAACCTCTCTGCAAAAAAGAGGCGCAGTATAGCTGTCCTGTGGTGGCGTGGGGCTTGCTTGCGGTTCCGGAATCGCGATCATGCCGGATCGCCGCAGGCGGTGCTCGGTTACGAACGATGCCATAAGAGTGTGGTGCGCAGAGTTGGCCGTGGAACTGCCCGAATCGGCATTGGTGGCTAGCGGCCGCTCAGTTGCAGGGCGCCTCTGTCGTCGGTGGTGACCTGCACGGGCAGCGATTTCTCCAGGCTCTTCAGCCAGCTGGTGATATTGCCGGCGGAGACGGTGCCGGTGACCCGCAGGTCCGCGATGGCCGGATCGCTGATGACGATCTGCTGCGCCGAGTAGCGGTTGATATCGATCACGACGCTGGACAGAGGTTCGCCGGAGAACTGCAGCCGCCCTTCGCGCCAGCTGGCGACCGCGGCCGGCGCGACTGATTCGACGGGAGAAGTCTTGCGCGCGGATGCAGTCACCAGTTGCTGACCGGCCTTCAGACGCTCGTTGTCCACCGCTACTTCGCCTTCGGACACCGCCACCACCACCTGCGTGCCGGTGCGGCGCACGTTGAACGCCGTGCCCACGGCAACGATATCCGTGCCGCCGGCCTCGACACGGAAGGGGCGCAGCGGATCTTTTGCCACTTCGAAATAGGCCTCGCCCCGCTCCAGAACGAGATTGCGTCCGTTGTCGTCAATGGAGGCCTTCAGCAGCGAGTCCGCGCCCACGAATACGCGTGAACCGTCCGACAACTGCAGTTCGCGGTTCTCGCCGATGCCCGTCTCGACTGTCATGGCGGCAGATGAAAACAGCGGCAGCGCCAGCCAGGCGCCGAAACCGACCACCGCGACCGCCGCTGCCGCCAGTGGCGCAAAGCGTCGCGCCGGGATTGTGGATGCCGTTTGCGACTGCCAGGCGGATATGGAGCGCGAGGGCACATAGCCATCCGTCTGCACTTCAATATCATTGGGCCAGGGAGCGGTGTGCAGAGAGTCCATCTTCTGCCAGGTAAACTGCAGCGCCTCGTAGGCGTGCCGGTTCGACTCATCGGCGGCCATCCACTGCTGCCATTCAGCGATGCGTTCAACCGTGACGTCGGGAGATTCCAGCTCGATCAGCCAGGCGCCGGCCTGCATGGCTACCGGGTCTTCCTGCAATGCGGTGTGGTTGCGGATCATGATCGGGCGCTCCCGTGATGTTTGTCCGGGGGCAACCCTCGAGCCGCCGACAGTTTTTCCTGGCAGTACAGCAGTCCGCGCAGTATGTAGTCGCGCACCTGGCGTTCGGAGAGGTGCATCCTCTGGCCGATTTCCCGTGTGGACAGTCCGTCCAGCTTGCACAACAAAAAAGCGCGACGGCACTTCGGGGGCAGCTCCGACACCAGCCGCTGCAGCAGCTCCACTTCCTGGCGGCCTTCAGCCTGTTTGTCCGGGGTGCGGGTTTCGGGCAGTTCGTCAAAGAGGGATACATCGCTGGTGTGTGGGCACCGTTCCCGATGACGGATGCGGTCCACGGCAATGTTGGATGCGGTCTTGAAGAGAAAAGCCCGCAGGAAGCTTACGGCGCCTGGAGAATCGAGGCTGAGGATCCTGACATAGGCTTCCTGCGCCACTTCCCGGGCCTCCTGCCGGGAGCGGAGCTTGCCGGTGAGGAACTGCACCAGCATCTCGTTGTGCTCGCGGAACAGTGCCGCCAGCTCGGAATTCCTGGCTGAATTCCCGGCCGGCGGCGCCAATCCCGGAACCTCAGCGCCACCCGGGCGTGAATCCGCGCCGGGGGTGATTTCAGGCAGGTCTGGCAAGGCTTTACTCATGAAATGGGCGCTCTCCTGCAGCTTAGACGTCTGACCCCCGGGATTCGGCGGTCTGCATCCGCATAACCGCCGATCCGGCGGCTCCGGACGTCCCATCCAGCAACGACGGCATTGTATGCACGCCGCCGAAGTAGTACTCAGGGGAAAACCGATGAACACAACACGCCTTGTACTGTCGCTCGCACTGCTGTCGGTGGCGAGCATTGTTTCCGCTGCGCCGCCGCAAGCGGTAAAACCGGCCGTGACCCTGTCCCGGACGGTGGCTTTCGATATTCCAGCCCAGTCGTTGTCCAGCGCGCTGCTGCAGTTCTCCACCCAGTCCGGGGTGGAATTCACGGTGGCGACCAAGGCGCTCGAAGGCCGTCGCGTCCCGGCGATCAAGGGGACCTACGCCACGGACCGTGCGCTCACTCTTTTGCTGGCCAATACCGGCCTGAAGTTCGAGACAGTGGACGACGGAACGGTGGCGATCCGTTCGGAACGTCAGAGCGGCGCGAACACGACCACTGATACACGTGCGTTAGGCGTGGAAGAGATGCGTCTTGCGCGGATCGCGGGACCAGAGACCGCGGTAGCCATCGCTGAAACCGCCGCGCCCGTCGAAGACAAGCCCACGGAGATGGAAGTCACTGGCTCGCGCATTCGCGGTGAGCAGGGTGAAATCACCGCGCATCCGGTCGTGACCTATACCCGTGAGGATCTGCAGCGGCTCGGCGCGACCACCCTCGGAGATATCCGGCGCGTCATTCCCCAGATCTCGGTCAACAACAAAACCGATGGCATGGGTGTTTCAGGCCGCAACGTCGACCTCCCCAATAACGTGATGGGCCCCGCACAATCCCGGGTGACCATGGATATGCGCGGCCTGCCCAACAATGCAACGCTGATCCTGGTCGATGGCCGCCGCCTGGGACGCACCGGGCAGGACAGCGGCGCGGACAACTATGGTCTGGAGGGCATTCCGCTCTCTGCGATCGATCGCATCGAGGTGCTGGCTGCCGGCGCCGGCGCGGTGTATGGCGCCGACGCGGTCGCGGGCGCGATCAACATCATCCTGAAGAAGGAATACTCCGGAACCGACGTCGCCGTCACGTACGACAACACTTTCGATGGCGATGCCGCGGTGAAGAACGTGAGCGTGTCTCCCGGCTATTCCAGGGGAAAATTCAATGCCCTGGGGAGTTTTTCCTTCCAGGACTCCAACGCGATGGCGGCGACCGACCGCTGGTTCACCGCGTCGGACGACCATCGCGCCTTTGGCGGCACGGACAGACGCAACTCCATTCCCGGAGGGCGCGGCGCCGTATACAGCACTGACGGCCAACCGCTGCCCGGACTGTCCGTCAGCCAGGTGGCCATCCCCGCGGGTGCCAGCGGCCAGAGTGCGACGGTTGCCGACTATGCCAATGCAGGCCCGTTGCCAGGTCCTCTCGACACCGCCCTGCATGTGAACCTGATCAATCCACAACGCCAGCAATCGGCACTGCTGAAACTCGGGTTTGACTATTCACCCCGCGCCGCCTTCTTTCTCGATGGGCGCTGGTCGGAGACTGACAACACCGTGCGCGGTCTTCCCCCCGCGGTGGCCAGTTACCCGGATTTTCCGAGTTTCAGTTTCCAGGTTCCCGCCGGCTATCCGGGAAATCCCTTCGGCGTGCCGGTGCTGGTGAGCAAGTGGTTTTGGGACTTTCCCTTGCCGGAATCGATCGAGTCCAAAAGCGCAAGTGCCGCGACCGGCGCCAGGGGCGCGATTGCGGGCGACTGGCAGTACGAAACCTCCGCCCACTGGGCGCGCAGCGAGCTGCAGAACAATCGCTATACCCTCAGCACGGCAAAGCTCACGGAGGCACTGACCAACCCCGATCCTTCCCTGCGACCGAATATTTTCGACGACAGCACGACGGGCGCCAGCCCCAATTCAGCCGATCTGCTTATCGGCCTCGCCCAGTCCTATCCTTCGGCCGAGGTTTCGGATGTGTATGTCTATGGCGCGCATGCCGACGGGACGCTCTTCAGGCTCCCGACCGGTGCTATCAAGACAGCAGTGGGTGTGGAATACACCGACGAGGAAGTTAGGTTCCTTCACAGCCCCGCTGATACCACTTCTTTCGCCGCGGTGGCGCGGCCCAATGGGCGCAATATCCGGTCGGCGTTCGGTGAGGCTCGCGTTCCGCTGGCGCCGGACGACGGCAACTTTCCATTGCTGCACCGGCTCGAGCTCGGTGTGCAGGCCCGGTCGGATTCCTATTCGGATTTCGGCAGCAAGGTCAGTCCTGGCTATTCGGCTCTGTATGCCCCGGTCAAATGGTTGACTTTGCGTGGCTCACGCACCGAGGGCTACAAGGTGCCGGTCCTGTTCGATCTGTATTCGCCGCCGCGTACCTTCAACGCTTTCTTCCAGTCGACGACGGGTCCCAATGCTGTGCTGGATCCGCTGCGCAACGATGAAGCGATCACCGGATTACTCGCAGTGACCAGCGCCGGCAATCCAAACCTGCAGGCCGAAGAATCGGTATCGAACAACTTTGGCGTGGTGCTGCAAGTGCCCTGGGTGGGCGGGCTGTCGCTGTACGCCGATCACTACGACATCGACTACACCAACCGCTCGGGCGGCGCAGGTCTGCGAGACCTGCTGCTGCTTTTCCCGGAGCGCGTGACACGGGCCGCTCCGTCGGGAGATGGCCTGCCCGGACGGGTGACGGGTTATGACGGCTCCCCGCTGAATATCGCAGGCCTGCGCACCAAAGGGTGGGACTACCGGCTGACGTACGACCTCGCGACCCGGGCCGGCGACCTGTCGCTGCATGCCCAGTACACCGAAGTGGATTCATACGTGTCGCAGGCGATCGCGGGCGCACCGCTCGTGAGTCGGGAGCTGCCGCGCCGCGGCAGCGCCTCGTTGTTCTGGGCTCGCGGCGCCATGGAGATCGGCGTCAATGTCCATTACCAGTCCGCGTACATGCGCTCTGCCACCTTCCGCGCCGACGGCGACCTGGGCTACGACCCGCAGTTCTCCTACGACTTCGGCCGCGATCCGCAGTTCGATGCGAATGCCGCTGCATGGTGGCGGCGTGGCCTGGCGGATGTGCGTCTGTCCGTCACGGTCATCAATGCCGTCTACAGCGAAGTGACCGAGGTGCAGGCGGCACGGGGTCGATGGACGGTGGATCCGCGGGGACGGCGTTTCGTCGTCAACCTCAGCAAGCACTTTTAAACCTCAGGACGAACAGGAATGCATCGATGAAATTGCTATCTCTCGCCGCGGCCATACTTGTTACCGCAGCAATCGGATGCGCAACCGCATGCGCACAAACTCCCGGCGCTCCGGCCCCCGGACATGCCGCGCCGGACAGGCCGCCGTACCGCGCGGATGTCGGGGGTCTGGTGCAGGGCGCTATGCTCCCGGACATCAAGGTCCTGACGCCCGACGGCAGGGAAGTGGCGCTGCGTGACCGCATCAAGGGCCGCACGCTCCTGTTCCTCTGGGATGCAAAGCGCGGATTCGGCCCGGGCAACCTGGAATCGGTCGAGAGGCTCAGCAAGGCGTATCGCAAGCAGGGGCTGGAGGTAATTGCGGTCGCCGATCGCTCCACACCGGAGGATTTCGACCGCTGGCTGAGGGAGAACAAGGGCCAGTATTCCTTTCCCTTGCTGCGCAGCACCGGTGGTCCCCTGCCGCGGCCGCCAACCAAGCCTATGGATCAGATGACCCAGGAAGAGATGCAGGCCATGGCCGAAGAGTGGCAGGCCGTGGCGGGTCGCTCCGTCATCGGGCAGATGTTGAACTCGGGCGAGCCGCTGCCGGCCGGGCGCAGCTGGGGCATACCGGGTATGCCCGTCCTGGTGGCGTTCGATGCCGGGCGGAAACTGGTGGGCATGACGACGATCGGTACCGGTATGCGGCCGGATGATCCCCTCAAGCCGTTCGCCGAAGACACCGGCGGCTTCGAAGCCATGGGCAATCTCCTGGTGCTCGCGGGCGTGGAGCCGCAGCCGCAGGACAAGCCGCAGCATGTATTCACCGCGCAGATGTACCAGGCGTATGAAAAAAAGATACAGGAGGAGCGCGCCCGGCAGCGCGCTGCCGCCGTACCTTTGTTGAACATCGGCGCGATGGCGCCGGACTTCCAGATGCTCGATGCCAGCGGCAAGACGATCAAGCTGTCCGACTACCGGGGAAAGGTCGTGATCCTGGACTTCTGGGCGACTTGGTGCGGGCCGTGTATCGCCTCCATGCCGCATATGCAGGAACTGGCAGTGAAGTACAAAGATCAGGGACTGGTGGTTCTGGCCGCGGGCACCGACGATGCCGCCTCTGCGTTCGAAGCATGGATCGGCAAGAATGCCCGCAAGAATCCGGATATTTTCTATGCCTACGATCCGTTGGGCCGGGAGCCGCAGCGGGCCTCGCTATCCCGGTTCGGCGTCAACATGTTACCCACGCAATTCATCATCGACCGCGACGGCCGCATCGTCGGCCGTTCGCTGGGCCTGTCGCCCGGGGGCAAGACCGCGGCGATCGAATATTATCTGTCGAAGGCGGGGCTGGATGTCGCGCCGGATATCGTTGCTGCCGGCGAGAAGCTGGGCGCGGCGACGGAGAAAACGCAGCAGCAGATGCAGGGGGGAGGCGCCACCCGCATGCAGGCCGCCCCTCCCGCGGGCGCGACAAACATGCAGCCCGCGCAGCGGGCCGACGGCGCTACGTCTGGCGCTGACGATGCAGCGCCGGCGTCGAAAGGCAGCGTCATGGTGATCACCGACCCCGGCTCGGTGAAGATGATGCCCATGAGCGGCGGTACAGTACCCGCTGGAGCGGCTCCGGGTTCGACAATGGTCCGTCAGGGCGCGGCAGGCGCAGCCATGAGCGAGGCGGCCATGCAGGAACTTATCCGCAAAGGCCAGGAGCAGGAAGCGGCG
Source organism: Gammaproteobacteria bacterium (assembly GCA_021773365.1). Taxonomy (GTDB): domain Bacteria; phylum Pseudomonadota; class Gammaproteobacteria; order Steroidobacterales; family Steroidobacteraceae; genus JAJFKF01. Next base: position 1,359 of record JAJFKF010000141.1, on the reverse strand, counting down.
GACAAAGCCAGCGCAGCGGTGCTGATGAAGCAACCCATCGAAATCCAGTTCACCGCGCTCGATGGGCGAACAGTGGATGTCACGAAGATGCGCGGCAAGGCCGTCATCGTCGATTTCTGGGCCACCTGGTGCAAACCCTGCATCGCGGAAATGCCGCAGCTGAAAACCCTGTACGACAGATATCACTCCCAGGGTCTGGAGATCATCGGCATCACGGCGGAAAGCGCCGGGCTGGCGGAAGGGGACACGGCGGAACAAACCGCGTCCAAATTGTCCGCCGCGCGCCAGAAGGTGAACGACGTGCTGGCCCAGAAATCCATTCCCTGGCCGCAGTACTTCGATGGCAGGGCCGCAGACAACCCCATCAAGCGCCGTTACGCCATCCGGGTATTCCCGACCAAGTTCCTCATTGGTGCCGATGGCATGCTCGTGAGCCCGCAGGCGGATATCGATCAGCTGGAAGCGCAGGTGCGGCAGATCCTGCAGCTGGCGCCACTGTAAATCAGGCCAATCGATTGCGCCCGGGCCCGCATCTCCCAGGCCTGTGCCTCCTGAGCTGCCGGGCGACAGCACCACAGTCGCGGGCTGAAAACGAAACGAGCGACCGGCATCCTGCCAGTCGCTCGGGAACAATCCCTGTCAATCGCTCCTGCTGAAATCAACGTGCCGCGTAGCGGTCCCGCAGCGCCCTGATGCGATCGTGATTGGCGATGACCGCCCTCTTGCCACCGAGACGGCGCACTTCGGTGGCCAGATCGGCTCTGGCGCCGGGCAGCACTGCAAGTGCCGAAAAAAGGCGGCTACGGAAACGCGTAGCGCTCAATCGCCCGCGATCATTGCCGGCAACCAGAGCGAACTATCTGCGGGCGTGCGACTCAGTATCGCGGATTGCGTTTGTGAGCTGCAGGCTAATTCTTGATCCGATACCCCGTCCGGAAAATCCATCCCACCACCGCCAGACACACCAGGAAGAACCCCAGCGTAGCTGCGAGACTGATGCCCACACTCACATCCGCCGTCCCATAAAAACTCCAGCGAAACCCGCTGATCAGATAAACCACCGGATTGAACAGCGTCACCGTCCGCCACACCCCTGGCAGCATGTCGATGCTGTAGAACGCCCCGCCCAGGAAGGTCAGCGGCGTTACCACCAGCATGGGGACGAACTGCAGCTGCTCGAAGTTCTTCGAGAAAATCCCGATGATGAAGCCAAGCAGGCTGAATGTAACAGCGGTGAGCACAAGAAATAGCATCATCCAGAAAGGATGGGCAATTTGCAACGGCACAAAAAGCCCGGCGGTCGCCAAAATAATCAAACCCAAGATCACCGATTTGGTGGCCGCGGCCCCCACATAGCCG
>JAJFKF010000015.1 GCA_021773365.1 Gammaproteobacteria bacterium | reverse complement strand
ACCCTAAGCGTCTTCGACATCTTCAAGATCGGCATCGGCCCCTCGAGCTCGCACACCGTGGGGCCGATGAACGCCGCGTGCCAGTTTGCGCTGAATCTCGAGTCGCAGGGTCTGCTGGAGCGCACCGCCACGGTCTCCGTGCAGCTCTACGGCTCCCTCGCCCTCACCGGCGCGGGGCATTGCACCGACCGCGCCGTGCTGCTGGGCCTGGAGGGCAACAAACCGAACGAGATCGAAACCGACGCCATCGAGTCCACCATCCAGCGCATCCGTACCAGCAGCAGCCTGCAGCTGCTCGGCAGGCACCGGATCGACTTCGATGAGCCCCTTTCCATTCTCTTTCACCGCGACCAGGTACTGCCCGGCCATTCCAATGGCATGCGCTTCAGTGCGCATGACGCCGCGCAGCAGCCGCTGCTGCAGGAGGAGTACTACTCCATCGGCGGTGGTTTCATCGTGCGCGCCGGCGAGGAATCCTCCGCTACCGCCGGTGCGGAGAAGAAGGCCGCCCCCTATCCGTTCAACTCCGCCGCCGATCTGCTGGAACTCACCAGCGCCAACGGCCTGGAGCTGTACGAACTGGTGCTGGCCAACGAGCGTTCCTGGCGCAGCACGGAGGAGATCCGCGCCGGCATTCTGAGAATATGGCAGGTCATGCAGGAGTGCGTGCAGAAGGGCTTCGAGGCGCAGGGCCTGCTGCCAGGCGTGCTCAAAGTGCGCCGTCGCGCGCCCAAGCTCTATCGCTCACTGCTGGCCAGCAAGACGGCCGGCGCCATGGATGTCATGGACTGGGTGAATGCCTTCGCATTGGCGGTGAACGAGGAGAACGCGGCCGGTGGGCGCGTGGTCACGGCGCCGACCAATGGCGCGGCGGGCATCATTCCCGCGGTGCTGCACTACTACAAACGATTCGAGAGCGGCGCGGACGAGGAGGGCGTGATCCGCTTCCTGCTGACGGCGGGCGTCATCGGCATGCTGTACAAACAGAATGCCTCGATCTCGGGTGCGGAGATGGGCTGTCAGGGCGAGGTGGGTGTGGCCTGCTCGATGGCCGCAGCCGGACTGGTGGCGGCTCTGCATGGCACCAACGAGCAGATCGAGAATGCGGCCGAGATCGGCATGGAGCACAACCTGGGTCTGACCTGCGATCCGATCGCCGGGCTGGTGCAGATTCCCTGTATTGAACGCAATGCCATGGGGTCGGTGAAGGCCATCAACGCCGCGCGGCTGGCATTGCGGGGGGATGGGAGTCACAAGGTGACGCTGGATCAGGTTATTTCTACCATGCGGCAGACGGGGCGGGATATGTCGTCGATCTACAAGGAGACCTCTCAGGGGGGGCTTGCGGTTAACGTGCCTGAGTGCTGAGTTTTAAATTTTGAGTTTTGGGGTTCGCGATAGATGGGGCTCCAGCGCCGATCGCCCGGGGGGCGGTTGGCGGCGGCGTGGCTTCTCTACCGGCATCGCGGTGCGGGTCCGCCGCCGGTGCCATCAGCATGCGGTCAGCGGTGCTTGAGATGCACTGCCTTCGATGAAGGGTCACGCTGCGGCGGCTTTGTGCCCTCTACAATGGGCGGCCACGCCGCCGCGCGAACCGCCCCCCGACCGCTCGTCGCTGGAGCCGTTGAATGGGCAATGCCCGCTGTCTGACCGAAGAAAGTGATGCAACGACTCTGGAACTGCCGGCTTCGGTGGTGAGCCTGGCCATCGGCCGTGGGTGGGGTGTGTTTTCCTCGGCGCGGGCTCTCTGCTGACATCGCGAGGTTGGGTCCGCCGCCGGTGCCATCAGCATGGGGGTAGCGGCGGTTGGTATGCACTGCCTTCGATTTGGAACAACGCTGCGGCGGCTTTGTGCCTTCGACGATGGGGTGCCCGCGCCGAGGAAAACACACCCCACCCACGGCCGATGGCCAGGCAAGGCACCACGGCAATCAGTTCCCGCGCCAGCGCCCCATCACCCATACCGCTGCCACGCTACAACATCCCAGTCTGCAGCCGCGCCGCCTCCGACATCATCGAGTGGTTCCACGGCGGATCAAACACCAGCTCGACCTTCACCTCGCGAATCGTCGGCACGATCTGCACCTTCTCCTTGACGTCCTGCACCAGAATCTCCCCCATGCCACACCCCGGCGCCGTCAACGTCATCTGGATATCGACACTGCGGGTCCCGTCGTCATTGCGGCTGATGTCGCACTCGTACACCAGCCCCAGGTCGACGACGTTGATCGGAATTTCCGGGTCGTAGCAGCCGCGCATCTGCTTCCACACCAGGTCGCGGACATCATCCTCGGTGGCATCGGGCGGCAGTTGCGGCGGTTTGACGACCTCCTTGCCGATGGCATCGGCGTCCTCGCCGGCGATGCGGAACAGGTTGCCTTCCACGTAGACGGTGAAGCTGCCGCCCAGGGACTGGGTGATGTAGCCCGCCTGGCCGGCGCGCAGCTTCACGTTCATGCCCGCGGGAATGACCACGACATCGACGTCGCGTTGAATGACCACCGGTTCATTGTCGTAGGCGCGCATGGCTATTCCGTGGAAACAGGTTTGTTCTGGCGGTCGAGCGCCGCCATCAGCGTGTGCCAGCACAGGCTGGCGCATTTCACCCGCGAGGGAAACTCGCGCACGCCTGACAGCGCTGCCAGCTTGCCCAGTGGCAGCGTCGGTTTGTAGTCGTCGGTGGTCAGCAGGGCATGTATCTGCTTGAAGTAGTCGTGGACTTCCGTCAGCGAGCGGCCTTTCAGCGTCTCGGTCATCAGCGAGGCGGAAGCGACCGAGATGGCGCAGCCCTTGCCCTCGAACTGGACGTCGGCGATGCGATCACCATCGAGTTTCGCCCACAGCTGCAGGTGATCGCCGCACAGCGGATTGAAACCCTCGGCGTGGGCGTCGGCCGGATCTATGCGGCCGAAATTGCGCGGGTTGCGGTTGTGATCGACGATGACGTCGCGGTAGAGGTCCTGCAGGTCCATCAGTTGGTTCCGGTTGCAGTGGGAGGGCCGAGCAGGCGCCGGGCCTTTTCAATGCCGGCCGCCAGCCGGTCAATTTCCTCGCGGGTGTTGTGGAAGCTCAGTGAGGCGCGGGCGGTGGCCGGCACGTTGAAAAATTCCATGACGGGCATGGCGCAGTGGTGGCCGGTGCGGATGGCGATGCCGTCGGCGTCGAGAATGGTGCCGAGATCATGCGGGTGGACGCCGTCGACGATAAACGAGACGACGGCGGCCTTCTCCGCAGCCGTGCCGATGATGCGCAGGCCGGGAATCTTCTCCAGCGTTGCAGTGGCGTAGCGCAGCAGCTGCTGTTCGCAAACGGCAATACGCGCCAGTCCCAGTGATTGCAAATAGTCGATAGCCGCTCCCAGTCCCACGGCGCCGGCGATGTTCGGTGTGCCGGCCTCGAAGCGATAGGGCAGGGTGTTGTAGGTGGTCTTGTCGAAGGTCACCTGCAGGATCATGTCGCCGCCGCCCTGCCACGGCGGCATGGTTTTCAGAATGGCTTCGCGCGCGTACAGCACGCCGATGCCGGTGGGGCCGTACATCTTGTGGCCGGAGAAGGCGTAGAAGTCGCAGTCCAGCGCGCGCACGTCAACGGCCATGTGCGGCACCGCCTGCGCGCCGTCGATCAGCACCGCCGCATTGTGGGTGCGGGCCGCCGCGATCAGGCGCTGCAGTGGCAGTACGGTGCCCAGCGCGTTGGAAATATGCGCCAGCGCCACCAGTCGTGTGCGCGGTCCGAGCAGATTTTCGAAGGCCGCCACATCCACTTCGCCGCGCTCATCGATGGGGGCGACCTTCAGCTTCGCACCGGTTTGTTCGCACACCATCTGCCAGGGCACGATGTTGGCGTGATGCTCCAGCCAGGTGATGAGAATCTCGTCGCCGGGCTGCAGCCGGGGGCGGGCGTAGCTTTGCGCCACCAGATTGATGGCCTCTGTGGTGCCGCGTACGAATATGATCTCGCGCGTGGAGGCGGCATTGATGAAGCCGCGCACCTTCTCGCGTGCGCCTTCATAGGCCTCGGTGGCCCACTGGCTGAGGCTGTGCACGCCGCGGTGTACGTTGGCGTGAATCTGTTCGTAGTAGTGCGATTCGGCATCGATGACGCTGCGCGGTTTCTGCGAGGAGGCGCCGCTGTCCAGGTAGGCGAGCGGCTTGCCGTTGATCTGCCGCGAGAGGATGGGGAAGTCCTTGCGGATGCGCACCACATCCAGTCCACCGGACTGCGCCTGCGCCTGTAACTGCGCCGTGGTTGGCGCGGTGATGGGGCTGTCGACGCTGCTGTTCACAACAGCTCCCGCAGCGCCGCGGTGTCGTCCATCTGTCCCGCCAGCGCATGTTCGACCTGGCCGCGCAGGGCAGGCAGGTCGATCTTGGCGACCACATCTTCCAGAAAGGCCCATTTCAGCAGCAGCTGCGCCATTTCCGGCTCCATGCCACGCGACAGCAGATAGAACAGCATGTTCTCGTCGAGCTTGCCGGCCGTGGCGCCGTGGCTGCATTGCACCTCGTCGGTGTAGATCTCAAGCTGCGGGCGTACGTCCACTTCGGCCTGTGGACCGGCCAGCAGGCCGCGCAGCGACTGGCGCGATACCGCGCCGTGCGCGTCGGTACGCACCACTACCTTGCCGTTGAAGCCCACGCGCGCCTGTTGCGCGGCGACGCCGCGGAAGCGCTGTTCGGATTGCGTGGCAGCGGCTGCGTGTTCGATGACGGCGAACACATCGTGGACCTGCAGGCGCCCTGCAACGGACACGGTGTTCAGCACTGTAGAGGCGCGTTCGCCCGCCAGGCTGATCTGCTGGGTGGAGCGGGCCGATTGCCCGCCCAGATTGGCCAGGTGCAGACGGTAGGTGCCGTCGGTAGCCACGCGGGCGGACAGGGTGTCCATCCAGGTGGCCTCGGCGCCGGTTTGTTGCAGCCGGTAGTGATCGACCGTTGCGCCGCGACCCACTTCGATGTTGACGACGGCATTGATGAAGTTCGCCTCGCTGCCGAGACTGATATGCCGCTCGATGAAGCCAAGCCGCGTGCCTGCTTGCGTCGTGACCTGCAGCCGCGGATAGGAGGCGCCGCCTTGAGCGGCCGCGGTGGCCACGAACACCACTTCGATGCAGGTGGGGTGGGCGGTGTCTGCCGCGACGATGCGCGCGCCATCAGTGGCGAAGGCCTCATTGAGCAGGGCGAGACGGTTGTCGGCGAGTTCCTGTTCAGCCGCGATGTGCTGCGCGGTGTCTTCAGTACCGGTGGTAAAGATCGTCAGCGCGGGATGCGGTGAGTGGTGCGAGAGCTCCGGCGCGAAGCGTCCGTCTACAAAGATGTAGCGGGCGTAGCCTTCGATTTCACCGGGCAGGGCGGAGGGTTCCAGCGTCGCCTGCGGCTGTGCCGGCGTGAACCGGGCGTGATGCAGGGTGTGGAGATTGGCATAGCGCCAGTTCTCCTGGCGATTGATCGGCAGGCCACGGGCGGAGAACGCGCCAATGGCTTGCAGTCGGCGATCCCTGCCGATGACCGATGTCGGCAGGTCGGGCAGGGCGCTGGCATGCTCTGCGGCGATACGTGCGGTGAGCAGGTCGCTGGCGGCACTCATGCGTCAGTCCTCAGGCCGCTTCCTGGGAAATCCAGTCGTAGCCGCGCCGCTCCAGCTCCAGCGCCAGTTCGCGGTCGCCGCTGCGGGCGATGCGGCCGCGCACCAGCACATGCACGCGGTCCGGAACGATGTAATCGAGCAGGCGCTGGTAGTGAGTGACCAGAACAAAGCTGCGCTCTGGCGCGCGCAGGCTGTTCACGCCGTTGGCGACGATCTTCAGTGCATCGATGTCCAGGCCGGAGTCGGTTTCATCCAGCACCGCCAGCTTTGGCTCCAGTATCAGCATCTGCAGGATCTCGTTGCGTTTCTTCTCACCACCGGAGAAGCCTTCGTTGACGCCGCGGGAGAGGAAGCTCTCATCGATTTGCATAAGCTGCATCTTTTCCTTGACCAGCGTCAGGAAGTCGAAGGCGTCCACCTCCGGCAGGCCGTGCTGCTTGCGCGCGGCGTTGACTGCCGCCTTGAGCAGGTAGACGTTGTTCACGCCCGGGATTTCCACCGGATACTGGAAGCCCAGGAACAGCCCGGCGCGGGCGCGTTCCTCCGGCGCCAGCGCCAGCAGGTCCGTGCCCTGATAGCTCACCGTGCCGGCGGTAATCTCATAGCCGGGGCGGCCGGCCAGTACATGCGCCAGGGTGCTTTTGCCTGAGCCATTCGGACCCATGATGGCGTGGACTTCACCGGCCGGTACCTGCAGTGTCAGGCCGTTCAGTACTTTCTTGTCGCCGACGGCGACGTGCAGATTGTCGATGTTGAGCAAGGTATTCATCTCTTTGTTTCAACCCACGGCGCCTTCGAGGCTGACGGCCAGCAGGTTCTGGGCCTCCACCGCGAACTCCATGGGTAATTCACGAAAAACGGTTTTGCAGAAGCCGCTGACGATCATGTTCACCGCGTCCTCCGTCGACAGGCCGCGCTGCAGGCAGTAGAAAAGCTGCTCGTCGCTGATCTTCGAGGTGCTGGCCTCGTGCTCGATGGTGGCAGTGGGGTTCTTTACTTCCACATAAGGGAAGGTATGCGCGCCGCTTCTGCCGCCCATCAGCAATGAATCGCACTGGGTGAAGTTGCGCGCGCCATGTGCCCCTGGCATCACCTTGACCAGGCCGCGATAGGTGTTCTGACCGCGACCGGCGGAAATGCCCTTGGACACAATGGTGCTGCGGGTGTTGCGGCCGATGTGCAGCATCTTGGTGCCGGTGTCGGCCTGCTGGCAGTTGTTGGCCACAGCCACCGAGTAGAACTCGCCGATGGAATTCTCGCCCTTGAGGATGCAGCTGGGGTACTTCCAGGTGATGGCTGAACCGGTTTCCACCTGCGTCCAGGAAATGCGCGAGTTGCGTCCACGCGCCATGGCGCGCTTGGTGACGAAGTTGTAGATGCCGCCGCGGCCGTTCTCGTCGCCGGGATACCAGTTCTGCACCGTGGAGTACTTGATCTGTGCGTCGTCGAGCGCCACCAGCTCCACCACGGCGGCATGCAGCTGGTTCTCGTCGCGTTGCGGCGCCGAGCAGCCCTCGAGGTAGGACACGTGCGAGCCCTCGTCGGCAATGATGAGCGTGCGCTCGAACTGCCCGGTGTTCAGCGCATTGATACGGAAATACGTGGACAGCTCCATGGGGCAGCGTACGCCCTGGGGGATGTATACAAACGAGCCGTCGGTGAACACTGCCGAGTTCAGCGTGGCGAAGAAATTATCGGAGTAGGGCACCACGGTGCCGAGGTAGCGTTCCACCAGTTCGGGATGTTCCTGCACCGCCTGTGACATCGGGCAGAAGATCACGCCGGCCTTGTGCAGTTTCTCCTTGAAGGTGGTGGCCACCGAGACGCTGTCGAAGACCGCGTCAACGGCCACCCCGGCCAGCGCGGCGCGCTCGTGCAGCGGGATGCCGAGTTTCTCGTAGGTTTCCAGCAGCTTCGGATCGACCTCGTCGAGGCTCTTCGGTCCGTCCTTCTTCGACTTCGGCGCCGAGTAGTAGGAAATCGACTGGTAGTCGATGGGGTCGTATTTCAGATGCGCCCAATGCGGCTCCTTCATGGTCAACCAGTGGCGCAGTGCCTTCAGCCGCCACTCCAGCAGGAAGGCCGGTTCCTTTTTCATGTGCGAGATATGGCGAACCACGTTCTCGTCGAGGCCGGGCGGCAGGGTGTCTGATTCGATGTCGGTGACAAAACCGTGACGGTACTTGCCACCGACCAGCGCTTCGAGGGTGTCAGTGGGTGTGGACATCTATTCCAGGCCTGCCAGTTGCGCGAGTGAAACGTGATCAAGTGTGTTGCGGATGGTGCCGTTGATGCGCTGCCAGCTGCGTCCCACGGTGCAGGCATGCTCAATGGCGCAGCGGCTGTCTTTGCCGCTGCATTCGGTGACGGCCACCGGGCCTTCCAGTGCGTCGAGAATGGCCGCGGCGCTGATCTGCGCCGGTGCTCTGCTCAGCTGGTAGCCGCCGCTGGCGCCGCGGGCGGAGGATACCAGCCTGGCGCGCTGTAATTTCTTCAGAATCTTGCTCACTGTCGGCAGCGAAATGCCGGTTGCCTCGGCCAGTTCCGCTGCCGCATGCAGGCGGCCGGGCGCGGCGGCCAGGCGGGCCAGCACCACGGTGGCGTAGTCGGTCAGCTTGTTGATGCGCATCATTGGCACGAGCCTCCGCCCGGGCGGCTGAATATGGGACCATTTTAGTCCTGATCCCCCCGGCAAGTGAAGGGCCCGCATGCGATCTGCTATCCTCGCGCTCCTTTTTTGAGGCGTCCCACCCGGCGGCGCGGCGGAGGATCATGATCATGGCGGCGAACGAATTGCATGCCATCGCCCAGGCGATGGTGGCGAAGGGCAAGGGTATTCTGGCGGCGGACGAGTCCGGCGGCACCATCAAGAAGCGCTTCGACGCGATCAGCGTGGAATCCACCGAGAACAGCCGCCGCGACTACCGCGAGCTGCTGTTTCGCACCGATGAAGCCATGAAAAACTATGTCTCCGGCGTCATCCTCTATGACGAGACCCTGCGCCAGAAGGGCGCGGACGGCACGCCGCTGGCCAGAATCATCCAGAACAGCGGCGCCATTCCGGGCATCAAGGTGGACGCCGGCGCCAAGCGGCTGGCCGGCTGCCCTGGCGAAACCATTACCGAGGGGCTGGATGGCCTGCGCGAGCGCCTGGCCGAGTACCACGGCCTCGGTGCGCGTTTCGCCAAATGGCGGGCGGTGATCGACATCGGTGCCGGCATTCCCAGCTACGGCTGCCTGCACCAGAACGCCCAGGCGCTGGCGCGCTATGCGGCCCTGTGCCAGGAGCAGAAGATCGTTCCCATCGTGGAACCCGAAGTGCTGATGGACGGCGACCACGACATCGCCCGCTGCGAGTCGGTGACGGAGTTTGTGCTGAAGGAAGTCTTCCAGGAGCTGTACTACGCGAAGGTGGAGCTGGAAGGCATGGTGCTCAAACCGAACATGATTGTCTCCGGCAAGAAATGCGCGCAGCAGGCCGGGGTGGCCGAGGTGGCCGAGCGCACAGTGAAGATTCTCAAGCGCTGTGTGCCGCCCGCGGTGCCCGGCATCGCCTTCCTGTCCGGTGGACAGTCCGACGTGGAAGCGACTGCGCACCTCAATGCCATGAATGCTGGCTATACGCTGCCGTGGACGCTGACCTTCTCCTACGGCCGTGCCCTGCAGGCCGCGCCGCAGAAGGCCTGGGCCGGCAAGGCAGGGAATGTACCTGCCGCGCAGAAGGCCTTTGCCCATCGGGCGCACATGAACGGCCTGGCCGTGCTGGGGCAGTGGAAGGCTGAGCTGGAAAAAGGCGCGGCTTGAGCAATACGCCCACTTCCGACTCTCTGCCGCCAGCGGCAGGGGGGAAGAGGAACGACATGGTCGTCGTTCGGGGGCTGCATTTTTCCATCAACGGGCGGGTGATCTTCAGCGGCATCGACCTCAATGTCCGCCGCGGCAGCGTGACGGCCATCATGGGGCCCAGCGGCACGGGCAAAACCACCCTGCTGCGGATGATGACCGGCCAGCAGCGTCCGGACAGCGGCAATGTCGAGGTGGACGGACAGGATGTCGGTGCACTGGGGCGCACGCAATTGCTGGATCTGCGCCGGCGCATGGGCATGCTGTTCCAGAACGGCGCGCTGCTCACCGATTTTGATGTCTTCGAGAACGTGGCCTTTCCGCTGCGTGAACATACCCGTCTGCCGGAACGGCTTATTCGTCACATCGTGCTGACCAAGCTGCAGACCGTGGGTCTGCGCGGCGCCGCGCAGCTGATGCCGGCGGAGCTTTCCGGCGGCATGGCGCGGCGGGTGGCGCTGGCACGGGCGATGGTGATGGACCCCAGGCTGCTTGTCTACGATGAACCCTTCGCCGGTCTTGATCCCATCTCCATGGGCGTGGTGTTGCGGCTGATCCGGCAAACCAACGACGCGCTGGGTATCACCAGTATTATCGTGTCGCATGACGTGCAGGAGATCTGCAGCGTGGCCGACACCATCTACCTGCTGTCGGACGGCAGCATTGCCGCCGCCGGCACACCGCAGGACCTGAATGGCAGCGATGCACAGATCGTGCGCCAGTTCATGCAGGGTCTGCCGGACGGCCCGGTCCCCTTTCACTATCCGGCACCGGACTATCACGGTCAGTTGCTGGAGCGTGCGCCGTGAACGGCATGATCGGGGACATCGTCGGTTCGGCGCGGGATTCACTGGCCACCTTCGGGCGCATGATGATGTTTCTCGGCCGGCTGCTGGCCGCCACGCCGGCAGCCGTGCTGCGACCGCGACTGGTGGTGCACCAGATCTACAATGCCGGCGCGCTGTCGCTGCTGATCATCATGACCTGCGGCCTGTTTGTCGGCATGGTGCTGGCCCTGCTCGGCTACGACCTGCTGTCGCGCGTGGCCTCCGAGGACATTCTCGGCGCCGGCGCCGCACTGGCGCTGACCAAGCAGCTTGGTCCGGTGCTCACGGCATTGCTGTTTGCCGGCCGGGCCGGTTCGGCGCTGGCTTCCGAACTGGGATTGATGCGCGCCACCGATCAGCTGGCCGCCATGGAAATGATGGCGGTGGACCCGCTGCGCCGCGTGGCCCTGCCGCGTTTCCTGGGCGGGGTGCTGGCCATGCCGCTGCTGACGGCTATCTTTATCGCCATCGCCATTTTCGGCGTGCAGCTGGTGGGCGTGCAGCAGGTCAAGATTGATCCGGGCAGCTTCTGGTCACAGATGCGCTCTGCGGTTGAGCTGGCCGACATCTATGAGGGGCTGATCAAGGGTACGGTATTCGGTATTGCCTGCAGCCTGATCGCCGTATACGAGGGCTACAATGCCGCGCCCACGGCCGAGGGCATCGGGCGGGCGACTACACGTACCGTGGTGGTCTCCTCGGTGGCCACACTCATTCTGAATTTTATTCTTACGGCGTTCATGCTGTAGTCAGGTGGATCATGCGACAAACACGTGCAATTGAAGTGGGAACGGGGCTGTTCGTGGTGCTGGGGCTGGCGGCGCTGTTCTTCATGGTGACGGAGATCACCGCCGAGCGGGTGGGCGTGCAGCGGCACGGCTACCTGCTCAGCGCCAGATTCGACCAGATCGGCGGCCTGAAGGTGGGTGCGCCGGTGTCGATCGCCGGGGTGAATATCGGTCGGGTCACCGATATCAGCTTCGATGACAGCGACTATCGTGCGGTGGTGCAGATGCGCATCGACGAGCAGTACAGCCGCATTCCCGATGACAGTGATGCGGGTATTTTCACCCAGGGGCTGCTGGGCAATCAGTACATCGGCATTGCCGCTGGGCTGTCGGATACGTTTTTTGTTGACCAGGACCGGATCGAACTGACGCATTCAGCCCTGGTGCTGGAGAAGCTGATCGGCAAGTTCATGCTCAGCATGGCCGGCCGTGGCAATGGCAGCGGTGAAGCAGAGGAGGGCGCGGAATGAGATCCATGAAATCAATGACGGCGGCATTTGCACTGACCTGGCTGGTCGCAGCAGCAATAGCACCGGTGTCGGCAGCGGACACGCAGGATGGTCCGCGCGCGGTGATCGAGAGCAGCGCGCAGAAAATGCTGCGCGCACTCGATGCGAACCGGGAGGAGTACACCAGGGATCCGTCCAAGGTGCGCCAGCTGGTTGATGAAATTCTGCTGCCGAACTTCGATACCGAGTATGCCGCCAAGCGCATCCTCGGCCGCGAGCACTGGACCAATGCCTCCGCGGAGCAGCGTACGCGCTTCGTCAAGGCGTTCTATCAGGCGTTGCTGGGAACGTATGGCGATGCGCTGATCGATTTCACCGCCGACCGCCTGGTGGTGCTGCCCTTCCGCGGCGATGCCAAGTCCAGCCTGGCAAAGGTGCAGACCCGCGTGCAGCGCAACGATGGGACGTCGGTGAACGTGGACTACGTTCTGCGCCGCACGGCTGCGGGCTGGAAGGCCTGGGATGTGGTCATCGAGGGCATCAGTTACGTAACCAGTCTGCACGATGACATGGGTGCGGAGATCCGCCAGAAAGGTCTGGAGGCGGTGATCAAGAGGCTGGAGACCAGCGGCTACAAACCGCCGGCGAAGCAGGGCTGAATGAGCGGATCAAACGCGGCTGATGGTCTCCAGGCCAGTGGGGCAGGGCGCTTCCGCATAGAGGGTGCGCTGGGCTTCACCACGGCCGGCGCGCTGTTGGTGCGTAGCAAGAAGATGTTTGAAGGACAGGGCGCAATTGAAATCGATCTGGCCGGCGTCAGTCAGGCCGACAGCGCCGGACTGGCGCTGCTGCTGGAGTGGCTGAACTGGGGGCGCCACTACGGGCGTGAGGTGAAGTTCAGCAATCTGCCGGAGCAGATACAGGCCATCGCCCGCATTAGCGAGGTGGAGGATCTTCTGCAGCCCAGTCCTCGTCCGTGAGTTCATCCTCCTGCAGCGGCACATTGCCGTCGTAGATGAGGTACTCGCGCCGCTGCCGCCAGGCATTGCGGATGAACGCATATCGATCGAACGCCTGATCCAGCGCCGCCTCGCTGGCCAGCAGTCGTGCGCGGACATCGACCAGTTCCACTACGCGCAGACCGATCTTCTCGCTGGATTTCAGCTCCGCATAGGTCTGCGGGTCGAGGTAGTAATCCGCGCCGCGTGAAGGCGCATCGCGCAATGTGCTGGGGCCAAGGAAGGGCAGCATGAGATAGGGGCCGGAGGGCACGCCCCACACCGCCAGGGTCTGGCCGAAGTCCTCATCATTGAGCGGCATGCCATTGGCGCTGGCCAGATCGAAAACGCCGCCGATGCCGAAGACGGTGTTGATCACCAGTCGGCCAGTGTCCATCAGTGCCGGTCCGGGCTTGCCCTGCAGTACTTCGTTGATGATGACCCTGGGCTGTTCGAGATTGGTGAAGAAATTGCCCACGCCGCGACGAAACCAGTTCGGCGTGATCTTGCGGTAGCCTTTGGCGACAGGCTTCAAGGCAGCGCGATCGACAGCGTCGTTGAAGCTGAAGATGGCCCGGTTCATCGGCTCCCAGGGGTCGCCGGCGGTGGGCTGGCGCGGTGAGGTGGCGGCGCAGCCGCCGAGCAGGGCGGTCGTCGCCGCGACGGTGATCAGTGTGGGTACAGTCCGGCGTGGCAGCCGGACCATGGCGATGCAGCCAGGCAAGTCCATTTTTGATTCCGGTCAGGGTGGTCAGAAGGCCGACATTCTACCCTGATGTGGACGGCGTCGATTCTCGTTTTCATCATCGCGCTGCGGACCGTCGCGCCGCGCCAGTCGACTGCCGCCCTTGGGCACGAATTCCTGCAGCTGTTCCATGCGTGCCTGGAAGCGTGCCTTTTGAACGTCGGTCAGGCTCGGCACCGCCAGTGCCAGCTGCAGCTGGTTGATCGCCAGCACCAGTTCGCCGCTCATGACGTGATACTCGGCCATGTAGGAATGGGCATCGCCGATATCGCCCGCGGCGTTGGCGCACAGTGCGATGAAGCGCGCCTGTTCGGGCGTGGGGGCCACGGCGTTGAACAGGTCCAGCAGTATCTGGTGCGCGAGACGCGCCTGGTCGGCGCGCATCAGCGCGCCGGCGTAGCGCATGGTCAATGGCACATTGCGCGGGAACAGGCGCATGGCCTGATCGAAGGTGCTCAGCGACTCATCCACGCGTCCGGCCAGCATCTGCGCCTCGCCCAGGGCGGAGCGGTACTGGGTGATGGCCGGATCGGCGGCGGCGAGATTCTCCAGGATGGGAATGGCTTCTTCCGCCTTGTTGGAGTTCATCAGCGCCACTGCGCGTCCGTAGCGCCGCCCGTCGTTGAGGTGCGCGTCGGTGGAGATGAGTTTTTCGTAGTAGCTGCTGGGGTCCATCTCTTCCGGCGCAGTCAGCACCCGCAGGCGTTCGCGGGCGAGCAGATAGCTGGTGGAATCGTTCACTTCGCGTGGTTCGAACTCACGGGCGCGGTTGCGCGCCTCGGCGATTCGATTGGCGGTGAGCGGGTGGGTCTGCAGCAGCTCGGGGATGTAGCCGGGCCGGGTGCCGTAATGACGACCCAGCGTCTCGAAGAAATCCGGCATGGACTGCGGGTTGAACCCGGCCGCGGCCAGCACGCCGATGCCGATACGATCGGCCTCGTACTCGTTGGCGCGGGTGAAGTTCAGCTGCTGCTGCTGCGCCGCGCCCTGCGCCACGGCGATGGCGCCCATCATGGCATCGCCATTGCCGCCCGCTGCCCCGACCAGGATGGCAGCCAGCAGTGCGGCCGCCGAGACCAGCGCGGAGCGGCTCTGTGCCTTCACGCCGCGCGCGATGTGCCGCTGGGTGACGTGGGAGATTTCGTGCGCCAGCACCCCTGCCAGCTCGCTTTCGTTCTCCGTGGCCAGCAGCAGGCCGGCATTGACGCCGATGAACCCGCCGGGCAGGGCGAAGGCATTGATCTGGGAGCCCTTCACCGCAAAGATGGTGAAGCGCTGGCCGTGGTTCTGCGCGTGGCTGACCAGACGCCCGCCCACGGACTGCAGGTAGTCGTTGATCTCCGGGTCCTCGAACAGCTGGCCGGCATCACGCAGGCCTTTCATGACCATACGGCCGACCTGGTACTCCTCGTCCTGGGTCCAGACTGAATCGGCCGGGGTGCCGATGTTCGGCAGGTCGCTGCCGATTACTGGCGGGGATGACTGCTTGCTGCCAGTGCTCTGGGCACGGAGTGTGCCGCCGGGCAGGATCAGCAAGGCAGACAGCAGGAAGGACAGAAAACGCATGTGAAATCCTCTTCGGCCCGGGGAGTTCGACCGCTATTCGGGGCGTCCGTTCGATGGGCCGTGCCGGGCGCAGGCCGGGGTCGGGGAGGGGTTTTCCGGGCCGCCGTGAACCCATCCATGGGGGCTGCGGGAAAAACATCCTGTTTTTCACGCCCCGGAAAACCCCTCCCCGACCCCGGCCTGCGCCGATGGACTGTTCGGCTCAAGGCGCTACGGGTCAGAGGATATCCGAGGCGTAGTCGGTGAGGCGAGAGCGTTCGCCGCGCATCAGGGTGATGTGGCCGGAGTGCTGCCAGCCCTTGAAGCGGCTGACCACGTAGGTGAGGCCGGAGGTGGTTTCCGTCAGGTAGGGGGTGTCGATCTGGGCGATGTTGCCCAGGCAGATGAGCTTGGTGCCCGGGCCGGAGCGCGTGACGATGGCCTTCATCTGCTTGGGGGTGAGGTTCTGCGCCTCATCAACGATGATGAAACGGTTCAGGAAAGTGCGTCCGCGCATGAAGTTCAGTGAGCGGATTTTGATGCGGTTACGCAACAGATCCTGGCTGGCCGCGCGGGCCCAGTTGCCCCCTTCCTGGCTCTGGGTGAGCACCTCCAGGTTGTCCATCAGGGCACCCATCCAGGGCTCCATTTTTTCCTCTTCGGTACCGGGCAGAAAGCCGATGTCCTCGCCCAGGGGGATGGTGACCCGGGACATGATGATCTCGCTGTAGCGGTGCGTCTCCAGCGTCTGGGTGAGGCCCGCCGCCAGGGTGAGCAGGGTCTTGCCGGTGCCTGCGGGCCCGAGAATGGTGACCAGGTCGATCTCCGGGTCCATCAGCAGGTTGAAGGCGAAGTTCTGCTCACGGTTGCGCGCCGCGATGCCCCACAGGCTGTGGCGCTCGTTGCGATAGTCGCGGGTGAGCTCCAGCACGGCCGTTTCGCCCTTGTCGTCGGTGTCCTTGCGGCGCACGACGGCCTCGATGCCCTTCTCGCCGGGCTCGTGCACGAACAGGTTCGGATACCATTCGCGCACCAGCGGGCCGCGCAGGCGGTAGAAGGTGCGGCTGGCCTCCTGCCAGGACTCGATGGGGCTGCGCTCCCAGAAGTCCGCGGGCAGTTCCAGGGCGCCGGTGGCCAGCAGGTCCGCGTCCTCGAGGGATCTGTCGCTGTAGTAGTCCTCGGCGTGGATGCCGATGATGGCGACCTTGATGCGCAGATTAATGTCCTTGGACACCAGCGTCACGGCGGCCTTGGGAAACTCCTGCCGCAGCGCCAGGGTGTAGGCCAGAATGGTGTTGTCCGCGCTGTGGCTGGGCAGGGTGTCGGGCAGGCCCGAATCCAGGTGGCGGGTCTGGAAAAACAGCCGCCCGCTGGCCGGCTTTTTGTCGACGCCGCCGGAGCGTGAAGGCGGTAGCGCCAGGCCGCTGTCGATCTGCGCCTTGGTGGCGCCCTGCATCAGTTCATCGAGGAAGCGGCTGACCTGGCGGACGTTGCGCGCCGATTCGGTCAGGCCCTTCTTGCCGGCGTCCAGCTCCTCCAGCACGCTCATCGGTATGTAGATGTCGTGTTCCTCGAAGCGGAAGATAGCGGCCGGATCGTGCATGAGCACGTTGGTATCGAGGACGAAGATTCGCTGCCGCTTCAATTCTTGACCGGCTCCAGGATGGCGTCGAGGTTCAGGTTGTCGCAGAAGTCCATGAAATCCTCGCGTAGCACCGCCAGCTGCACGCGGCTGGGGATGTTCAGCAGCATCTGCAGGGCGAACATGGGCGCACCCGTGTGCGCGGCGGCGTAGCTGCGGGTGTTCAGCTCGCTGATGTCGATGCCGCGGGTGGAGAAAAAGCCGGAAAGCTTGGACACGACGCCGGTCTGGTCCAGGCACACCGCATCGACGGAGTAGGGCAGCATGCCGGTGCGCGCGGCGCGCTCCTCGGTGCGTTTGAGCTCCAGGATCAGGCCCGATTCGGTGAGTTTTTTCAGCTCAGTTTCCAGCCGCGCCAGGGAATGCCAGTTGCCCGACACCAGCATCAACGCGGCGAACTCCGATCCCAGGGCGATCATGCGACTTTCATGCAGGCTGCCGCCGCATTCGGCAATGGTACGCGTCAAGTCGTGAACCATGCCCGTGCGATCGGTGCCGATGGCCGAAATGGCCAGGAGTTGTTTCATCAAGCTGCCGATTACAATGCCTGTGTCTGAAGCGCGCGGCAGTTTATATGAGCGCCTGCTCTGATACCATTGCGCTCACGTAAAGCCTTGCGGAAAAACTCCATGTTCAGCGGCAGTATGGTCGCGGTAGTCACACCCATGAAGGCTGCCGGCGAGATCGATTTTGCGTCCTGGGAGCGATTGCTGCGCTTTCATGCCGAATCCGGCACCGATGGGCTGGTGGTTTCCGGTACCACCGGCGAGTCGCCGGCGCTGAGCACCGATGAGCTGAAGGCCCTGGTGGCAGCCGCCGTGGCGACACTGCGCGGCCGCATGCCGGTCATTGCCGGCGCGGGCACCAACGTCACGGCCGGAACGGTCGAGCGCGCCCGCATGCTCTGCGGGCTGGGCGTGGATGCGCTGCTGGTGGTTACCCCCTACTACAACAAGCCCACGCAGGAGGGCCTGTATCAGCATTTCCTCGCCGTAGCCGAGGCGTCGACCGTGCCGGTGGTGCTGTACAACGTGCCCGGCCGCACCGGCGTGGACCTGCAGCCCGAGACGACCGCCCGACTGGCCGAGGTGCCCAATATCATCGGTCTGAAGGAAGGTCTGGCCGACGTCGGACGGGTGCGCAAGCTGGTGGAACAGTGCCCCAGGGATTTCGTGATTCTCAGCGGCGATGATCCGACCGCCATGGCGGCCATTGCAGCTGGCGCGCGCGGGGTGATCTCCGTGACCGCCAATGTGGCGCCGGGACAGATGCATGAGGCCTGCCATGCCGCCCTGCAGGGAGACATGGCGCGGGCCAGGGACATCGACTCGCGCCTGCAGCCCCTGCACCGCGCACTGTTCGCCGAATCGAACCCGATTCCGTCAAAATGGGCCCTGAGCCGCATGGGGCTGATCGAGGCGGGCATCCGCCTGCCGCTCACGCCGCTGGACGAACAGCACCACGAGGCGGTATACGCCGCCATGAAAGGGGCGGGAGTGGATGTCTAGGCGCTCAGGCGCCTGTCAATGAGTAACGCGCCGAGGCGCCGGCCGGGAACAAGGCGCACAGCGCCAGGAGAGCATGCGATGAAACGGCAGATACAGATTACGGGGCTGGCGCTGAGCGCCATCATCCTGTCCGGCTGCAAGGTCTTCAGCACCAGCTGTGAGGCCCCGCCCGAGGGTGAGGAAGTGGCCAGCATTCCGACCCTGCGCGTGCCCGACGGCATCCCGGCCCCGGATACGGGCAATGCGCTGCGCATTCCGCCCCTGGACACCCCCGAACCGCTGCGCGTCGATGGCGCGCCCTGCCTGGAAGAGCCGCCCCCGTATTCCGCCGGCTGGAGCCCGTCGGAAACCGCGGCGCCCGCAGAGCCCGGAGCCGAACCGGCGCCACCGCCGAAAAAGCGCCGCTGGTGGTGGCCGTGGGGCTGAGGCTGAGGTAGGCTTCGCGCCCTCCCGGGGGCGCTGCAATCAGTTCCGTGGCTCGCGGGACCCGCATGAATATCGGAGAGATGGCCGAGTGGTCGAAGGCGCTGGACTGGAATTCCAGTTACATCTTCACGGGTGTACGTGGGTTCGAATCCCACTCTCTCCGCCAGTTGCCTGTTTCAAACTGTTTCAGAAGGTCTCACCAGTCGCACAAATCCATTAAAAACAGCGACTTGGTTTCTCATGCCGTCTCACCCCGCTTTTTGCTATCTCCCGCCCCTTGTGGGTACATGTGTTGGTACCGACCCATGGATGACCTTAGGTACCAACACATGCGCACGGACTCCCGCATACGTAGCGCCAAGCCTTCCGAGCGCGCGACAAAACTCGCTGACGGCGGAGGCTTCATCCAGATGCGGTCTTGAGCTGTCTGTGAGCCGGCGATAGGAAAAGACTGGCTTTTCGGAGATCATCCTCGCCGGGTAAATCTCCCATCCATCCATCGACCGTAAGGGCGGAATTGTATTCACGGGTCATGGACTCGCACTCTGCAACATCGGGCCGAACAACTGGGTGAATGGTCTCGGCAAGAAACTTTAGAAACGCCTCGTCTTGACCAAACAAGAGATCGAATCGCCCGTCCGTAAATACCCAGCTATCGGGCCAATCGGAATTCATGACCCGGTGCTTCCAGATATCCTTCTCGGCATTGCCGTATTCGGGTCTGTAGTCGGTGGAAGGCATCGACTTGAGGTCATATATGCGACCCAGAAAATCATCCTCCGGTAAGCTTCCTGACCAGGACGGTCCGATCGAAAGATAGTCGATGATCGCCCGCCGAGTGACTTCGGTGATGGTGTTCTGTGCGCGCCTGTGCATGCTGCTCTCCATCGAAGATCTCGTTTCAGTCATGCTGGGAATAGTTCGCGGGCGCGCGCGAATGGCAGTCCGGTTTCGGCTGCATGGCGGACCTTTCGATCAAGCATCCGAGCGAGTGGTATTCCACGGTTCAGCACTTCGTAGAGGTCCAGACCGTCCATGCAGATCACTCGCTTGCCGCGGCCAAACGCAATCAATCCGTCACCCGTGAATCCGCTATTGCTACTGCAGGCGCCTGCGCAGGCGGTGGGCAGTGTGTCTGCAGGCTTCAGCACTGCCATCGAACAGGCTATCGAGCTGGCTATCCAGTTGGCCTATGTCGAGACCTTCCGGGTGCTGATGTGGGTTTGCGCGGCGTTGGCGGCGCTGAGCGGCGTGGTGGCCTGGTGGTCGCTGCCGGATCGGCTTGCCAAATCCCCTGCTGCGTAGTAAGGATGCGCCGCAAGATATTTCTCATGAAAAAAGAACACCGAGAACTGCGCCGCCGCCCCCTGCTGACGCCCCTGTGGCTGTCGGCCGTCATGGGTATTGCAGCAGTCGCAGCTGTGGTCTGGTTCATTGCCGGCATGACCACCACCACGGTGGTTGTGGTCCGCCACGCCGAGAAAGAACTGGGCAGCATCGAGGATCCGCCCCTGAGTACCGTGGGCGAGCAGCGTGCGCAGCTGCTGGCACGGCTGTTCGGCGAGCGTTCGGGCCCTGGCAGTCTGGCGGCGGTGTTTTCCACCAGCACGCGGCGCACCCAAAGTACGGCGGCGCCGCTTGCGGCACGTCTTGGGCTGGCGGTGAGCGTGGAGAGCGATACCGATAAACTGTTGCAGCAGATTCGCCGTCAGTATCGCGGGAAGAACGTACTGGTCGTCGGTCATTCCAACACCGTGCCCGACATCGTAGGCCGCCTGAGCCACCGCGATGACATTCCCGACATGAGTGAATTGAAGTATTCCACGATCTATGTGGTGACGATTCCGAGCCTGGGCAGGCCCTCGGTGCTGCGTCTGAGCTACTGATCCTGCCGGCGCGTGGTTATACTGCGCCACCCATGAATCGACTCCTCCGTATCTGGTCAGACCGGCCGCTGCTGGCAGGCGTTCTGCTTGCCGCGCTGGTGCTGCGTGGGTTGATTCCAGCCGGCTACATGCCCGCAACCGATCATGCCTTCGCGCTGCAGCTGTGCCAGGTCGGGCTGGAGCAGGCGCCGGAGCATTCCGGTTCCAGCGGTCACGATGCCGGGTCCGCCACATACTGTTCCTTTGGTTTCGCGCCGGGCGCCGGTCCGGTAGCGGATGCCATTGCAGTGACGATGTCGCTGCAGGCCATCGTGCGGCAAGTTCTGGTCTTTCGCCCTGTTATTCTGACCGCGCGCAGCGCGTATTCACCGCCACCGCGCGCGCCGCCCGCTTTTTCCTGAAGTACCCGTCGATCGAGTCGTTGCGGTCTGCCGCGACGCATTCCTTTGTCTTCAGGAGATTCTCATGTTTCGTGCTTCTTCGCGCGCCTGCTGGGCTGGCGCATTGTCGATCTGGATGTCATGCGCCGTCGTCGCATCGCCAGCAGATGAACAGATGACGGTTACGGCCGGGCGTTTGCAGGCTGCAAAAGCCGGGGCCGCCCGGGTGCCGGGTGGGGCAAATATCGTGGGCAGTGCCGAATACGCTGATGGCCGCGCCTCGAATCTGCTCGACATGCTGGGCATGACGCCGGGTGTGTACATACAGCCTCGCTTCGGCGCCGAGGAGGCGCGGTTGTCGATACGGGGCTCGGGCCTGCAGCGCACTTTCCACCTGCGGGGTATTTATCTGCTGCAGGATGGCGTGCCGCTGACGCTGGCCGATGGCGCCGGGGATTTCCAGGCAGTGGAGCCGATGGCGCTGGCCTACACGGAGGTGATGCGCGGCGCCAATGCCCTGCGTTACGGCGGCACCTCCCTGGGTGGTTCCATCAACTTCGTCTCGCCTACCGGCCAGGATACGGCCGGATGGCATCCGCGCCTGGAGAGCGGAAGTTTCGGCTACCGCCGGGTATTTGTCAGTTCAGCGTGGTCGTGGGACATGGCGGATGAGACTGGCGCGGGCGATGCCTTCTTCTCCCTGTCGGGCTATCGCCAGGACGGATTCCGCGACTGGTCGGAGCAAGAAAATGCCCGCCTGTTCGGCAATATTGGCGTGCGGCTGGGCGCCCATGCGCTCAGCCGGTTCTTTGTTTCCGGCGTGCATTCCGATTCGCAGTTACCCGGGTCGCTGACACGCGCGCAGCTGCGCGCCGATCCCGTACAGGCCAGCGCCGGCAGCCTTGCGGGACGGCAGAAGCGCGACTATGACCTGTATCGGCTGGCCAGTCACACGGTGCTGGAGTGGGGCGAGGATTCGGTGGAGTTGTCGTTTGGCTATACCTTCAAGGATCTGTGGCATCCCATATTTCAGGTGCTGCAGCAGACCTCGAATGATTACTCGGCGGGCCTGCGCTATGTCAGTGACGGCATGCTGTGGGGGCGCATCCATCGGTTTGTCGCCGGATTCGCGCCGTCCTGGAACACGGTGAAGGATGATCGCTTCGTCAATCTGGCGGGACAGCCGGATGCCTCCACGGGCGCAAGCCGGCAACGCTCGCGTAATCTGGCGCTGTATGCGGAAAGTCAGCTGCAACTCACATCGGCCTGGACGCTGGTGGCCGGTGCGCAGTGGACCGATGCACAGCGCCGTTACGAGGACCGCTTCCTGTCGAATGGTGACCAGAGCCTCGATACCGGTTACATCCGCTCCTCGCCAAAGCTCGGTGTGCTGTGGCAGCCGCAGGAGAACTGGACCGTGTTCGCCAATATCAGTGACAGTTTCGAGCCGCCGAGTTTCGGCGAACTGTCCGGCGGGCCCGGTGTGGACCTGCTGGATGCGCAGCATGCCCGCACCCTGGAGATCGGCACGCGCGGTGCGGCCGGCCGCTGGCACTGGGACGTGGCGGCATATTCGGCACAGGTGCGCGATGAACTGCTGGCGCAGAACACGCCCGACGGGCAGCCGCTGGGGACGGTCAACGCGCCGCGGACCGTGCATCGCGGGCTGGAAGGTGCGGTGGCGCTGCAGCTGGCCACCGGCCTTTCATGGCATACGTCACTGCTGGTCAATGACTTTCACTTCGATAATCACCCCGTTTACGGCAACAACGAGTTGCCCGGCCTGCCGCCGCAGCTCTATCGTAGTGAGCTGGCCTGGACGCCGTTGCAGGGCTACACCGTCACCGTGTCCGGCGAATGGTCGCCCGACCGCTATGCCGTTGACATGGCGAATTCATGGTTTGCGGATGCGCATGCGCTGTGGGGCATTAAACTGGCCCGCACGACGCAGCACGGAATATCCTGGTTCGTGGAAGGACGCAATCTGGCTGACCGGCGCTATGCCGCCGCCACCGGCGTGGTGGCCGATGCCGGTGGCCAGGACATCGCGCAGTTCCTTCCTGGCGATGGGCGCGCGGTATATGCGGGTGTCGAGTGGAGAATGTGATGAAAGCAGGAAACAAGAATCTGAAGTTGCTGTGGCTGTCCCTGCCGCTGGCGGCCGTCCTCGGTCTGGTCGTGGCCGGCTGGCTGCGCCAGGCGCAGGCGCCGGTGTCAGTGGGGGCCAGCGATGCCCTGCTGGAGAACGGCAAGCAAATCGATGCTTCGCTGTCAGGCCTGGTGGATCCGCAAGGTCAGCCGGTGGACGAGAGCCGTTTCGGCGAGCGTCTGCGACTGGTGGCCTTCGGCTTCACGGCCTGCCCGGACATCTGTCCCACCATGCTGCTGGGGGTGCACCAGGGGCTGGAGAGCCTGGGTGAGGATGCTGCGCGGGTGGCGCCGATCTTTGTATCCGTGGATCCGGAGCGCGACACGCCCGAACGTGTGGGCGCCTACGTTGCGGCTTTCGATGCGCGCATTCTTGGGCTCAGCGGATCGCCGCAGGCGCTGGCCAGGGTGGCGCGCAACTACATGGTGCATTATGAGAAGCGGGCGCTGGGCGAGGCGGCGGACGCCTACACCATCGACCACACTGCGCTGATCTATCTGATCGACGCGCAACAACACATCCGCGCACTGATCTCCACTGACGCGGGACCGCAGCAGGTGGCTGCAGACATTGCCGCAGCCGTACAAAACGTTCAATCACGAGGATAAGTCCATGCAGCTGACGAAGAATTTTTTCATTGTGACCGCCGCCGTACTTGTTGGCGCCTGTGCGCAGGACAGCGGGCAGGAGGCACAGCGTATCGCGCCCACACAGACGCAAACGCAGGCGCAGACATCCGCGCAGGTGCAGGCAAGCAGCATCTGGGCGCGTGCCACGCCGCCGGCCGCGCAGGCCGGTGCCGCGTATCTGCAGTTGCACAATTCCGGCGCCGAAGCCGACCGGCTGGTGGCGCTGGAAGCACCGGTATCCGGACGGGTGGAACTTCACACCATGGTTACCCGGGACGGCGTGATGGTGATGCGTAAAATCGACCATCTCGAGTTGCCCGCCGGAGAAGATGTTGTCATGGCGCCGGGTGGAAACCACATCATGCTGATGGAACTGACTCGGCCGCTGGTGGAAGGCGATGTCTTTCCGCTGACGCTGAAGTTCGAGCATGCCTCGCCAGTGGTGGTCAGTGTGCCGGTGGCGTCGATGGGCGCGATGGAGCCGCCTGCGGTGGACAGAGAAGAGAATCCCTGAGGGCAGGGGAGGCGCGTCGACAAACGAGGCGTTCAGGGACGGCAGTGCGGCGCGGCATCAGGCCGCGCGGCAGCCGGAATCACTGCGTCATTCGTACCGGTGTGAGCGGAACAGTTCAAACGCTGTCTGGTAGTACGCCACAGCCAGGCTGTTGAGCTGCGGCTGCGGTTCGACGGGCCTGTAGCTGTCGGCCTGCGGGTCGTATGCAACGTTCTTGACCGATTTTTCCAGTCCCAGTATGGCCAGCGCTCCATTCCGGTACAGCGCCACGTCATGGTTGTGGCTGAAGACTGCCACCCGATCCTCGTCAGACATGCGCAAGGCGTCCTGGCCGAAGAACGGCGCGTCATACGCCAGCCCGAGCAGCGACAACACTGTCGGGGCAATATCCATCTGCGTGGTCAGTTGATCGACAACGCCGGGCTGCAGATGCCCGGGTGAGTAGAAGAGCATGGGAATTTCATAGGTCTTGAGGGGGATGTCGGCGCGCCCGTACACCCGTGCGCCATGGTCAGCGACGATGATGAACAGGGTGTCGTCAAACCAGGTGTGCTCGCGCGCGCTGCGGATGAAGTAACCCTGCGCGAAATCCGCATAGCGCACACCCGACTCGCGCCCGCCGCCACTGGGTTTCACGCCGGGTACGCCGCTGCGGAAGGTGTAGGGCTTGTGGTTGGAGGTGGTCATGACGATGGAGAAAAACGGCCTCTCCCCGCGGGCCAGGTCGTCGTAGTGCGCCAGAGCCATGTCGAACAGGTCCTCATCAGCCACGCCCCAGATATTTTCGAAGCGCACCGGCTCGGGAATGTCGTTACGGTCGCGTACCTCGAAGCCGTTGCTGCCGAAGTAGTGGTTCATGTTGTCAAAGTAGCCGTAGCCGCCGTACAGGAAACTGGTGTGGTAGCCATGCGAGTGCATCACCTCGCCCCAGTTGGCGATGTTCTCGTTGCCCGGGCGACGCACGATGGAGACGCTTGGAATCGGCGGGAATGACGCGGTGATCGCCTCCAGCCCGCGCACCGTGCGTGTGCCCGAGGCATACATGTGACTGAACCACAGTCCGTCACGGGCCAGGGCGTCGAACTCCGGCGTCCAGTCGCGTTCCGAGCCGTACAGGCGGCTGAACTCCGCGCCGAAGGATTCGCTGACCACTACCACTACATTGAGTTTTCCCAGGCCGGATTGACGGGCGGGAAAGGTGCGGTCGATCCGACCCTCATCCAGCCGCGTGAAGGTGCCGCCGCCCTTGGAGAGTTGTGCGGTGAGTGCCTGCAGATTGTGCTGTGGGTCGGCGCTGGCGTAGTAGGTGTGATAGTCGATTTCGCTGGTGCGCAGCGCGCGGAAGAAGCTGCCCATGCCGTTTCCGGTCAGTTCATTGGCCACACGGTTGCCGGAGAAGGCAAAGCTGTCGGCGCTGATTCCGGTGATCGCTCCGCCCAGCACTAGGATGAACAGACCGAAAATCAGCGAGCGCGCCCGCCAGCCGCTGCGCTGGTATGTCCCCGCCAGCAGGCGCTTTCGTGTCGCCCACGCCGCCAGCAGCCCGAAGGTTGCCGCGGTCAGCAGCAGCGGCATCACCGGGTACTCGTTGCGGATATCGCCGATGATTTCCGTGGGATAGATCAGATAGTCCACAGCCACCAGGTTAAGGCGGGCATTGAATTCCTCGAAGAAGAAGTATTCGGCCGCCGCCAGGAAGATCAGGCCGAAGATCCAGGCAGTGCTGCCGGCCAGCAGCAACAGACGATTGGCGCGTGAGCGGTGCCAGCGATCGGGCATCAACCACAGAAACAGCGCAAAGGGCGCCAGCAGATACAGGCACTGGACGGCATCGGCCAGCATGCCGGCCGGAACGATCCAGCCCAGCGCCGCCGCGCCCACCTGGTCGACACGACCGAACTGCCACCACAGCACGATGCGCAGCGCCAGTCCGACGAGGATGTAGACCGCGCCCAGTGTGAGCAGTGGCTGGAAGCGCGCGAAGGCCGCGCGCCATGTGGATGGGACGGAAAATACAGCCATGTTCAGAAGCTCTTTCTGGATTGAATGAGAAATTGCACATCGCGACCGGAAGGCGGGCCGCCGAGAGGAAAGGCGACATCCAGGTGCAGCACGTTGCCCAGCGCGGAACGGGCGCTGCCCAGGCGCAGGCCGAAACCCACGTCGGCCAGCCATCCGCTCGGGAGTGCGCCAAACACATCCTCGCCCCATGTGCGTCCGGCGTCAGCGAACACCGCGGCGCCGACGTGAAACAGTCGCAATGGATACCAGTTGGTGAAGAAGCGCTGCTCTACTGTCGCCAGTACCCGGCTGTCGCCGCTCTGGAAGCGCAATGGATAGCCGCGCAGGCCACTGTCCCCGCCCAGCAGCAACTGGTGATCCAGGTCGAGGTTGAACGCACGGCTGCCCTCGAGGCTGGCGAACAGCAGGCGACGGCTGCCTTGCCGGCGGTAGTAGCGCGCGGTGGCCGACAGTATGGTGTCGCGCAGGGTTCCGCCTTGCAGTCGTCCCGCGCCAGTGACGTCTACAAACAGTGAATCGTTGCTGTCGTTGTTGCTGTAATTCAGGCGGTAGCCGGCGCCAGCGTTCAGCGCGAACAGTGTCGCTGTGCCATCCGCGCCGAAGCCGGACGTTGCCAGGCCGACTTCGGCTCTGAGGTGGCGGCCGAACTGCAGGTCTTCGATACGCTGGATCTGGTCCTGATTATGGGTGATGGTGAAGTCATCCTCGATCAACTCCACGCCCATCCATGGATAGACAAAGTCACGTTCGGTCGGCAGTGGCGCCTGCAGGGAATCGCCTGTCGTGGCTGTGAAGCGGCTGCGCTCCAGGCGCACGCCGGCCAGCCAGCGCCGGGTCCAGCCGTGTTCAAGTCCCCTGGACCATCCGCCGTGGATGGAAAGGCGCTCGGTGCGCTCGTCGAACTCATCCACTTTCTCGCCGAGTGCGTAGCGCGGGGTGCGCTGGGTGATGTCGGCGCCGGCAACGCCGAAGCTCCAGCGGGTGTCGAGCGAATAGAACGGACGTTCCAGCACCAGCGACTGTCCGCGCCCGTCGCTGTTGTCAGCGTAGCTGCCGCTGGCCCGCCACCATGATCCGAGCAGATTGGGGTCGTCATAGGCCAGCGTGACCGTTGAGCGGTCAACCGACTGTCCGCGAGCAAACGACAGATGCTTGCCGCGCCCGAACAGGTTCCTGTCTTCCAGCTCAATGCGCGAGGTGCTGACGCCGCCCTTGCGGCCGAAGGAGACACCCGGGCTCAGACTCCACACGTCGCGGACCCGGACCTGCACGTCGATCGTGCGCTGTTCGGGATTGCAGGAGCCGGGCTGAACCCGGGCGTCATAAAGGTAACGGCGATTGCGCAGAATCCGAGCCGACTCTTCCAGCCGCTGCGCGTCAAATACATCGCCTTCGCTGAATAGCAGTTGCTGGCGAATGGTCTGCCGGCGCGTGGCGTAGTGCAGTGCGTTGGCCAGGCGGTAGGCGGCGCCGTCCTCTTGCGGATCGGTTGTGTCGAACACCTCTTCTACGATGATGTCGATGGCGCCGATGCGCAGCGGTCCCTTGCCGGACAACTTGCCGGACAACTTGCCGGACAATGGGGTGCCGTCCGGCGCAAAGCACCCGGCGCGCAGGGCCGCGGCTGGATCGAGGTCCGCTGAAGCGCAGGTCATGGTGGCAGCCATGGCCGCCACCGCTGCCGCGGCGCAATATGCGTTGTGAACTGTGCGTTTCGGTAACATCATGGGCTCCGCGCTGTCGAGCTGGAAAACGGGGCTGCATGAATGGGACGGTTGCGAGTAGCTAAATCATTCGTTGCAAGGGCGGGCGCTGTTGTCGGTCTCTATGGCCGATCGCTGTGGGCGATTGATTTGCGCTGATGTCGCCGTCTAATGACAGGAACCTGTTTCAGGCGGAGCCAGGGTTGAACGACGAACGCGAACTGGTGCGGCGCATGCTCGCAGGCGAGGAGCAGGCGTTTAATGCATTTTTCGAGTGTTATTTCGCTCGGGTGTACCGCTTTGCCCTGCCACGGCTGAATGGCGATACCGATGCCGCCCGCGATGTGGTGCAGGCGGTGCTGACCAGGGCTGTGCGCAAGCTCGATCAATATCGCGGGGAGGCGGCGATGTTCACGTGGATTTGCCAGATCTGCAGGCGGGAGATTGTCGATTACCTGCGCAGCCGGCGCCGCCAGACCGACCGGGTCGTGCTGATTGATGACCAGCCGCAGTTGCGCGCCGCCGTTGAATCGATTGCCGCGCCCGAGGAGTATGAGCTCGACAGGCAGTATGGACGTGAGCAGACCGGGCAGCTGATTCAGACCGTGCTCGACCGCCTGCCGTCACGCTATGGGGACGCGCTGGAATGGAAGTACATCGACGGACGTTCGGTCGAGGAAATCGGCACGCGCCTGGGTATCGGTCATGCTGCCGCGCAGTCGCTGCTGGCGCGCGCACGGGTGGCCTTTCGCGAAGCGCTGGAAACTGTTTTCGGCTCCGCCGCGGCGGACCTGGCCAATGCCCTGGAAGCCTGAGCGAGACTCATGACTGAAAAAAACAAACAGACCGATCTGCCGGCCGACGGGGACGAAGCCGAACTGGCACGCGTGCTTCGCGCCGGCGGCAGGCGCAGCGGACCGCCGCCGGCGCTGCAGCAGCAGGTGCGTGCTGCCGTACATGAGGAGTGGCTGGACTTCGTGCGCGAGCGGCGGGGATCGCGCAGGCGCCGACAGGCGGGGTTTGCGCTTGCCGCCGGACTGACCGCGCTTGCCGTCGGTCTCTGGTTTTCACAGTCACAGCCGGGCGGCGGCGAGTCCGTCTTCGCCCGGCTTGATCGCACTGCGGGCACCGTACAGGTCGATGCCGGTTGGTTGTCGGCCCGGCACGCGGTCGTTGCAGGACGGGTCCTGCATGTGGGCGAGAAAATCATCACCGGCGCGGACGGCGGTGCGGCACTGGCGCTGGACGGCGGCATCGTCCTGAGACTTGATGCGGATACGCAGGTGCGAGTCATCGACCCGCAACGCCTGTGGGTGAGTGCCGGCGCAGCCTACATCGACACCGGTCGCCAGGGGGCGCAGTCCTCGCCGCCCCTGAGCATCGATACGCCACATGGCGTGGTGCGTCATCTGGGTACGCAGTATGAAGTGCGCGTGAGCGCCTCGCAGTTGCAGCTTACAGTCAGGGAGGGGCGGGTGGAGCTGACCGGCAGGGACGGCCATTCTGAAATGGCGCACGCCGGTGAGCGTCTGACTTTTGGTGCGGACGGCCTGCTCGCAAGAACTGCAGTATTGCGCGACGCGCCAGACTGGAGCTGGGCGGTCGCCATGGCCGCGCCCTTTGCTATCGAGGACCAGCCACTGGCGGAGTTTCTGCTCTGGGCCGGTCGTGAACTGGGTCGCGAGATCAGCTATGCCACACCCGATGTCGAGGATCGGGCTCGCCGCACCATCTTGCGTGGGTCGGTGGATGGCCTGTCGGTGGAGGCGGCCATGATGGCAGTGTTGTCGACTACCCCGTTGCGCAGCCGCATCGGTAGCGGACAGATCAGAATTGAGGCGGACTGAATTCGCCCGGCGGCCCGCGGGCGCAATGCGATAACATCCTGCTATGGCAATTGGGGTGGGGATGTTTCTGGCGCTTCTCGCGCTGCCGGTCCAGGCCGTCGAAGTGCGTTACGAAGGCCGCCCCGTGGTGGCGGTTCTGGAAGAGCTGCGTGCCGACGGTCTGCAGCTTGTCTACAACACCAGTCAGGTGCCGCTGACACTGCACGTTCTGCATGAGCCCCAGGCTCACGATCCCCGGCAGATCGCCGTGGAGATTCTGGAACCGCATGGCATGACCCTTGCGCCGGTCAGCGGACAGTTGTTTGCCGTGGTGGCATTGCCGCCTTCCGGTCGGCCTGGCGCTGCTCGGGCGCTGCCGGAGGAAGTCGTGGTTGCCTCCAGCCGCTATGCCCTGGCCACGATCCCGCAGGGATCACATGCCTATTTCACGCCGGCGCAGGTCGATAACATGCCGCGGTTGCTCGATGAACCGTTACGCGCGGTGCAGCGGCTGCCCGGCGCAGCTGGCAACGGCCTGTCCGGTCTTGCCCGCATTCGCGGCGGCGAGGAAGGCGAAAGCCAGATCATGTTGAATGGCCTGGGACTGTTTGAGCCGTTTCACCTGAAGAACTTCTTCGGTCCGGTGAGCCTGCTGGATGCCAGGCTTCTCGGCGGCATGGATGTGTTTACCGGTGGTTATACGGTCGAGTATGGCGATCGCATGAGTGCGGTTGTCGACGCGCACACCCTGCAGCTGCCGCGCGATCGTCGGTACGAGCTGGGCCTCAATGTGTTCCATACCCACGGGCTGGCGAGCGGCACACTTGCCGGTGGGCGCGGTACCTGGCTGGCGGCGATGCGCCGTAGCAACCTGCATGAAATCGCTGATCTAAGCAGCGCTGATCTCGGCGAGCTGGACTATCAGGACGGCTTCGCCCGCGCCACCATCGAGGTGTCTCCGAACTTGCATCTGGCGTTCAATGCGCTGGGTTCCCAGGACCGGGTAACGCTCAAGAACACGGGCGATCGCGAGCTCAGTGCGGTGGAATACCGCAACCAGTACCTGTGGGTTGAGGCGGATCATGTCGCTGGCGCGTTGCATTCCAGGCTGGTGGCTTCCCTTACCGCCGTCGACAATGATCGGCGCGGTACGGTGGATGACCCAGTGGGCGTGACCGGCGAGGTTGCCGACGAACGGGAGTTCACTGTTTTCGGATTGCGTTACGAAGGACGTCTTCTGGGCGAGGACAGCGGCAGGCTGCGCCACCGCTGGGGCGTGGAACTGCGTGCGCTGCGTGCGCAGTATCGCTATGACAGCTTTGTGCGGTTTGCTGACGAATTCCTTCTGCCCGTGCTCTCACTTCCCCCGCCGGCGCGGGCGGCTGGGCGAGAGTTCGCCGTTGATCCAAAGGGCAATCAGTATGCTGCGTGGTGGAGTACGCGGCTACGTGTCCTGCCACAGCTGACGGCCGAGCTTGGCGTGCGCTGGGATGCGCAGAGCTACACCGGTCCGGGTCTGGATGAGCAGTTCAGTCCGCGTTTGAATCTGCTCTACGAAATCAATGAGCACACGCGGTTGCGGGCCAGCTGGGGTCGTTTCTTTCAATCGCAGGGTATTCACGAACTTCAGGTCGAGGACGGCATCGATGCCTTCCTGCCCGCCCAGCGGGCCGATCACCTGATTTTCAGTCTGGAGCGGGAGTTGTCCCCGCAAACGCAGTTGCGGGTGGAGCTGTATCGGAAAGACTACGAGCGGTTGCGGCCACGCTATGAGAATCTGTTCGATCCACTGGTGCTGCTGCCGGAACTGCAGTTTGATCGTGTGCGTATTGCACCTGATTCCGCGCGCATGCAGGCGGTGGAAACATTGTTTTCGTGGCAACCGGTGGGATCGTGGAATGCATGGATGAGTTACACCTTCGCGTATGCGGAGGACCGCTTTGGCGATGCGTATGTTCCGCGCAGCTGGGACCAGCGCCACGCAGTGCAGGCGGGAATCGATCGCAGCGGTGTTCGTTGGGATTTTTCCATGGCCGCCGTCTGGCATTCGGGCTGGCCTGACACGAATGCGTCAGTGAGTGATGGTGTGACGCCGGCCATCGTTGCCGACATACGCAACGCCGGACGGCTGCAGGATTTCAGCTCCATCGACCTGCGCCTCAGTCGCCGCTTTGAGCTGCGGCGCGGCGAGTTGCAGGTTATCGCCGAATTGACCAACGCAGCCAATCGACAAAATGCCTGCTGTCATCGCTACGAAGCGCGCAGGCTGGCGGACGGCGCCATTGAGCTCGACAGCCGCGCGCGCTACTGGCTGCCGTTGGCGCCGTCGCTGGGAGTGGTGTGGGAGTTCTGAGGTGCGAAACCGCGGCGCCCGCGACGGCAGGGATCATGTCGGCGGTCAGGAGGCTGTCGCGATCCGGCAGCGCACCAGCAGTCCCGGTTTGTTGTCCAGCAGTTCCAGTGTGGCGCGATGCATGCGCATCACCGCGGCCACCAGGCTGAGTCCGAGACCGCTGCCGAGTTGTTCGTGATCGCGCTGCAGCCGCACGAAGGGTTTGAGGATCTCGGTGCGCTGTGCCTCGGGTATGCCGGGGCCGTCATCGCCCACTTCCAGCGTGACCGCGTCGGCGGCGGCGCTGACCCTGACCTCGATCCGTCCGCCCGCAGGTACGTACTTGAATGAGTTCTCCAGCAGGTTGACCAGCGCCTGGGCGAACAACTGACGGTTGCCACGGATCATGACCGTCGGCGGCACCTCGCAGTGCAGTTCCAGTCGCCGGGCGCTGGCCTCGGGCTGATACAGTTCCACCAGCTCGTGGGCCAGGTTGGCCAGGTCGATCGGATCGGCGGCGGCATGCGACTCCTGGCCCTCGGCCTGTGCAATCTGCAGCAGGGTGCCGAGCGTGCGTTGTACGCGTTCAAGCTCGCCGATGGTCGCCTCCATGGTGGCGCGCACCGCGGAGCCCACGTCAGCGTGCTCCAGGGTGTCTTCCAGACGCACGCGCGCCCGGTACAGCGGCGCGCGCAGGTCGTGCGCGGCACTGTCGAAAGTCGTACGCAGGGTGTTGGTCTGTTGTTCGATGCGCTCGAGCATGCGGTTGACCGCCGTGGCCAGTTCGTCGAATTCATCATGCGAACCGTCCAGCATCAGCCGCAGGGACAGGTCGCCACCCATGACCGATTCACAGGTGGAGGCGACCGCCAGTACCCGCCGCCGTACGCGCCAGCGGTAGGCAAAGCCTAGCGCTGCCGCCAGTAGAATGCACAGTCCGACGCCGACAAGCAGAGCCATGCGCAGGCTCTCGAAGAAACGCTGGCGTTCGATCAGATCGCGGCCGACAAGCAGCAGGTAGCCACCCGGCAGCAGAACCGTGCGTCCGCGCACAGGATGGGTGCCGCTTTTTCCATCCTCCCGTTCGGCGATATTGAACTCGAACCAGCCCTCGCGCATGGTGCCGTCTCGCGGCCACTGGCTGATGTTGCCGGCGATGCGCTTTCCCCGTGCATCGGCGAGCAGGTAGATGGTGTTGGCGCGGCCCCAGTCGTCTATGCGCAGGCGCAGCGTGTGAATGAGCTGCGGGACACCGCCATGATGGAAGTCATCATGGAGACTGCTGTACTCGGCCTGGATGATGGCGTCGGTCTCGCGATCAAGCACGCGCACGGTAAGGAAGTACACCAGCGCCAGCAGGATGCAGATGCCCGCGCCGAAGACAGCCATGTAGGCAATGGCCAGGCGGGCGGAGGACAGTCGCAGCAGTCTAAGATGCTTCGCGAAGGACATAGCCGGCGCCGCGTACCGTATGAATCAGGGGCTTGTCGGCGCCTTTGTCGATGGCGCCCCGCAGGCGGCTCATGTGTACGTCGATGACATTGGTCTGAGGGTCGAAATGCAGATCCCAGACGCCTTCGAGCAGCATGGTGCGGGTGAGTATCTGGCCGGGGCGGCGCATGAAGTACTCCAGCAGCTGAAACTCCTTGGTTGTCAGCTCGATGTCGGCGCCGGCGCGCGTGACCTGGCGGGCGAGCAGGTCCATTTCCAGATCGGCAACCTTCAGCTTCGTGACCTCGCCGCCGGACGAAGTGCCACGCCGCAGCAGCGCCTCGATGCGTGCCAGCAGCTCCGAGAAGGCGAAGGGTTTGGTGAGATAGTCATCGCCGCCGGCACGCAGGCCGCGCACGCGGTCATCGACCGTGCCCAGCGCGGAGAGGATCAGCACGGGAGTGAGGTCGCCCTGTTTGCGCAGCGTCTGGATGATGGTCAGGCCATCGATGTAGGGCAGGCCGCGGTCGGCGATGATCAGGTCGAAGCCGCGTTTCCCGGCGCAGCGCAGGCCCTCGCGCCCGTCAGCGGCGTGCTCGAGATCGTAGCCGCTGTCCTTCAGGCTTTTGCCCAGGTATTCGGCGGCCTGCAGGTCGTCTTCTATAAGTAGCAATTTCATGATGGATGCTGGTGAGGATAGCAGGGGGCGCGCACTGAGTGCAGTCATGTCGTGGCCACCTAGAGGGGGGGGCGTATGATCCGCCTGTTGCCCGCGCGATGAACCGCACCGGGCATCGGGATGGGCGCCTGGGATAGGGCGCCGTAGAGGAATTGGTGGAGCGGAGGAGGATCGAACTCCCGACCTTCGCATTGCGAACGCGACGCTCTCCCAGCTGAGCTACCGCCCCACACGAGGGGCGGCATTGTAACTGACTGAAATGTAAACAACCAACTACTTGCGGTCCTCTTTCACGCCGCCGGCCGCAACTTTTCCGTCACATCGGGGTTCTGGGATCAAGCGAATCGAAACCAGTGTCCAAGCCAACCGAGAAACCCAGCTGTCCAGGCGAATTCACGATGTTCATGCGTGCCTATCAGGATATGGTCTACAGCACCGCCGCGCGGCTCAGCGGCGATCCCAGCCATGCCGAGGACATCGCCCAGCAGGTATTCCTCAAGGCCTGGGAGCACTTTGACCGCATTCGCGGCAGCGCCCAGGCCGGTGGCTGGCTGAAGACCGTGACCACCAATCTCAGCCTCAATCACCTGTCCCGCTACCGGCGTCGCTGGCGGTTCTTTTCTGAAATGGGCCGGGCGGCGGACGCGGAAGACGAGGCGGGCGAACTGCCCTTTGCGGTGCCGGAAACCCTGCTCGATGAGGTCGAGGGACAGGAGCGCCAGGCGCGGGTGGAGGCGGCCATCCAGCAGTTGCCCACGCACCGGCGGGTGCCGCTGGTGCTGTATCACTTCGAGGCGATGTCCTATCAGCAGATCGCCGAGAAGCTGCAGATCTCGCTGGCAAAGGTCAAGACCGATATTTCCCGCGCCCGCACGGCGCTGGCCATGAGCCTGATGCAATGACAAACGAGCAGGAACAGATGGCATTAGAGCGACTGATCCAGCGCACATTGCGCGGCCAGCCTTCACTGCATGCACCGGCAACCTTGCAGGCGCGGGTGCTGGCGGAGATCGGCGACCGCGCGGCACGCCCGTGGTGGCAGCAAGGCTTTCTGCGCTGGCCGCTGCTGCCGCGTGTGGCATTTCTGCTGGTGTGTGCCGGCCTGGTGAAGACGGCCATCGGGGTCACGGCCTGGCTGATCGGATCGATTCAGGCCGTGTCGCTGGCGGATGTCCTGCCGGTGTCGCAGCTGGAAACCGCCGGCAGGGTTTTCGCGCCCATCACCCGCACCGGCGCATTTTTGTTTGAGAGTATTCCCATGCACTGGCTGATTGCCGTTGCCTTCGCAGGGGTGACGTTGTATGCCGCCTTCTTCGGGCTCGGCGCAGCCGCCTACAGGACGCTATATAAATGAGTACTGCAATTCGCCGAGTTCTGCTTTCCATTCTGGCGCTAATTTGCACCGCGGTCCTGGCGCAGGACAGCGAACCGCCTGCTGGCACATCGCCGGTCGGTATTCCCGCGATGAAGCAGGAACAGGTGGGCACGGAGGCCGCAGAGGTGGAAGTCACCACGCGCAGGTATGGGCGGCACAGCCGCGGCAACGCCGTAGTGTCCATCGGGCGTGATGCGATGCTGGCGGAGGGGGAACACGCCGATGCGGTAGTGGCCGTTCTCGGCTCGGTCACCAGCGCTGGTGTGGTGGATGACGCGGTGGTGTCCATAATGGGCAACTCACGGGTTACCGGCCCGGTGGGCGACTCGGTAGTGAGTATCGGCGGCAATCTGTACATCAACAGCCGCATCGATGGCGATGCCGTGGCGGTGCTCGGCAGCATGGAGCTTGGCCCGCAGGCCGACATCGGTGGCGAGGTGGTGGTGGTGGGCGGCACGCTTGAGCGCGACGCCTTGGCGCAGATCGCCGGCGGGACGCAGCTGGTGGCCACGGGCCAGATCAGCGGCTTCGAGGGTTTGCGAATCTGGTTCCGCGAATGCGTCATGTACGGCCGCCCGCTGGCGCTTGCACCCGGACTGGGCTGGGCCTGGTGGGTGGCCCTGGGCTTTCTGGCGCTGTACGTGCTGATGGCGTTTGTGTTCCGTGGCGCGGTGGATCGTTGCGCGCAGACCTTCGAGACGCGACCGGGCCGGTCTGTGCTGGCCGCATTACTTGCAATGCTGCTCACGCCGCTGATGTTTGTTTTGCTGCTGGTCACCGTCGTTGGTATCGCCCTGATTCCCTTCTTGGGCTTTTCCCTGTTCTGCGCCGGCCTGTTCGGCAAGGTGGTGATGCTGGCGCTCATCGGCCGTCGTATCATCGGTTTGTTTGGCAACAGTCCGCTGGCGCATACCGCAATGGCCGTGCTGCTGGGCGGCATCATTGTCCTAGCGCTGTACCTGGTGCCAATCCTGGGCTTCATTGTCTACAAGCTGCTGGGCATCCTCGGGCTGGGCGTGGTCGTCTACACGCTTATTCTTATGGCGCGCGCCAGGGGCGGCAATGGCGGCAGCGACGCGGTGGCGCCGCCACCGTCTGCATCGCCCTCCGCGGGCGGTGGCGCGCAGGCTGACAACGCAGCCGCGTCTGCCGCCGCAGGCGCAGGTTCCGGGCCTGCGGATACGGCCGCCGATACGACCGCCAATACCACTGCAGGTACGGCTGCCGGTCCTGAGACCACGGTTGCTGCAACCGCCGCCCTTGCCAGCCTGCCGCGTGCCGGTTTCTGGGTGCGCATGGGTGCGTTGGCAATCGATGTCATCCTGGTGGGAATCGTATTCGCCTTCCTGCCCACCCTCGGTGGTGGCTGGCTGCTGCTGCTGGCGATCTACGGCGCGGCGATGTGGCAACTGCGCGGCACAACCATCGGTGGCATCGTTTTCCAGCTGCAGGTGGTCCGGGTTGATGATCGGCCCGTTGACTGGGCCACCGCCATCGTGCGCGCACTGGGCTGCTTCCTGTCGCTGGCTGCGGCAGGGCTGGGATTCCTGTGGATCGCCTTCGACGGCCAGCGCCAGGCCTGGCATGACAAGATCGCCGGGACGGTGGTGGTGCGGGTGCCGAGGAGCGCGGGGCTGCTGTGATAGCATGCCGGTCCCGCGCGGCGCGTACCCGCGCCCGCCAGCCGGTCACAGGTCGCCCCGATAGCTCAGGGGATAGAGCGATCGCCTCCTAAGCGATAGGTCGCAGGTTCGAATCCTGCTCGGGGCACCATTTCCACCCGCCCATGTCTCAACGAATTGATTCGCGTAAACGGAACGTTTACGATACCTTCGTGATAAGGACGTTCGCCAGCGCCGAAACCGAGGAGTTCTTCCGTACAGGCAGGGCGCGGCGGCTGCCACCAGATATTCGGGCTCGCGCGGTCAGGCGCCTGTTGCAGGTGAATGCCGCCACGGAGTTACAGGTTATGACGCAACACAATGGTTTGCCGGCTGTTCATCCGGGTGAGTTCCTGGAGGAGGTTCTGGGGGGGCTGGAAATCTCCCAGGCTGATTTCGCGCGGGCGCTGGGTGTCTCGAAGATGCGCGTTTCCCATATTATCCACGGCACTCGTCCGGTAACGGCAGAGGTTGCGCTTCTGTTCGGTAAGGCGCTTGGCCAAACCCCCGAATACTGGCTGAATCTTCAGATGGACTATGACTTGAAGGAGGCTGGGGCGCGGATGAAAAAGCAGGTGCGTCAAGTAAAACTTCTTCATAAGGCTGCGTAATCCGCTCGATGGTGCAGTAACAAATAGAGCCAAGCGGCTGCCATTCCGGACGGAACAGTTGAGGTTAGCAAGGTCGAGAAAGAAGTCGAGAGTGACTGGCCTGGAAAAGTCAGCCCACCGCGATGGGCGCTGATGTTTCGTCGATCAATGCAATGTCGCGAAGATCCCCATCGGATGATGAGCTCGCGCACTGGTGATCATCCATCCGTAAGTCAGCAGTGCCAATGCAAATAGAATGGCGCGAGTACGCATGCTGCGAGCGCGCTTCAATGCAAAAGTACCAAGGACGATATACGCCACCAGCAGAGTCAGCTTTACGGCCAGCCAGCCGTTGGAGAATGCGGTCCACGGAAGAATTGTGAGAAGCATGAGTGCTGTAGTGAGTAATGTCGTGTCGATGGCGTAGCTGGCCCAGCGCGCGAGTCGGGACATGGGCCAGCGTCCGTGCAGCAGCACGCCGGCGCCACGCATCGCGAACAGCGTGCCGCTGAGCGTTACCATCAGGATGTGCAGATGTTTGATTTGCGGGTAGAGCTCGATCATTTCCAGGCTGTCAGGTGCGTGCGCTGGCGGCGTCCTTCGGCTGATGTGTTTCCATTCGTGGACTTTCCCGGATGGGTATACCCCGGTCCCGATCAGCCGCGCAGGACGGCGCGCGCCAGTTCCTCAATCCGTGCTGCGTCGGTCAGCGTCAGCTCACGGCGCTCCACCTTGATCAGTCCCTCATCCTGGAAGCGGCGAAGCACACGGCTGATGGTCTCCGGTGCCAGCCGCAGATAGTTGGCGATGTCCGTGCGACTCATGGTGAGGCAGAAGCGGTGAGCTGAAAAACCGCGTGCGGCATAGCGCCGCGAAAGAGTGAGCAGGAACGCTGCCATGCGTTCGTCTGTGGTGTAGTTGCCGGCCAGGAGCGCAGCCTTGCCAATGTCCTGGCTCAACAGGCGAAACAGGTGCTCTTGCAGACCGGGCAGGCGCCGCGCCAGGGCGGCGATGTTCGGAAACGAGAATCGACAAAGTGTCACGGC
Organism: Gammaproteobacteria bacterium; assembly: GCA_021773365.1. Lineage (GTDB taxonomy): Bacteria > Pseudomonadota > Gammaproteobacteria > Steroidobacterales > Steroidobacteraceae > JAJFKF01. The sequence goes on along the minus strand of JAJFKF010000015.1, from coordinate 10,295 downwards.
ATCGAGGGCGACCGCGTTGCACGGGTATCGGTTGCTGGAGATCGCGTTCAGCCCGATCACCTCGCCGGGCAGGAAAAAGCCCTGAACCTGCTCCCGGCCAGCGGTGTCGGTGACATAGGTCTTGACTGTGCCACCGCGCACCGCGGCAATGGCGTTGAAGGCATCGCCCTCGCGGAACAGGTGCGTACCCTCCCGAAAGGGGCCGATGTGTTCAACCAGCATGTGCAGGTCACGCAGCTGGCTTTTGTCATAGCCGTTTTCCATGCAGGCGGCCGAGAAGGCGCAGGTGCTGCAGAACCTGAATTCGTTGCCGTCGTCTGCTATGGCTTGTTTTCGAAACACATGGCTATGATACGCATGAACAGCCGCCCCCGCGACGTGGCGGCAATCCGACCCGGCTCGATGGTGACCAGTCCGCCCGCAACCAGCGGCCGCAGTTCCGTCAGCGTCGCGGCAAAGTACTCCGCGAAGTCAATATCATGCCGGCATTCAATCCCGGCCACGTCGATTTCTCCCCGGCATATCAGCTCCTGGAGGATCTCGCTGCGCAGGATTTCACCCTCGTCGAGCACTGCTCCGCGCCAAAGAGCCAGGCGACCCTCGTCCAGCGTGCGTTCCCATGCGGGCAGATCGCGCAGGTTCTGACTGAAGCTGTCGCCGATGTGGCTTATGGCACTCACGCCCAATCCAATGAGGTCGCACCGTGCGTGGGTGGTGTAACCTGCGAAACTCCGCTGCAGCTTGCCTGCAGTCTGCGCGCGCGCCAAACTGTCCTCCGGCAGCGCGAAGTGCTCCATACCGATGTGACGGTAACCGGCGGCGGACAGCCTATCGAGTGCCAGGCGCAGCAGCTCCAGTTTGAGTTCCGCGTCCGGTGATTGCGCCGTGTCGCCATGATTCTGTGCTCTGCTGGCTTCCGGCAGGCGGGAATAGTTATAGACGGTCAGGCGATCGGGTCGCGCAGCAAGCACGGTATCGAGTGTGCGTGCGAAGCCTGCCGGGGTTTGTCCGGACCTGCCATAAAGCAGGTCCACGTTGACCGAGCGAAAGCTGCTGTCGCGGCACGCATCGAAGGCGCGCAGCATCTGTTCGGCGCTCTGGGCGTGGTTGACGGCGCGCTGAACCACGGGGTCGAACTCCTGTACCCCCAGGCTGACCTGATTGAAACCCAGGTCGGCATATGCTTGCACCTCTCCCGGCTCGAGAAACTGCGGATCGAGCTCGATGAGAAACTCGCGGCGGATGTCGGGACCAAAGTGAAATTGGTGCTCCAGACTGTCCATGAGTGCGCTCATGTCCGGTGACGAAATGAAGTTCGTGCTCCCGCCGCCCAGATGCAGCTGCACGACATCACGGTCACGGTCGAACAGCCGGCCCAGAAGGCCGATCTCACGCACCAGCCGTTCGACGTAGGGGCTGCCCCTGCCGTGGCTGCGACTACTGATGACCTGTGCGCCGAAACAGCAGAGACGCGGACGGAAGCAATACGGCACATGCACATACAGCGACAACTCCCGCGGAATCGGGTCCGCGTTGCTGCGACTGATCTCGCTGCGCAGCTGTGCCTCGTCAAACCGCGCGTCAAGCAGCGGTGCGATGAGACACAGAGGATCGCGCCCATGCGGCCGCTCATAGCGGCGCAGCAGCCCGGCATCAATGGGCGGAATCGCATCCATGGCGGCAGTGTGCCGCGCCTCGGGTGCGTTGCCTTGATGCAGATCAGCTGGCACGCTAATCATCCCGCCGGTTGTCGTGTCAGCCCGGTCGTCCGTCGATTCGCGGCCGCAGCAGGATGGGTGCGTACACCGCCACGATCAGCGCAAAGGCTCCGATCCACAACGTTCCGGCCATTCGTACCGTCCATTCATATCCCATCGTCGCGGAGGGGCCGAACACCCGTAGCAATGTGGCTGTCGCAAGCAGTACATAGCCCGTGGCCACCCAGGGCGAAACCGCCAGCTCCCGGCCGGTATGACCCAACGTCGCGCGGGTCACCACTGCCACAATCATCATCGCAATGGCACCCATGGTCAGGGCATGCAGCCACTGCGCTGACCAGGGCACATTCAGGCCCAGATGGATGGCCTTCAGTGCCATGCCCACCGTCAGCCACGCATACGCCACATGCAGCACCCAGACAATCGGTTCCTTCAGGGTGCGCATGCTCTGCCAGCCCGCGAGCCGCAAGGCGTGGGCGCACGCGGCCACGGCTGCCACTGAGGCGGCGGCGAGGCCGAATGGCGCCACGGCATCGATCACGATGCTCAGTGCCATGGCTGCGATAACGGTGACTTCCAGCCATGGCCTGCTGCGAACCGGTGTCTCGATTCCGCGCCGGCGCAATGCATTGCCGGTGAACGCCGGTACGATGCGGCCGCCAATGACGGTAATCAGCAGGAGCACGACATCGATGCTCACGCGTAGTGCCGTCATTGCCAGCAGGACGTCGGCATGCAGCAGTGCGTACTGGAAGACGATGTTCCCCGACCACAGCGCCACCAGCACCAGGAGCAGCGGAGTATTGCGATTGCGTGCACGCAGCAATGGCGGAGCGAGCAGTGCAATCAGCGCCGGAAAGAACAGCAGGTCGATCGCCATGATCATCGGCTGTGGCAGCCATGCAGCAAATGCAAAGGCCAGGCGACCGGCCAGCCACAGCAGGGTGAGGAGAACCAGTGGCGCTCCCGCATAGCCGCGCGCGCCCGTCCAGCTGGGTACCGCCGTGAGCAGGAAGCCGGCGATGGCGGCGGCGACGAATCCGAAGATCATTTCATGGCCGTGCCATAGCTGCGGCGGAAAATGTTCCAGGGGCATCCAGCCGGCCGCCCGCACTCCAAGCCACACAAGGATTGTCAGCGGTGCGTAGACCAGGGCGGCGAGGAAGAACGGTCTGAAGCCGTAGGCAAAAGGCACCCAGCGTCGTGTGGCGCGGCTGCGCGAGTACGCCATGATGTTTCCTCTAATAAGTCCGCGCCGTGACCAGATTCGCCGGGAAGCTGCACTTCATCCGGCCGGATGGTGGCCATGCAAGATTGATGTTCATATGTCGATACTGGCTCACACGCTCGAACATGACCCTGATCCGCGTCAAGTGCGGCTTTCCTGGCGTGACACCTGCGTAACGTGTTATCCACGTTCCTGCTTGACCCACGTCAAGGTGTCCGCAGGGCCCGTGCCGCATGCTGAGCGTCCAGAAAGTGAGGAGCCCGAAGAATCGCCGCACGCCGCGCCGGATGACCCGCCATGCCCGAACTCAACCTCTATCAGTGTTTCCCGGGGCAAAACGCCCAGCGCGCCACGTCCTCCAGTCTTTGAGCAAATCAGGGTGCCCGCATGAATATCGGTACGTCAACACTCCTTTCCTTCCTTCTCGTCCTGCTCCTGTCCATGACCACCGGCTGCACCCGTTCCTCCGATGATCCAGCCGCTGGCTCCGCTGTGACCGATACCGGCGGCTCGGCAAGCGGTGACTTCGGACCTCCCCAGGGCGAGCCGATCAAGGCCGTTCTCACCTCTCCACCGGATGTACCGCCGCCGCTCAATCGCAGCCATCCGGCCAAGGTCATCGTCGAACTGGAGGTACGAGAACTGGAGAAGGAGATTTCCGAGGGCGTGACGTACACGTTCTGGACATTCGGCGGCACCGTGCCGGGCAGCTTCATCCGCATCCGTCAGGGCGACACGGTGGAGTTTCATCTGCTCAACCACCCGGACAGCAAGATGCCGCACAACATCGATCTGCACGGCGTTACGGGTCCTGGCGGTGGCGCCAGTTCAACATTTACCGCGCCGGGACATCGTTCCCAGTTCACTTTCAAGGCGCTCAACCAGGGCTTGTTTGTCTATCATTGTGCCACCGCGCCGGTGGGCATGCATGTGGCCAATGGCATGTATGGATTGATACTGGTGGAACCGCCCGAGGGACTGACGCCAGTTGATCACGAGTACTACGTGATGCAGGGCGACTTCTATACCGTGGGCAAGTACCGCGAGAAAGGTCTGCAGTCCTTCGACATGCAGAAGGCCATCGACGAGAACCCCACCTACGTGCTGTTCAACGGCTCGGAAGGGGCGCTGGTGGGCGACAAGGCCCTGCAGGCAAAGACCGGTGAGACAGTGCGGCTGTACGTGGGCAATGGCGGGCCGAATCTGGTTTCGAGTTTCCACGTTATCGGTGAGATTTTCGACAAGGTGTGGTTCGAAGGCGGAACGCGCTTCCAGGAGAACGTGCAGACCACGCTGATTCCGTCGGGGGGCGCGGCTATTGCCGAGTTCCGTCTGGAGGTGCCCGGCAGCTATATCCTGGTCGACCATTCCATTTTCCGCGCCTTCAACAAGGGTGCGCTGGCCATGCTCAAGGCCGACGGACCGGAGAACAAGCTGATTTACTCGGGCAAGGAAGTGGATGCCGACTATCTGGGTGACAAGGCAGGCAGCCTGACGGCGGTGTCCGAGGCGGTCATGGCGCGGGCGCAGGGGCGCCTTACCAAGGAACAGCAGATCAGCGCCGGCAAGGCGCAGTACACCGGCACCTGCTCGGTCTGCCACCAGGGCAATGGCCAGGGACTGCCCGGGGTATTCCCGCCGCTGGCGAAATCAGACTTCCTGATGGCTAACAAGCGGCGGGCCATCGAAACGGTACTCAACGGCCTCTCGGGTGCGGTCACCGTCAACGGCAAGCAGTACAACTCGGTGATGCCACCCATGAGCCAGCTTACCGACGATGAGGTGGCGAACATTCTCACTTATGCAATGAGCAGCTGGGGCAACCAGGGCGCCGCAGTGAGCAAGGAGGAAGTGACGCAGGTTCGCGCAACCACCAAACGAGCCGAAGGCGCGGCGGAGTGAAAATTATGCGGCTGACGGTATGTCTGTTGCTGCTTGCAGGCACCTCGCTGGCCGCGACCAGTACGGGAGGCGCGGGCACGGATAGCGTCACGCTCGGGCCGGCGAAGTTCGAGTCGGTGCTGCCACCCGCACCGGGTAAACGCGCTGTGGCGCTGGCCAGCTTCAGACTGGACCGGCGCCCGGTTACCAACGCCGAATTTCTCGCCTTCGTCCGTGAGCATCCTCGCTGGCGGCGTGACCGCATTCCACGTCTGTTCGCTGATGCGCAGTATCTTTCCCACTGGCAGGGCGCCGACAGGCTGGGTGAATCGGCGTTGCCGGCACAGCCCGTTACCCGCGTAAGCTGGTTCGCAGCAAAGGCGTACTGCGAGTCACGGGGCGCGCGACTGGCGACATGGTATGAATGGGAATACGCAGCGGCAGCGGGTCCGGCTGTGGCAGACGCGCGCCGCGACCCCGCCTGGCGCCAGACCATTCTTAACTGGTATGCCAGGCCATCCTCGAAACCGCTCGCGGCGGTTGGCCAGGAGTCTGCCAACTACTACGGTCTCCAGGACCTGCACGGACTGGTATGGGAGTGGGTGCTCGACTTCAATGCATTGCTGATCAGCAACGATAGCCGCGAACAGGGCGGCGCGAACCGCTTGAAGTTCTGCGGCGAGGGCGCTTTGAGCACTGCTGACAGGGACAACTATGCGGTGCTGATGCGTATCGCCTACCTCAGTGCTCTGGAAGCCAACTACACAACAGGCAACCTCGGATTTCGTTGCGCATTGGAGGCATCATGATCAAGCAGAATACATGCGGAATATGGGTCACGGCGGTGGCGGCGGTGGCAGCGAGCACCTCTTGTGGCGCGGACACGCATCAGCACGAGGTAATCGCTCCGGGTACGCCGGTGCCGGGCGAGTCCATCTATCAGCTGGAACTGTCACTGACCGACCAGAACGGCCAGTCCACCATGCTTTCCGCGCTGCGTGGCAAGCCGACACTGATTACCCTGTTCTACACCTCCTGTCAGGGCGTTTGCCCCTTGCTCGCCGTCACGCTGCGAAACATCGAGGAGTCGCTATCCGCGCAGGAGCGCCAGGGGCTGAAAACCGTGATGGTGAGCTTCGACCCACAGCGCGATACGCCGCAAGCCCTGGGTGAGTTCGCCAAGCTGCACCAGCCCGAAGGCTCCAACTGGCTCCTGGCGCGCACGGCCGAAGATAACGTGCGGGAGTTGGCGGCTGTCCTCGGTATCCGTTACCGGCCGCTGCCCGATGGCGTATTCAGTCACTCGGCGGTGATCGCCTTGCTGGACGCCGACGGCGTCGTACGTGCGCGTACGGAAATGCTGCAGGAGCTTGATCCGCAGTTCATGCAGACGTTGCGCGCGATGCTGCCCGAGCCGGCGTCCTGAGGTTCGGTAGCCGCTTTATCGGCATTCCGCGCCCCAAAAGTTCGCATCGGATGAGCTGAGACGTCATAGTGGTGACGGCGCCAAGTGCATCCGACCCCATGTCACAACAACCCGAACCGCCCCGCGATGCGGAATATGATGACCTTCCCGGCCCGCAGGGGCCGGCGGATCATTCCGAGCGCGTTCGCCAGCTGTTCGAGCAGCACAATCAGGCGCTGGTGAGTTTCCTGGCCGCACGCCTGAAGTCGGTGATGGACGCGCGTGAAGTGGCCCAGGAGGCCTATGCCCGCCTGCTGCAGCTCGAACATCCAGGGGCGGTGAGCTTCCTGCGTTCCTATTTGTTTCGCATTGCCGCCAATCTTGCAGTTGACCGCATCCGCCAGCGCAAGGTCCGTGAGGATCAGGCACCGGTGGAGGTATTCGAGGCGCTGCTGACGCGGCCTTCGCCCGAGCGCGCCGTGCTTGCCGAGCAGCACCTGCAGGTGCTGACCGCGGCGCTGGATGAGCTGCCACACAAGTGCCGGCAGGCCTTCGCGCTGCATTACTTTGGTGGGCGCACGCTGCAGCAGATTGCTGTGCAGATGCGGCTGACCGACCGCATGATCCAGAAGTACGTGGCACGCGGCCTGGAGCATTGCCGCACGCGACTCGATGCGCTGTCCACGGACGAAACCGGAGGACCGCTATGAAGGCGCAGATCGGGTCCTCGTCCCGCATGCGAGCGGCGCAGTGGTCGTTGACGTTGCGCGACGAGGAAGTGGACCCGCGGCAGGTGGCGGCCTGGGTGGAATGGATTCATGCCGACCCGACACACATGGCCGAGTTCGAAAAAATGGAATCGCTGACCGGTGGCCTGGATGCGCTGAGCGGAGTGCATAAGGCGGCGCTGTTGCGTCGCTACGGCCCGGCGGAATCCGGGCTGCGTACTGGCAGGACCCGCTTCGCCGTGGCGGCATGCGCACTGCTGGCACTGGCCGCCGGCGCCTGGTGGTACGCGCAGCAGCACCTGCCGTTCAGTGCCACCTATCTCACCGCCAAGGGCGAGAATCGCGAGCTTGCATTGCCCGATGGAACCGCCGTGGTGCTCGGTGCGGGTACGCGTATCGACGTGTCCTATGGCATGGGCGAACGGGTGGTCAGGCTGCGGGATGGCGAGGCCTATTTCTCGGTGCAGCGTCAGACGCGTCGTCCGTTTGTAGTACTGGCGGGCGATCTGCACCTGACCGACATCGGCACGGACTTCGATGTGCGCAAGAGCGGCCCGCATATCACCGTGACCGTTGCCGAGGGCATTGTCGATGTGCGCCGGCGTACCACTGAACAGACGCCGGCGGCGAGTGCGTCCGCCGCAGCGGATGCAGCCCCGGACGCGCAGGTGTATCGCCTGAATGCCGGCGAGCAGATGCGTGTCGGCCCTGCCACCAATGCGCCGGTGCTGGCCAGGGTGGATGCCGACATGGCCGCCTCCTGGCGGGGCGGTCGCCTGGACTTCCAGGACGAGACCCTGGCGGTGGTGGTGTCGCATGTCAATCGCTATGCCGAGCACGAGCTGATCATCGTCGATACCGATGTGGCGCACATGCGCTTCACGGGCACCGTGTTCTACGACCGCATCGAGGACTGGCTCACTGCGACCTCGCATTTGTTCAAGCTCCGTACCGAGCCGGCGGCAGACGGGCGCATCATGTTATTTGCGCGCGAGTAGTTCGTCTGCGCGATCCTGAAACGTCATGGGTGCGTCTCCTTGCAATCAAGCTGTGAGTCAGTCCATGAACAACAAACATTCAGAAGAGTCCTTCATCACCTCACTCATCGGGCGCTTCGCGTGGTTGCTGGCCATGCCGCTGCTGGGTGCTGGCACGTTGGCGCATGCGGACGAGTTCGATCGCACCGTGCAGCTGGATATTCCGGCGCAGCAGTTGTCGCCGGCATTGCTTCAGTTCTCCAAACAGACCAACGTGCAAGTCATTACCCGGGCAGAGGAGGTGTCGCGCCACAAGACCAGCGGCGTATCGGGGCGGATGTCCATCAGCGCAGCACTGAAGAAACTGCTGGCCGGCACGGGCTTTTCCTATCAGACCGTGGGCGCCGGTACGGTGGAGATCGGTACGCCTTCGCAGCCGGAAGCGGCGGCCACGGGCGCGACGCTGTACTCCGGCACCGACGGCATGTCCAGGGCGGCGGTGCAGCTGCGCCTGGCGCGCGGCGAGGAGACGGGCAGCGAGCGCGATGAGGTGAACACAGGCGCTGGCAGCGAGGCGGTGAACGCGGTTGAGCGCGCGAACACCATGGTGATCACCGGCAGTCGCATCGCCACCGCCAGCAGCCAGATGGCGGCGAATGTGATTGTGCTGGACGCCGAGGCCTTGCGCGCCACCGGCCAGGTGACGCTTGAGGGCGCGCTGCAGCAGCTGCCGCAGAACATCTTCGGCGCCAGAGAGGTCGGCGCGGGCATGAACGGCACGGGCATGTCCTTCAACGGGGCGGTGAACATTACCGGCGGGGCGAGCATCAATCTGCGCGGGCTGGGCAGCGAGTCCACGCTGGTGTTGCTCGACGGGCGCAGGATGGGCAAGTCCGGTGTCTTCGGTGGTGTCACCGACATCAGCGGCATTCCGCTGCGGTCGGTGGAGCGCGTGGAGATCATGCTCGACGGCGCCTCGGCAATCTACGGCTCCGACGCCGTGGGCGGCGTGGTGAATATCATTCTGAAGAAGGACTTCGAGGGCACCGAGGCGACCTACGAGTACGGCGCGCCGCAGCAGGGCGGCTTTGACGAACATATTGCCACCGCCAGCGGTGGCTTCAGCTGGGGCAGCGGGCGAATGCGCGCCACGGTGGAGCACTTCCAGCGTGCCAACCTCGACGGTGATGACCGTCCGGAGCGGATCTGGCGCAGTCCGGCCCGTTATCCGGGGTCCTACGCGGCAGCGGTTTTCAATCAACCTCTTTTCTATCGTGTCGGCGATGAGCACTACCTGCCTTCGGAGCTGGCAGCCGTCGGACTGACGCCAGCCTCCATGGGGGTGGAGGCTATCAACAACGCAACCATTACGACCAGTGTGGATGGCATGTGGACCATCGATGACCTGACGGCCTACGGAGCTTTCGGCGACCTCACTGACGAGGATGCCAGCGAGGGCGTGAGCCTGCTGCCCAAACAGCAGCGCAACACGGTGCAGCTGGGTTTCGATCAGCAATTCAACCTGCTGGGCGCGCCGGTAACGCTGTCCGGCAATGCGTACTATTCACAGCGCGACACTTACGCGGCCCGCGGATCGTTCGCCATCAGCGCGCGGATACCCGCCGATCATCCCAGCAATCCCTTCGAGGCCATCGTCAACACGCATTGGCGCATTCCAGGCCTGGCGGACCAGCACTTCCAGTCCGCCCAGGAGGTGGTACGCTGGAACCTGAGCCTGGACGGTGCCGCCATGGGTTGGAACTGGAGCGTGGCGGGGGGGCAGGCCATTGACGAGATCGATGCGCGCCACAAGGGCCGACCCGTCAACACCTTTGCACCGGAGTTCGCCGCGGTGTTGGATGCCGGGTTGAACCTGTTTGCCGTTGATTTGCTGGGGACCACCTCGCCCGAGTTGCTGCAGAGCCTGGTGGCCACACAGCAGCCGCGGACTTTGGCTACAAACAAGGAATACACGGGTGAGGCCAATGCCAGCCGTGCATTGTTCAGCCTGCCGGGTGGCGATGTGCATCTGGCCATCGGCGTGGACTGGCGCGATGAGTCTCTCGAGACCGCCAGTGCTTCGGTGCTCGGGGCGCGGGATCTGTCCGAGTTCAACAGCAGTGGTCCCAGCGGACCATACAGCCAGACCGAGGTCAGCCGGACTCAGCGTGCGGCCTTCACCGAGCTGCTGGTGCCGCTGGTGGGTACCGCCAACGCCCGTGCCGGGATACAGCGGTTGGTGTTTACCGGTGCGGTGCGCTATGACGAGTACGATAAATACGGCAGCGATACGACCTGGTCGCTGGGCGCGATTTTCAGCCCCGTGGATGTGCTGTCCTTGAAGGTCAACCGCTCCAC